>DGUD01000164.1 GCA_002393865.1 Treponema sp. UBA4319
GCGGTCATCGCGGTATTCGTGCTGCTCGCGCTCGTCATTTCCGCCTTCAAGAACCCGCTCGCAAAAAAAGCGATTGTCATGGGCTGCGAGGCTGCCGCCGGCGCCAAGACCGATGTCGGCTCCGTGCGGCTGAGCATACTCGGCGGCACGCTTACCGTCCGCAATATCGCGGTGGGCAACAAGAACAGCGTGATGAAGAATCTTGCGGAGGCTGAGAAGATTGAGCTGAGCTTCAACCTTGCGCAGGCCTTGCGGGGCAAGCTTGACGTGCGGAACCTTGAGCTGTCCGGGCTTGCCCTGAACACCGACAGGACGGAAAGCTGCGAGCTCCCGGAAAAACCGCAGAAGCCGAAGGCGGAGAATGCTTCCCTCGCTGACAGCGAATTCATGCTGAGCCTGCAGAGCAAGAGCACGCAGGCTCTTGACGACCTCAAGATGATGGCGACTGACATGCTCGGTGGCGGTGACGTGGAGACCATTGTCGCTAACATCCGCTCCCAGCTCAAATCCCCGGAGGTGGCGCAGGCAGCCGTCGGGGACGTGCAGAATCTCTTTACCAAGTGGCAGGGCAAACCTGAGGAGATAAAGGCGCAGGTCGAGGACTTTAGCGGCAGCGTAAAGAACTTGCAGACCATCGACTTTTCCAAGATTTCCGATCCGCAGGTGCTGCAGGACGCCATCGCGAAGCTCAAGGATGCCATCGAGAAGAGCAAGGGAATCAAGCAGTCTGCGGAGGCGCTCACCGCCGAAGTGACGGATGACGGGCTCGCGGTAAAGAAACTCACGCTGTCCGTGACCGATGCCGTCACGGCGGACAAGGATTTGATGCAGGCAAAGCTGACCGGTGTGGTGAACGCCGTAAAGAACGCGAATCTGCTGTTTAACGACGCGCTTGACACCGTCGGCTATAATATGCTCGGCAAGTACTATCCATACGTCAGGCAGGTGACGGACTATGTGGAGAAGCTCAAGGAGGAGTCCGCCAAGTTGTCCCAGCTTACTGCCGCCCAGCCGGAAAAAAAGAAGCCGGCCGCTACGCGCGAGCGCATGAAGGGCACGACATACTGGTATACGGGGCAGAACCCCACCGTACTGATTGAGCGCATGTTCGTTTCGGGTGAGCTTGCCGGCAGGAGCTTCGAGGCGCTTGCTACGGAGCTGACGAACGACCAGAATGCCCGCGGCAGGACGACTTCCCTGAGCGCCAGGCTCTCTGACAACGGCATGATGCATGCGGTTCAGGCCGTGATGGACATCCGCGCTGCCAGCACCGCGCCCCTGATTACTGCGGACTACGACGGCAGCGGCTTCAGCCTTGCCGTGGACGGCACAAAAATCGCCACCCGCAGCGGCGTTCCGTCCCTCACGGGCAATGCGGACATCGCCCTGAGCTGCTCGCTGGAACAAGACAAACTGGCGCTCAGCGGCAGCGTGGATTTGCAGAAGCTGGTGCTCACGACGGACGGCTTCGAGAACGAATTCGTGACGAAGTACTACCGCCAGGCGCTGGATACCGTCAAGGACATGGTTGTAGGCTACACGGCGGGCTACACGAAGGGGAGCGGAGTGAACCTTGCGCTGAACGGCAATTTTGCCGACCAGTTCGCAAAGGCCTTTGACGCCATCGTAAGGAGCCTCGGCAACGATGCCAAGGAGGCCGCGTTCAGGATTCTGAACGAGCAGGTAAACGACGCATCCAACGGCTATCTCGCACAGGCAAAGCAGTTCCTTGGCATAGAGGGCGATATAGAGCTGCAGAATGTCAAGATTTCCGATGTGCAGGATATCCTGGAGAAAAAATATGCCGAAGCCGAGCAGCGTCTGAAGGATATTGCCAAGGAGGAGTCACGCAAGCAGATTCAGGGTGCCCTCGGCGACAACGAGCTGTCGAATGCCGCTGCGGATGCCGCCGGAAAGGTGCTTGACAGCGTGAACGTCAAGGACATGTTCAAGAACCTGAACAAAAAGGACTAGGCTGGGCTCGGAAGCCGCTGGTTTTGAGACTGGCTCATTGACATATAGTGCAGTTTTATGATAAACTGTCACTCACAATCTGTATTTATTAGAGGAGTTTCCAATGTCAGGACATAGTAAATGGTCAACCATCAAGCATGCGAAGGGGATTGCTGATGCCAAGCGCGGTCAGCTGTTCACAAAGTTTATAAAGGAAATTTCTATTGCAGCTAAGATGGGTGGCGGAGATGTCAACGCAAACCCCCGTCTCCGTACGGCCGTCCTTAAAGCGCGTGCGGCTTCCATGCCGAAGGACAATATCGAGCGCGCAATCAAAAAGGGTACCGGTGAGCTTGGAGCCGTCTCTTACGAGGAGCTTGTGTACGAAGGATATGCTCCGGGCGGCGTTGCAGTTCTGGTGGAAGTCCTGACCGACAATAAGAACCGCGCCGCGGCAAATGTGCGCAATTTCTTTACGAAGAACGGCGGTAATCTGGGAACGACCGGTTCTGTCAGCCGTATGTTTGACCGCAAGGGTGTCATCGAGTACGACGCCGAGAAGGTGAGCGAAGAGGAGCTGATGGAGGTTGCCCTTGATGCGGGCGCAGAGGACATCGTGAATGAGGACGGCGTCATCACCGTTACCACCGATCCGACTTCTTTTGACAAAGTGCTTGAGGCGCTGCAGAAAAAAGAATATGAGTCCCTGTCTGCCTCTGTGTCCATGGTTCCGCAGGCATATACGGCTGTCGATATGGATACGGCAAAGAAGGTACAGAAGCTTATCAACAAGCTGGAAGAGGACGAGGATGTCCAGAACGTCTATACGACGGTGGAGTATCCGGACGACTTTGACCCGGATGCGGAGTAAGGCAATCCGTTCCTAGATTCTGTATGGATGCGCAGGGCGGCTGTTTTGGCCGCTCCTGCCTGTTCCCCTGCCAGTCTGGTTTGACCGGAGCATGGTGGGGGTGTTTTTTTATCTTCGGCACTATGGGAAGTCATGAAACGGGGCAGAAGGGTAATCGGGATTGATCCGGGGCTTGCGCACACGGGCTTTGGCATTGTGGATGCCTCAAGCTCTGGCCTCAAGCTCGTGAGTTACGGTGTTATCGAGACTGCCGCGGGCGAAGACCATTCGCTCCGCCTGCTTTCCATCTACAACCGCCTGCTTGCCGTGCTGGATGAATTCCGCCCGGATGAGGCTGAGATGGAGGCCTTGTATTTTGCCCGCAACGTAACGAGCGCGCTTGCCGTGGCAGAGGCCAAGGGCGTCGTCACGCTCTGCCTTGCGCAGCAGGCCGTGCCGCTGACTATGTATACGCCGAACCAGATAAAATCTGCGGTGACGGGGACATCCTCGGCGGACAAAGAGACTGTGGAGCAGTACGTCAAGCTGCTGCTGCACCTTAAGACGGTGCCGCGCCCGGATCATGCGGCGGATGCGCTTGCCGGGGCCATAACGCATATCCATACGACCCGCTGCGCTACGCTGGCTGGCGGTGCTTCCTGAAAAAAGCATTTGACAGCACACCGATATTGCACCATAATAAAACGTAGCTTGAATGCTCTGTTTTACGGGCACGGGGTGCCGCATTCTGTCATGCTGCAGGGTGCTAGCCCGGAAAGCACGCGGAATTACGGCGGAAACTGGCATGTCCGGTGTCCGGGCTTTGTATTCGGCCTGTCCGGAAAGCTTGTGCTTTCCTTATTCGTCTTGCATTTTTCAGGCGAAGGTCTTGCAAAAATGCAGTTTTTAAGGTTGATGAGCCGGGGCAGGGGTTCCCGGTCGGCTCTATTTTATGGGTGGAAAGAAAATGCAGGATAACAGTGAAGAACAGAAGCGGAGCCTGCTGACGCTCATCGCGGATTTTTTTCTTGGCAGAACGTGGGACAGCCAGCGCTCTGCCCTCAAAAAAGAGTATAAGCTCCTCATGAAGGCTTCCTGCAGCTATTATAAATTCAGCAGGGAGATGGTGATGCCCGATTTTGCGGCGCTTCTGTACAAGATATACGGAACTATCAACCCCCTGCGGGAATTCTTCCTTGCGAACAACGATGATGCCAGCTATGTCCCGCTGGTGGTCACCTATTATCTGACGGCGGAGCAGCAATCCCTGCTGGAGCAGTTCTCGGAGGAGCGGCTTACGGCGTCGATGGGCAGCGATG
This sequence comes from Treponema sp. UBA4319, assembly GCA_002393865.1. Lineage (GTDB taxonomy): Bacteria > Spirochaetota > Spirochaetia > Treponematales > Treponemataceae > Treponema_D. The sequence continues at coordinate 4,123 of DGUD01000164.1, forward strand.
TCTTTGAGGCTGTCAAGGAGCATATTTCCGGGCTTTTCGATACGCTGCAGGACAGCTTTGAGCCGGAGCAGCTTGCCGTCATCAACAATGTCTATAACGCCGTCATGCAGCTCAAGCAGTTCTGCACGGTCGATTATTTTGATATGCTCAAGCATTTTGCGCCGTCGCTGACGGAAGGCACATTCCCCTCCCAGCCGCGCTTTGTGCCGGTATACAAGAATTTTGTGGCGCAGCAGATTGCGGGCTTCATTTCTTCCTTATATACAGTGCTGCAGGTTCCTGACTGGAAGGAGGCCTTTGGCTTTTTGGCGAAGCGCCCCGGCTGCAAGATGTCAAACCCTGACAGATATACCCAGCTCTTTGCGGAGCTCCGCCAGCTGCAGCAGAAGAATGTCTTTGAGGCACTCGGAAAGCTTGTGCTCCATGATATCGCGTTCCAGCCGCAGCTGTACCTTCCGGATACGAATGCCGTCCAGGCCTATACTGATACGCTCTCCCAGACCGTCGCAGGCGCGCTGGAAACCCTGTACTCCAAGCACCGTGCGGAACAGCTGAATCTGCTTGCGGCAAAGCTTTTTGACGGAAAGGACGTGCCTGTGCTGCAGAACTACACGGAAGCCGTCTCGCAGCGCTATACGGCGGAGGGGCTCCCCGGATTCACAAAATGCACGGAGCTGTTCCACGTGCACGCTTTTGTCGAGCTCTACGTCAAGACCGAGATTGTCCGCTTTATGAAGGTGTTCTCCGTGCGTGCGGTCTCGTCCGAACAGAACTTCGTGTCGCAGCTTGCGCAGGAATTCCACGATGTGGTGGAGCAGGACACGGTGCTCGTCAAGACCGAGATGCAGCTTTCCCCGAAATTCCAGCAGGGCTACAAGCTGTCGGTGCTTTTCCAGAATATCAGCAGCGACCGGACTGCCGAGGTGCAGCTGCGCAGCGCGCTGAAATCCATCGATTCCACATTTATTTCGCTGGTGCAGGAGCAGCAGGAGCGGCTCTGCAAGTTCGAGTCGTATTTTCAGGCGTTGCTTGAGGAGCGGACGAATATGGCCTCTCAGATTGTGCAGAACTGGGACGAGCTTGACGCCTTCTTCAAAGAGCCGGTGGAAGACAGCCTGAGCAGTATTTACGGGCACCTGCATGATTTTGCCATGCTCGTGGACTGTTACAACTGAGCGTTTTCTGCTATACTTGCTCTTGCTATGTTCAACAGTCTGAGCGGTACGATTACAGGAAAATTTCCGCAGAAACTCTATCTTGACACCCACGGTATCGAGTGGGATATCACGGTGCCCGACAGCGCGCTGGACGCTTTTCCTCCGGTCGGCGGGACGGCTCGTGTCTACACGTGGCTGCAGCATACGGATATGCTGATGACGCTGTTCGGTTTTGCGAGTGAGCAGGACCGGACGCTTTTCTTTGACCTGCTGAAGGTTGACGGAATCGGGCCGAAAGCCGCACTCAAGATAATGGGCAGCATATCGTCGGTCTCCCTCGCAAAAATCCTTGACAGCGGCGATGTTGCTGCGCTGCAGAAGGTGCCTGGTGTGGGCAAAAAGACGGCGGCAAAAATGCTGCTGCAGCTGAAAGGCAAACTGTCCCTTGATGATGGCGCCGTGGGGGCTGCCGCACGCCCCTCCGCGCAGCCGTATGCGGACGTGGTGACGGCGCTGGTAGGGATGGGCTATGAGCGGCGGACTGCCGAGCAGGCTGTCTCTGATGTTGCCGCCGTCCTTGAGGCAGATGCCTCCTTTGCGGGGCAGTCTAAGTCCGCCAAAGAGGACGTGCTGTTCCGTCGCGCGCTTGTGGAGCTTGCCTGATGAACAGGAGTGTGAACAGCCGGAGCAAGTATTCCCGCGGCCGGGCGGAGAAAAATGATGGCGAGGACGAGATGAACATCGTCGCACAGCTGGCGGCTCAGGCCTCGCAGGGGGCTTCCATGGAGGACGGCGGAAGGACGACGATTGTGCGTGGGCGTGATGCGGAGCTTGATATGCATATCGTCCGTGCAGACAGTGTTTCCGCCGACGACGCGCAGGAGAACAAGCTGCGCCCTGCCACCCTCTCAGAATTTTTGGGACAGAGCGCCATAAAGGAGAACCTCTCCATATTCATCGGGGCTGCAAAGGAGCGGCAGGAGGCGCTTGACCACCTTTTTCTGATAGGCCCGCCGGGACTTGGCAAGACTACGCTCGCGCAGATTACGGCGCATGAGCTTGATGCCGATTTCAAGGTGACCAGTGCGCCCGCGCTTGACAAGCCGAAAGACCTTGCGGGGATACTTTCGACCATAACGCCGCGCACGGTTTTTTTCATCGATGAGATTCACCGCTTAAAGCCAGCCATCGAGGAGATGCTGTATATTGCGATGGAGGATTTTGAGCTTGACTGGGTGATAGGGCAGGGAGCTGCCGCTCGTACTGTCCGCATTCCCATACCTCATTTTACCTTGGTCGGCGCCACGACAAAAGCCGGTATGGTAAGCTCGCCCCTCATCAGCCGTTTTGGCATCATCCAGCGCTTTAATTTCTATACGCAGGAAGAGCTGATGCAGATTGTGCACCGCTCCGCTGCTATCCTGAACGTGCGCGTGGACGACGATGCTGCCGCGCTCATGGCGGATTGTTCCCGTGGAACGCCGCGCGTGGTGAACCGGGTGCTCCGCCGCATGAGGGATTTTGCCCAGGCTGAAAAAAGCGCGTCCATCACGCGGGAGATTGCCGCCGCCGGTTTGCGCCGTCTGGGCATCGATTCGCTCGGACTTGAGCACTATGACAGGGAGATTTTGCTCTCCATAATAAATAATTTTTCCGGCGGGCCGGTTGGCGCGGAGACCCTTGCGATTTCCATTGGCGAGTCCATGGACACGCTGGAAGACTATTATGAGCCGTACCTGATTCAGTGCGGCTTGTTGCAACGGACTCCCAGAGGAAGGATTGTCACGGAACGGGCATACCGCCATCTGGGCTTGAGGCCGAAAGAAGGAAACGTACATGAAGACCAGCGACTTTTATTTTGATTTACCGCAGGAGCTTATTGCCCAGAAACCGTCAGGGGCGCGGGGGCAGGATCGCCTGATGCTGCTCGGCCGTAGCTCTGGCGCGATAGAGCATCATGTGATGGCTGACCTGCCGGATCTTGTGCGGCCGGGAACGCTTATGGTGTTCAACAACAGCCGTGTGCGCCGCAGCCGGTGCTACGGGATAAAGAAAGCGACGGGCAGGGAGCAGGAATTCATGTTCCTGAACCAGATTGGCACGAACGGCTGCGTCTGGAATACCATGGTAAAAGGCGCAAAGAAGGTGAAGGACGGCGGCGTGTATGTATTCCCTGACGGATCGGAGGGAACGGTTGTCGGCCAGCCGCAAGACGCGGGAACGGAATTCCGCGCCATACAGTTTCCGTTCCGCATTACAGAGGAATGGTTTGAGCGCAACGGGCATATTCCGCTGCCGCCCTACATCCGCCGCGGCGATACGGACCTCGACACCGAGCGCTACCAGACGGTGTACGCCACGGAGACAGGCAGCGCCGCCTGCCCCACGGCGGGTCTGCATTTTACCGAGGAAATGCTGCAGCGGCTCCGCGACAGAGGCGTGGAGCTTGCGTGGATTACGCTGCACGTCGGCCTGGGGACGTTCCTGCCTGTCCGTGCGGAGAACATAGAGGAGCATACGATGCACGAGGAAGTGTACACGGTGCCTTACGATGTCGCGGAAAAAATAAACAGGGCAAAGCGCGAGGGGCGGCCGGTGCTTGCTGTCGGCACAACGAGCGTGCGTACGCTTGAGAGCGCCGCGGGCGATGACGGCCTGGTGCAAGGCGGCACCGGCAGCACGCATATCTTTATGTACCCCGGCTACCGCTTTAAGCTTGTGGATCAGATGTTCACGAATTTCCATACGCCCGAATCGACGCTTATCATGCTGGTGAGCGCCTTTGCTTCCCGCGAGCATATCCTCCGCGCGTACAGCACTGCCGTGCAGGAGAAATACCGCTTCTTCTCCTACGGCGACGCCATGCTCATACAGTAGGGCTGCAGCGGCGGGCTCTGTCAGGTCAGCTGCCCCAGCGAGTACTGGAGGAGGCTCAGGAACTGCGCCTTGAGCACAGGCTCTGCGTTCTCCGCCGCGAATTGCTGGCTATACATCCGTTCTGCTTCCTGTACGAGGGAGTCGATGAATTTGTTCCCCAGCGGAAGCCGTGAGCCGATGATTTTGTTCTCCAGCTCGTGCGAGCGGAATACGATGATGCCCGCAAATGCAATCTTGATGTTGGCGATGATATTCTTCTGGGTATCGACGAGGAAGGCGAAGCTGGCGCTCAGCGGGCTGATTCTGTTCAGCGGGCCGACGCGGCGGAATATGGCCACCTCCCAGTCATCGACGGGAACCCGTACCTGCGTGAGCACATAGCCGTCGGGAACCCCGGAGAATTTGCTGAAAGGAATGTTTTTTGTGTCGTTCTGGTTCCGCAGCTCAAGGCGTGCGTCCAGCGCGAGCAGCGGGGCATAGAGCGTCAGCTTCTGGCCTTTGGCGCAGATATTGCCTCCCAGCGTCGCAAGGTTGCGGACTGAGCGCGTCCCTATGCTGGAGAGCGCGTCGTAGAGAATGGTGGGCATGTTTGTCCTGCCCATCTCCAGCATCTGCGCTATCGTCACCGCCGCGCCAAAGTCTATGTAGCGCTCGTGCTTTTCTATGGTCTTCAGCTCTTCGATGGAGCGCAGGGATACCGCCTTCTCTCCGTAGGAATCGACCCATGTTCCTCCGCCGAGCACCTGCAGCGCGTGTACCGAGTTAAGGTGATAGCCGATGTCCTGAAAGGTCTTTGCAATCAGCACGGTATGGTTATTTTTTTCCATTTTCCAGCCTTCCTTCCCGCGCATGTTTTGCCGCGACTGCATACAGGATGCCGTTCACCAGCGTGTCCCTGTCGGTGCAGCAGCAGTCCAGATGTTTTACTGCCTCAAAAATCTGCTGCGGCTCGACGCGCCGGTATTTCCGGAGCAGGTCGTATGCCGTGAGTATCTTTCCGGCGTCGCAGTAGCCGCACAGATGGATGCCGGCCTCGTTGAAGCCGGAGACAATATCCTTGTAGACGGGATAGTTGACGAAGTATTCCAGCGTGACGATGCGGCTGTCCCTGACCATGCTGGCGGCAATCTTGCAGCTGGGGATAGGATTGTCATCGAGAAGCACCATGCAGTTGCCGCAGAAGCCTTTCTCGCAGCCGCATTTTACCTTGAACAGTTTTTCCCGCCGCAGCACGGTCAGCAGGGATTCTGACGGATCCGCGTCAAGCACCGTCTTCTTGTTGTTAAGCGTTACCGGTATCATCATGGTGTGCTGCCTCCTCTGTCTTCTCCGGCTCAGGCTGCGCGTCCGATGCTGCCTGTGCATCCGCATTCGCTGTTGCCGCGGCTGTCTGAGCGGGCGGAGTGCTCTGTTTCTTTGACTGTTTTTGCTCCGACGCCTCTTTTTCCTGCAGCAGCTTGTACAGGCTGTTGCTTTGCATCGGCAGGGTGCTTACCGTGCAGCCGAGCGCCTGCGACAGAGCTTCCGTGTATGCGGCGGGAAGCACCTGGTAGACAAGCTCCCCGATTTGCGTGGGGTTTTCCTCGGACTGCATGAATGCGATTTTGATGTTGTTGCATTCGACGCTGTCTTCCTCCACGAGCGACGTGAGGACGCGCTGAACCGCCAGCTTTATGTTGCTCTCCGCGGCCGTGGAGTTGAGGATTTTTCCTCCGTTGATGATGATGTTGATTTCCCTGATTTTCTCACGGAACGTGCAGGGGTCAAGCTCCACTTCTATGGTGGCGGCCGCAAAGGAGCAGCTGTGGAAGGGGGTGCCCTCAAATTCCGCGGAATCCCATGCCTTTTTTTGGGCGGCGGAAAGCTTTTTCTTTACGGAGAAGGGTAGCTTTGTGTCGGGCTTGCGCTTCTTCAGGCTCTCGCAGCATTTTTTCAGCAGCTGCGTCATGATGCTGATATTCGAATAGACACCTTCCGGCAGCAGCGGCTCGTTGCCTGCATCAAAGTGCGAGTCAATCGATACCGACGACTGGGTGATTCCCAAGATGGAGGACGCGAGTTTGCTCCATATCTCCTGGATGGAACGGGAAATCGGGGGGCTCTGTATGACGATGGTGCCGTCTGCCTGCATGGTCACGGTGAGCGACTGGTCGCTGCTGAAGACTTCCGAGCCGTAATAGCAGGAGCCTTCGTAACCGCAGGCAAATCCGATTCCCCGGAGCGGCGTCAGGTAGGAGATTATCTGCGTCTCCTTGCCTTTCTGCCGCATTCTCGTGATATTGTCAAGGTGGTAGGACGCGTATTTCCTGTTAAAGTCGCTCCGTGCGATGATAGCGTCGATTGTCTCCTTTGCCTTTGGCAGAAGCACGAGCGGGGCGTTCCGCGCGCTGTACTCCCCTTCTGTAAGGTTGAGCAGCCTGATTTCCGCCGGGGTAAAGCCGCTGCTGCCGCAGAGTTTGTTCATCTGGTTCTCTATGGCAAAGAAGGCAGCTGAATCTATGAGCTGCTGGTCGATGGAGGATGGCGGGTTGCGGGAATAGAACGCGCTCGATGTTATGCTCACGTTCTCTGCGTCATAGCACCCCGTCGCCGCAATCGCAAGCCGGTCGATTATCTCGCGGATAAAGACGTTGGAGCTGCCGGCATTCACTTCTATGCCCACCTGCAGGGCGAGCAGCTTGCCTTCCCGCGAGAGCGCCGTCCGGTGGCTGATGGTGATGGGCTGCATGCAGTCCATGTATTTCTGCTGCTCCTCTCGTGTGTAGACCAGCTTGACGGGGCATCTGGTCCGATAGGATGCGACCGCGACCTGGCAGGCGATGAACGCATTGTACCAGATGCTGTTTGTGCCATGGTCGCAGGCACGGGTCTTGTTCACGATGATGTCCGTTCCGTCTATGCCCGTTGCCTCTGACAGCACTTTGCGCAAGTTGCTCAGCCACTGCGTCGGCGTGTAGACCGTGAGCTTTGTGCCGTCGTAGGAGCAGAGGGCGCCGTTCGGCTCCCGGTTATACGGGGTATTCACGGCGTATGACCATGTCCCTTCCTGAACGGTGGCAGCCGACGTGAACACAGATTCCAGTCCCGGCACGACGCCGTTCTGGTCTGGCTGGAAGCAGTTCCCGCGCTCTATTTTCCGCTCGGCGATTTTTGAGGAGAAGAGGCTGCTCGCGCTGACATGCTCGATTGCGCCGCTCCCGTTTTCTGCCGGATGGGCTTGGGCGGCAGCTGGCATTCCGGCCGGGTTTTCCGGCTCCAGATAGGATTCTATGCTGTTTGTATCGTAGTTTATCTGCAGCTCCTGCAGCAGCCTGGCAAGCTCTTTTTCATCCGGCCCGACGAGGATTCCCACCGGCTCGCCGCAGTAGGCGATGTTCCCCTCGCTGAACACTGGCACTTTTCCCAATGGCGTCTGTATGAGGTTGCAGCCGGGAACATCGTGCGCGGTGAAGAGAAAATAGCCTTCTGGCAGGTCGCCCTGCGATATGGAGGTGATGATTCCCGACGGCACGGGGCTCCTGACGATTCTGGCATAGAGCATGCCTTCTACGGAGATGTCGCTGTAGAAGTCATTCTGGAAGGAAATCTGTCCCTGTGCGGCTTTTGCTTTCTTTTTGGGCACCGCTCGGCGCCGTTCCCCTGCCTTAGGCATGGTATTTTTCTCCTATGGCCTTTACGCAGCTGATGACAAAATCCACCATGTCGTCCGTCATGTCGGGGAAGAGCGGGATCGAAATCGTCTCGTTGTATCGCTGCTCCGCGTTGGGGAAATTCCGGGCGGTGAATTCCGGGTAGAGCCCCTGCCAGTAGGAGAAGTGGAAAATCGGGATGAAGTGCACGCTGATGCCCACGCCCAGCGTCTGCAGCTCCCGTGCGAAAGTGTTCCTGTCGCAGCTGAGCTTGGATGTATCCAGGCGCAGCAGGAAAAGATGCCATGCGTTCCCTTCGCCGTCCGGCGGCAGTTTGATAAAGTCCATGTGGCGGAATGCTTCGATGTAGCGCTGCACGTGCGCTTTCCGCTTGCGGTCGAATTCCTCTGCTTTTGCCAGCTGCGTCCGCCCCAATGCCGCAAGCAGATCCGGCAGGTTGTATTTGTAGCCGGGGGCAATGATGTCGTATTCCCATGAGGCTTTTGGCGAGGTATAGCGATCCCATGTCGTCCTGTCCATGCCGTGCATGCGCATCGACATCATGTGCCGCGCAAGCGCCTCGTCCTTTGTCGTCACCATGCCGCCTTCCCCCGTGGTGATGGTCTTTGTCACGTAAAAAGAGAAGACTCCGATGTCCCCGATGGCGCCCGCATAGCCGAGGTGCGTGGGGCTTGGAAAGGCGTGCGCGCAGTCCTCTATGACGCGCACGCCGTATTTTTTTGCGAGCGCCATGATGGCGTCCATGTCGCAGACATTGCCGCCGATGTGCACGGGTACTATCGCGGCGACCTTTTTGCCGTCAGGGCCGCAAAGGATTTTCTCTATGGCCGCCGGATCTATGGAATAGCTGTCTGGCTCTATGTCGGCAAAGTAGACGTCGGCTCCGAGAAGACGCGCACAGGCCGCGGTCGATACGAAGGTGTAGGGCGTCGTTATGACAGCTTTGCCAGCCCCCACGCCGCAGGCTTCCATCGCGAGCACCATGCCGCTCGTATTGCTGTTCACGGCAAGGGCATAGGGTACCTGTATTTTTGCGGCGAATTCCTGCTCGAACGCAAGCGCCTCCTTTCCTGTCGTGAGCCAGCCGCTGTGCAGCACACGCAGCACGGCCTCCTCGTCGTCTTTGCCGATGGATGCCCGGAAAAAAGGCACCTTCAATGAATCACAGTCTGCCATTTATAATACCACCTTGACGGAAGTCGCCATATCGATTCTGGTTCCGTCCGCCTCTTCTTCCGCATAGAATTCGTCAAGCGAGGGAACCGCTTTCCTGAGTTTTTCGACGAGCACGTCTTTGTTCCTGTACAAATCGGGCTGTGCGCTGTCGTAGCTGCAGATTGGCCGCAGCTCGTCCAGCAGCTCGTCCAGCCGGAATTGGCGCGGGGGAATGTTCGTGAGCCGCAGGATTTTCTGGTACTGCGTGGGCTCCGGGTTCTCCTCTTTGAGCCAGAGCGGCTCTTCCAGCCGTTCACCCCGCCGTGCGCCGATGAACGTGATGTCTATGTCCTTGTACGGCTCAAAGCCGCTGAAGCGGATAATCTGCTCGGCAAGCTCCAGTATCTTGACCGGCTCGCCCATGTCCAGCAGGTAGGACGCCCCGTTTTCCCCGACGCCGCCGGTCTTCAGGACGAGCGAGCAGGCTTCCGGTATGGTCATGAAGTAGCGCTCCATGTTCCGGTCGGTGACGGTCACCGGCCCGCCGTTCTGAATCTGCTCCATGAACATGGGCAGGATGGAGCCGCGGGAGCCGAGCACGTTGCCGAAGCGCACGAACATGAACGACTGTCTGCCGTTCGTTCGCTGCGCCGCCTCCAGCACAAGTTTCTCGCAGAGCATTTTGCTGACGCCGTATACGCTGACAGGGTTCACCGCCTTGTCCGTGGAGATGAGCACAAAGCGCTCCGTGCCGGATTCCAGCGCCGCGTCCAGCAGGTTTTTTGTCCCGAACACGTTGTTCTCTATCGCCGCCACCTGGTTCTCTTCCATCATGGGGACATGCTTGTATGCGGCGCAGTGGAAGATGACGTCCGCATGCGTCCGCGCTATGATGCGGCGCACGTATTCCCTGTCCTTCATGTCGCCGATAATCGGCACCACGGAGGCTTTCTCGCCGACTCCCTCGTTCTGGAGTATGTGCAGCTCGCGGTAAATACGCACGATGGAATTCTCCCCGTGTCCGAAGAGGTAGAGCCGCTCGCATCCGCCCGAAAGCAGCTGGCGTGCGAGCTCGCTTCCGATGGAGCCGCCCGCGCCGGTGATGAGCACCCGTTTTCCGCGCAGGTAGGAAAGGCTTTCGTGCAGGGGGATGATGATGGGGGTGCGCCCAAGGATGTCGAGCGGGTTGATTTCCCGCGCCTGTACCAGATGTGCTTTGCCGTCCACCACCTGACTGATTGACGGCAGTATCTTTATATGGAAGAAACCGTTATCTTTGAGCGTCTTGTAGATTTCCCGGATGCGCTCCACGCTTGCGCTCGGAATGGCGATGATGGCCTGATCGATTGCGGTTACGCGGAGCAGGGGGGCTACCTCTTGCACCGGCCCCAGCACAGGAACGCCGTCGATGCGGGTGCCGATGAGTTTTTTGTCGTCGTCCAGAAAGGCTGCCACGCTGCCGAAAATCTTCTTCCGGTTTATGTCATCGGCAATCATTTGCCCGGCAAAACCCGCCCCGATGATGTAGAGTCTGGTCTCAACTTTATCCATAATCCCCTCTTTTTGCAGGAAGGCAGGAAAGCCTGTCCCCGTTGCCCTATGATAGCACACCTTGCGGATTTAAACAAGGGAAGCCCGCCCCATCGGCTGGCCGCTTGCACGATTCGCTTTGCGGATGGCGGAGCGGTTTCAAGGCTTCCGCCAAAAACTGAAGTTTTTGGCGGCTTCCCCCTAAACTACGGCAAGAATATTCCGATTATGAATGTAGAGGAACGTTTTCCTCTGAGGGGATAAAGATGGGAAAAATCTGCAAAAATAAACTGATGGTACTGTACACATGTATCCTCTTTTTTGCAATGCATTCAGCGGCTGCCTCGGCGATTTCTTTTCAGATTATCCAGCATGACCCGGCGCAGGAAGAAGTCCGCTCTTCTTCCTACGTAATGGAGGGCGTGTTTTTCGATTATTTTTTCGAGAAAGGCTTTATCGTGACGAATTCGCCGACGGCAGTTTCTTCTGGCAGTGCCGAAGACAAGGTAATCTGCTATGGCGCGCTTGATGATGCGCGTCTTGGCGGCTGCGATTATTTTGTGGCTTTTGTTATGGATTATGACACCGCGCTTTCCAAGAACCCTCAGGCCGTGCTGCTGAGCAATATCACAGGATGCAGCTGGGAGATTTTTGACGTACGTTCCGGCAACAAGATTGACTCCGGCTCAAGAAGCCCCGGTACCGTTGACGCAAAGAAGGACAATAAAGACGGGGTTTCTGGCTTTAGCAAAGTGATTGCCCAGCTTGTCGAACGGTCTATCGCCAGCAGGTAAGGATACGGGAGAACGTGGTATGAAAAAGCTTTGTTCGTTATGCTTGCTCCTTTGCATAGCTCTTTCTCTTTTTGCGGCTGAACTCTCCGATGGCTCCTCTTACGGAGCCGTTGCCATTGCGTCTGCCGGGGATTTGCCCTCCGGATATTTCTCCAAGGCTCAGAACTATTTGCCCGGCGACAATATTGCCGTGACGAATCCTCGTACCGGCGTGACCATCAATGTCCTGAATCTGGGCTCTCTTGACGAGTCGGATAGCGTTGTGCTGCTGCTGACGCCAGAGGCCGCCGCAAAGCTCGGTATGAGCGAGTCTTCTTCCCTGCGGGTCAAGGTGAGCCGCCGCCCGGATAATTTTGATGACATCGCCTCTGGTATAGCAATCCTCTCCTACGGCGGGGATGCGCTTGCTGAGGTTCCGGTCCGCCCCGTGGAAAACCTGCCCCCGCCCGCAGACAGCGCCGGCGTGCAGGAAAGCGACCCTTGGGACGGCGAGATTCCCGCCGACGGCGATGCTGAAGACGGCAGCCTGTGGGATAGCGGTATTCCCGCCGACGGAGCCGATGAGAACGACGGTGGCAGGGTTGAGATAGGTGGCGTGGAGCTCCCGGACTTCGGTTCGTCCAAGGTGCAACCCTTCCCCGGCATGGAGGATGCTGGACGCGGCTCAGCGTCTGCCCTTGTGCAGGAGGAGGATGCGGCTCCGCTTACAGGTCCGGAGGAAGAGGTTCCGGAAGAGCCCTTTGTCTTTGAGGAATCTCCCTTGGAGCATATCGCGGGCGAGCCTGCGGTACCGGCGGAACCCAAGAAGGCGCAGCCGCCCGCCGTGGAGGAGGAGCTGCTTGCGGATACCATGCCGCCGGAAATCGAGGAGACTCCTGTTACCCCGCCTGCTGTGGAGGAGGAGCTGCTTGCCGACGCTACCTCGCTGCCTGTCATAGAGGAGCTGTCTCCCCGCGAAGAGCGGGTGGCCGAGCTTGATGAGAATATCATAGACGGAACGGGAACTGCCCTTCCGCCGGCCGGATCAGGCGAAGCTGTTACGCGAGAGCCTGAAGTGCAGCTTGTGTCTGATGCCTCCGCTGACGAGACCGAATATGAGGAGGTGACAGAGACTGTCGAGCGGGTCGAGAAGAGCACCGAGATTGTCCTTGTCCCTACACAGCCGCTTGTTCCGCCGCCAGCGCCGGAATCTTCAGCCGGAGCCGACAAAAAGACTGGCAAGCCTTCGGAAGGGGAACCGAAAAGCTCTGCGACCCAGCCCGCTGCTGCCGTGACGCCCTCTTCCGCTGTGAGCAGCAGCGCAAGCAAGGTTCCCGTGCTGAAGCAAGAGTCTGACTTGAAGAAGAATTCCTGCTACGTGCAGATTGCCACCGTTTCCCGGCTGCAGAGCGGGAAGCAGCTTGCGGCAAAATATCCCAGGTACCCGATTGTGCTGGTGGAGCTTGCGGGTGGCAAGGGCTATAAGGTTCTGGTCGGTCCGCTGACAGGCGACGAATACGGTGCCGTCCTGGAAAAATTCAAAGCGTTTGGCTATAAGGATGCCTTTGTAAAACGGACAAAATGAGCCTCTGCGCTCCTCTGCCGCATTGCGCGCGTTTGAGCTGACGTGTGCGGGCGTTTCAAAACGCCTCCATAATATGAGCCGCCCCGGAATACATCGCTGTTTCCGGGGCGGCTCATGTTTAAAAAGGGGGGATTGGAGATGGCGGGAATCGAACCCGCGTCCAAATAAGCTAACCAGGCACCTCTACAGGTTTATTGAAGCGAGGTGGTTGTCGGGAGACGGTAGCGGCTTCAAAGGCGTCGCCTCCGTATTCCAGATGAAGTCCCCTGCATATTCTGGACAATATGCAAAGCAAGTCCCTGTTTGTAACAGAACATCATGCCGCTAGGAACAGCGCAACACGAGTTCCGGTTCCGCTGCTGTTAGGCAGCGAGAGCAAACTGCTCGTTTTCTTCGAAAGAATCGTCTTCAGTTATTTTTTCCGTCTGATCAGAGGTCAAACGCAACCTCACCTGCAGCACAAGATTACTCTTATCTGTCGAAACCGGTACACCCCCGGTTAGCCAACAAAACAGCTCAGGACGCTATTACAGCGCCTGAAACATCTGATGGTCGTGGATACTATACTGATATTTTGTATGATTGTCAAGGAATTCCTAGGAACTTGCTGCCCTGCAAACTATTGTGCATGGATACATGCATACGTGCACAGGCAGCCAAGCTCCCGGCATTATTCGTCTACCGTGACCCCATGGCGTTTCTGCTGGAAACGCTTGAGCATCGCAACGCCATTGCGCTTGTCGTTGTAGATGAAGCCGCCATCCCAATATTCAAGAGCCGCGAACAACGCGTTACCGCCGTCCTGATCGTCAGAGCGCTTGGTACGGAAAGAAACATAGTTGGACAGCTCCTCAAAATTAGATTCGTGCAGGCATTCCAACCTCTTTCTGTTGAATTCGTTCCACTTCTCAAGGTCTTTGAAGCCTTCTCCCTCATCTTCTACGATAAGGTGGGCATGCGCGGCGCTGAACGAATACCAGACATGAACCTTCTTGTTGATGTCACAATTGTTGCCGTGCTTGACCGCATTCTTGATGACCTCGCTTATCTGCTGCTCAAGGAGGTTTATTTCCTTTATCTCAAGCGGCGCAGACTGCACAATCAGCAGGGTAAAGTAGCGGATTTGACGGAAATCTGACGGAAATGCCTTGTAAAGCATGTTTGACTTGTCAAACAGCGGGTCGCTTCCATCAGAACGCAGCTCTTTTATTTCTACCATACTGTATACTCCTTTTTAAATGAATTTTATTCCTTAATCATCAGCAGCGCCTCTTCAACGCTGTTTGCAATCGGGAAATACCCCATCAGTTTCGTAAGCTCGATAACTTTTTTCACGGAACCGTGTATGTTAGAGATATAGAGCTTCAGATTCATCTTCTTGATGGTGGAGCAGATGTAGATGAGTGCTCCGATTCCAGATGAATCGATGTAGTCAACCTGCTCAAGGTTGATGATGAATGCCTTTACGTTTTTCTCAAGCATTTTCATCACAAGTTCCTTGAGCTTGTAAGAGTTGTACAAGTCCATTTCCCCGTTGACATCGATAATGTAGACTTCCCCATTTTTGCGTATTTTCAGTTCCATAAGTATTGCTCCTTATCTTCCTTATTACTGAATTTTTACCAAAAGCAGCGTTTCATCATCGTGTTGGACTGCTGAACCGCTGAACTTCTTTATGTCATTTTTGACAGCCTTTGCAATATCTTTGCCGCTTGCTGCATGATTATCCGAAATGACTTTCAGCAAAGACTCTTTTGTATACTGCTGCCCCTCATCGTTCAGGTTCTCGACGAGACCATCAGTATACGTGATTATTATATCACCAGATTTGACTTTTTGTACATAATCTTTATATTCGGTTGCTTTTTCTACGCCGATAGGCTCCGTTGTCTCAGAAATCTTCTTGATGGACTGTTCGGCGCTGTCGTAATAGTAGACCGGCATGCTTCCGCCAGTGGTGAATTCCACCAGCTGCTCTTCCGGGTTGTAGTTTATCAGCGCCGCGGAACCGAAGTGGTCGTTGCTGAATGATTCCCCGGCAATGCCCTTGTTTACCCACGTAAGGATTTTACCCGCGCTCTGCTTTGTGTTGACCACAAGGCGGAGCATCGCGCGCACCATAATCATGACGATGGTACTGTTCATGCCTTTGCCTGCGATGTCGCCCGCGATAAATGACACGCGGTCTTTGCGGGATACGATTATGTCGTAGAAGTCGCCGCAGACGCCTTCCGCAGGGTTCCAGAGCGTCCCGATCTGGATGCCGGGAATGACGGGCAGCTTTGCCGGCTTCAGGCTGTCCTGGATGTGGGTGGAAATCTCCGTCTCCTTCGTCATCTTGCTGGTTTCGATGATGTCCGTGACGTTTATAAAGCTCTTGATTGCGGCTGCCGCAAAGTCGGAGAGCGTGACGGAGGTCTTGAGGTCGTCATCGGTAAAGAGGCTGTTGCCGCGTTTGCGGGCAAATGCGGTCATACCGAACACGACGCCCTGAATCTTCATAGGGACAAAGATGTAGCTGCCGCATTCAAGGAATTCCTCCGGGCCGTTCTGGTAGATGCGGTCGTCGGAATTGGGGTCGGTTATCAGCTCCGGTTTGCCTGCGGTGGCGACCTCGCCGAAGATATTCCCGCTGAAGGGGAATGAGGCGAACTTGAAATTCGTGGCGATGCGCACGGGTTTGTGCGGCATGTCGTTTGGCAGCCGGTACGGCGGCGGGAAGTCTCCCTCAAAGGATTTGACGGCGATAAGATCCTCAAAGTCGTCAATCATCAGGATTGCGCCGCCGTCTGCCTTTATCTGCTCGCTGATAGTCTTGTTGATGTAGTCGAGGAATGAGGAGAGCCCCCCTTCCGATGAGTAGGAGTCTGCCGCGTGCACCATGAAATCCCGGCTGATGTCAAGGATTTTTGAGTCATAGGAAGAGTCTTCGCCGTAAGCCTGGCCGCCCTGCGCCTGCTGCCCGTTCATTGCCTCCTGCAGCGGAGCCTCCGCCGCGCGGTTCGCTGATTTCGGGACGAGCTTGACGATTTTCTGCGGCTCGAACATGGTGAGCATCAGGCAGTAGGGAAGGAGCAGGAAGGCCGCGAAAAGGGTTCCCGCCGCAAAGACGATGAAAGCCTTGGAGGCGTCTCCTGCCGACGCCGTCAGCTGCATGACCGCTGCCGCAAGGCTGGAGAAGAGCACGATTGCGGCTGCCGCGAAGAGTACTATGCTGACCCGGGCAGTTCCCTTGTTTTTGATTCTCAGCAATAAAAATAATATGATAGCAGCAATGATACACAACGCAAAAAGAGGAATATAAGCGAAATTATCTGTCAACGCCATCCTTCAGCTCCTGGACTATTTCAAATGCCTGTTTTGTAATAGCTATATCTTCTGATGTTTTATTTTACCATCGAAATATAGTGCCGTCAAGTTAAGTATCGACAAAATGGAGATTTTTCGGCATAAAAATCGGAAAGCGGCTGTATTTTGCCCGTTTTTTGGGGCTGCTGCAGCGTCCCCGGCACGGAACGCTGCCCCCGCAGGAACTCAGTGCCGGGAGACCAGCTCCTGTGACTGACGCTTCATGTGCCATTTTGCGAGGCTGTTCTTCAGCTTGCCGAGCAGGGTATGCTTGCGCTGCTCCGTCTTGAAATCCTCAGCGGCCTTGTCCATGCTGAAGTCGTTGCCGAATTTCTGCTTAAGTTCGTCCCAGTACTTGATGAAGTAGATATAAAGGTCGGACTTTGTGCTTTTCTTGAAGGAGCGCATGATATGGTGCCGGTCTATGGTCTGGATGACCGGCAGGTAGACGTTCCTGAACCATGAGAGCACGGCTTCTTCGAACGGAATCTCCTCTGTTTTGTCCATATTTATGTAGTATTTATGGAAGAGAATGTGGTTGTAGATGACGTCGTACTGCCCCGGCGTGGAGAAATCGAGGCACCAGAAGTCGGTGATGTCGCCGAAATTCGTCTCTGTGTAGAAGACGCGCTTCTCGTACGTGATGACCTGCCTGACCATATCCTCCTTGGTGCTGCTCGGTTTGAGCTTTATCTCGCTCTGGAGGCTGACGACCTCCGCGTCGATGTTCTCCACGCCCCGCGACTTTGCGACCGATACGCGGTGGTTGCCGTCGCGCACAAAGTAGACGCCGCCGACCTCATAGAGGCTTATCGGCGGCAGCGGCACGTCCTGGATATGCGCCATGTCTATGTGCTCCCAGCGGGTCTTGAGGAATTTGCTCTTGGGGAAAAACTGGTTGTCAAAGTCCTGATAGCGCCCCTCGCTGCCCACGATGAGCTTGATGGGGACAATCTGCATTCCTTTGTAGACCTCGTTTTTTGGCTTGAGCAGCTTCTTTATGTCACTGAACGATATGAGCGCAGCCTCGTCTGGCTTGAGGATATGCTGGATTTCGTTTACGAGCGCCTTTGTGTGCGCCTTGTTGAAATCTTCATCTGTCTGTGAGGATACAAATTGAACTGACATACTTTCCCTTTTCCCCCGTGAACTGGGGATTGAATTCGACGACGATATGGCTGTAGGCATTCACGACTGTCGTCTGGTCGCTTACCGTGAGCCTGATGGCCTGCAGGTCATAGAGGTGGATATGGCCGTGGATGAGCAGTGCCGGCTTGAATTTCTTTATGAACCAGTTGAAGCACTCAAAACCTTTGTGGCAGGCGTCTTCCCGGTCGTGGATGTGGCGGGGGGAGGCATGGGTCAGGAATACGTCGCAGCAGCGGCCCCAGCGCAGCTTGTTCCACAGGAGGGACGGCGCGAGCCTGAGCAGTTGGAGGAACATCTGGAAGTCCGTGTACTGGTCGGCGCCTTTGTTGTAGCGGATGGAGCCGGATACCCCCGCAAGGATGAGCGGCTGCCGCTTGCCGTCCGGCGTGGTAAAGTAGAGGTTCTTGCAGCGGATGACCCGGTTGCTCAGGTAGTCGCCGCCGTGCCCCTTGTTCAGCATCTGCACGTCGTTCGTGTAGCTCGACGTCCGCTTGTACATGCCGCTGCGGTAAAATTCGAATTCCTTAAGGTCATGGTTCCCGAAGACAAAGAAGGTCGGCTTGCCGAGCGCGGTGACGATGAAGTCCACGTATTCCATGGACAAATCGCCCGCACAGAATACGGCGTCTACGTCGTCGTAGCGCTCCTTTACATTTGACGAGTATACCAGCGGGTCTATCTGGTCGGAAACGCACAGGAATTTCATCGTATCACACTCCCGCCCGCGCAAGGATGTTCTCGACCATTTCCTTGCCTGCGAGCACAACCTGGCGGTTCTCCGCGTAATTTATCGCATCCCCGGTAAAGCCGGCGCTGGCGAATATGACAGCCTTATAATAGCCCTTATCCTTGACGGTATCCATCACACGGCGGATGACGCCCTCGTCGAGCGCCTTACCCTCGCGGTAGAACTGCACCAGAAAAACCTGTTTGCGCGCGTTCATCCATGAGTCTGCTTTGTCCTCCGTCGCCAGCATGATGCAGCCGTAGTTCGTGCTTTCTATTTTCTGGCAGGCCAGGTTGTAGCCGGTCTTGGCGGCTTTCTTGCACAGCTCCATGAACTGCTGGGGCGGTGCCGTCAGGTATTCCTTCATCGCGTCGTTCGTCTGCACGTCCTTATACTGGTTGAGCTTTGCCGGAACGTCACGGAATTTCTTGTTCCGCTTGGAGATAGCCTCCCATTGCTCGATGGCTTTGTCTATGCGGTGGGTCTGCTCGTAACAGCTCGCGAGGAAATAGCGGGCGAACAGCGTCTCCTGGGAGGCGTCGTTCTTTGAGCATTTGATTGCGTGGTCGAATTCTCCGATGGCATTGTCCGTCTGCTCCACAATCATGTAGCAGGAGCCGCGCTCGATGAGCGCCCGCTGGCGGATTTCCGGGTCGCGCTGGGCTTTCTCGAAGGCCTTGATTGCCGCCGGGTATTCCTTTGATTCCTTGAGGATTTTTCCCAGATAATAGTAGCTGGAGAACATATCCGGCGCTATCTTGATGGCCGTGTCGATCTCGCGCCGCGCCTCCGCGAACTGCTTGCTGCGGAACAGGAGGTTCGCGAGCGCCGCGTGCGCCTTGGCGTTCCGCTTGTCCATCGCGCATGCCTTCTGATAGAATCCCAGCGCGGGGGCAAGCTGGTTGGTCTCCTCGTAGAGCTTGCCGACAGTAAAGAAATTGTCGGCGTTCCTCGGCTCAAGCTTGGTGAGCAGCAGGAATTCCTTGAGCGCGTCGTCCGGCTGGTTGAACTGGAGGTACAAATCGCCCATCTTCTTGCGGAACGGCATCTCCGGGATGTCGCCGTTGAAGACCGCGTGCTGGTTGACGGTCTTGAACTCCATGAATGCGAGCTCCGACTTGTTGTCCGCCAGATATGCCTCGCCCAGCCAGTAGTGCGCCTCGTAATCCCTCGGATTCTTTGCGACCAGCCCCTTTGCCGTCCGCTGGGCAGCCTGCAGCTTTCCCGCCTTGATGAGTCGTTTTATGCTGCTGATTTTCTTGGGTGTAAGGATATTTTTTACGATAATAATAGCGATGAAGATGATGAATGCTATCAGTACGCCGAAAATAATAACCATCGTCGGTTCCATAAAATCGTCTCACGCTCCATGGCTCGTAACTCTAAAACACATCGTTTGTTTTATGAGCAGCCTGTTGTAGTTTTGTATTGAAAGATTAGCCTTTTTATGCAAATATGTCAAAGGGATGGGCACCATAATATATGATGCGTATCATCCGGCCCGTCAGGAAGCCTTCCGGGTTCCTCGCAGGGCTTGCATTTTTCCAGGCTGTCGCCTTGCAAAAATGCTGCTTTATTAAGGTTGCTGATCCGGAAGCTGAAGTTTCCGGATCAGCTCTCTCAACGAAGCAACTATAGCACATATACGGATTTCTGAAAATAGCGGAGGCCATAAAATGAAGCAAAATATGCGTAAATTCCTGCTTGCGGCGTTCATTTTCCTGTCAGGAAGCACTTTCTGGGCGGCGGAGCCCTCTGATTTTACCCAGGGCGAGCTGTATTTCAGGCAGGACGAACCGCAAAAGGCTGTGTCATACCTTAAAAAATCGATAGAAAACGGCGGCGATCCGAAGGCCTACATCTATCTTGCCATGTGCTATTTCCAGCAGGGCAAGTATGCCGACGCGCTGTCCGTCTGCGCCTCCGGCATGGAGGTGCCCGGTGTGAACAAGAAGGTGCTCGCCTTTGACGCGGGGAACATCGCGTTTGCCATGGAGAACTACGCCGAGGCGGAGAAATGGTATTCCCTTGCGATTGCCGCGGATCCGGCCTATGCGGCGCCGGTGCTGAACCGGGCGAATACCTTCCTGCAGCAGGGAAAGCTTGAGGACAGCAAGGGCGACTACCAGAACTACCTTGTGCTTGAGCCGGAGAGCCCCCAGGCGGAGACCATCGCCCGTATTATCGCCCTCATCGACAACCAGGTGGAGGAGCAGAAGAAAGAGGAGGCGATCCGCGTGGCGGAGGAGAAGAAGCTCAAGGAGGAGGAGCACCGCATCGCTGCGGAGCGTGCCCGGCGCGAGCACGAGGAGGCAGAGCGCCGCAAGAAGCTTCTGGAGGACGTCGCCTCGTCCCTGCAGGGGAGCGGCATGGTCAATATGTCTGCCGGTGCCGAAGGGACGGTGGATTACGGCTATGAGTCGGAGCTTGAGTAAGCGGGTGGCGTATGAACGGTGAGCCGCATACGAAGCCTTCCGCCGGCGCCGTGCCGGAGGAGTCCGATATAGAGAAATTTGCCCGCCTTGCGCAGGAGCGGCACAGGCGTGGCGGCGGCGCTTCCCGCGTTGCGAGGGTGCTCGCCCTTTCGCTCGCGTCCGTCCTGCTGCTGGGCGCGGCCGCTTTTGCCGGATACCGCTTTGCTGCGGGCCGCATCCGTCCGGCCTCTGGGCAGGAGCAGGCACAGGATGCTCAGGAGCGCCAGAATACGCTGCTGCTTGCCCGCCGCTACCTTGATGAGGGGCTCTATGACGACGCGCTTTCCCTGCTGAATTCCCTGATGATAAAAGATGCTGATGACGGCGATGCGCAGGAGCTGGCCGCAGAGGCCGCTGCGCTCAAGAAACAGTCCTCCGCGCTGCCGGCCGGGGCGCAGGGGGGCGGCGACGTCGCTGCCATGCAGTCCACGATTGAGTCGCTGCGGCAGAGCACCGGCGCCATGCAGGACGAGCTTTTGCGCCGCGAGGAGGAGAGCCGCCTCGCAGCCGCCGGTTTGCAGGAGGCGCTTTCTCGGCGTGAGGAAGAGAGCCGCCGTGCCGCCGCCGCGCTGCAGGAGGAGCTCGCCCGGCGCGAGGAGGAGAGCCGCAGAGTGCAGGAGGAGCTTGCCCTCCAGCTTGCGGAGAACAAGAAGAACGTGCAGGTCATGAACGAGCTGGTGAGGGCGCAGCGCGAGGCTGAGGAAGAGCGCCGTGCCCTGCAGGAGGCTGAGGCTCGCCAGCGTGCGCAGGAAGAGGAGCGGCGCCGTGCCGAGGAAGCGCGGAAGGCCGCCGAAAGTGCCGCTGCCGCGCAGCTCGTCAAGGACATAAACGCCCGGATAGAGAAGGGCAAGGCCGCGCTCGCGGCAGGCGACGTGCAGTCCGCCATCGCCTGCTTTGACGAGGCAAAATCCATGCTGCCGTCCGACGACGCAAAGTTTGCGGCGGGCAAGCTGCAGGAAATCAGCACAGCGCTCTACGAGGCGTCCCGCGACGGCAGCAGCGGGGAGGGCGCGCTGCTGGTGGAGTCCGCCACCTATGCGGGGCAGGCCCTTGCAATGGACGGGACTGCTCCTGCCGCCCGCTACGTGCTCGCGATGGATGCCCTTGCCCGCAAGGATTATGCCGCCGCGGAGACCCTGCTGCAGCAGGCGCTTGCCGCCGACCCCACGAATTCCGTCTATTATTACCAGCTCGGGCGTGCCCAGGCCCAGCAGAAAAAATATGAGGCCGCCTACAGCGCCTTTACGTCCTCCGCTGCCTGCAATGCCGCCTATGCCCCGGCGCAATACAACCTCGGCTACGTCTGCGAGCGGCTCGGCAAGTCCGCGCAGGCGCTGGAGGCATACCGCACGGCGCGTCGCATCGACCCTGCCTACGAGCGCGCCTACCTTGCCGCGGGGCGCCTGCTCCTGCGCGGCGGCGATTATTCCGGGGCTGCGGCTGAATTTGCCGGGGCGGTCAAGGTGAATCCCTCTTCAGCCCAGAACCATCAGGAGCTGGGGGCTGCGTATGCGGCCTCCGGGGACTATGCCGCCGCGGAGCAGAGCTTCAGGAAGGCGCTCGCCTACATGGATCCCGCGCAGAAAGATTCGCTCACGTATTACAACCTGTCCACCGTGCTCTATGCACAGTCCAAGACCGAAGCCGCGCTCTCCGCTGCCCGGCAGGCCTATGAGTGCCGTTCCGGCGCGTCAGCCAGCCTGATGCCGGGTATTGTGTACAACTATGCGCTTCTGTGCGAGAAAACGGGCGATACCGATACAGCCGTCGCTTTGTACCGGGAGGTCCTCAGCTACGACCCGTCTAACGTCAAGGCCCTGACGAATCTGGGGGCGCTTTGCCTTGCGCAGTCGGATGCGGATACGGCAGTCGCGTTCCTTGAGCGCGCGTATGCGCAGGAACCGGGGAATTTCGAGGTGAACAATAACCTTGGCAGCGCGTACCGCATGAAAGGTGACTGGGAAAGCGCCGTCACGTATTACCAGCATGCGCTTGCCGCACAGCCGGGCAATGCCACCGTGCTGGAGAACCTTGCCAGAGCCTATGCCTCGGCCGGCCGCTATGAGGATGCTCGTGTGCTCTATGAAGATGTGCTGAAAGCGTCCCCGCAGAATTGGGGCGCATGGTATGACGCCGCAAAGGTCTGTATCTCGCTTGGCGACACTGAGCGTGCCCGCTCGTACCTGCGCGGCATACAGAGCGGCAGCCCGTCGTTCCGGCAGGAGGAAGTTTCCCTTTTGCTCGCCTCGCTCAGGTAGCGGGGCTGCTCCGGCTCAGCTTTTTGGGCTGTCCGAGGGTTCCGCTGCGGCCGGAACCTGTGCAGCATGGGGCAGCGCCTGCCGCTGCTTGCGGGAGAATGTCTTGTGCAGGAAGGCCGTGATGTGCTCCCACAGCCGCACAAAGGCGTTCCTTATGCGCATAAAGATGCTGGGGTGCCGCATTTTTTCCAGCCGGTGGTAGCCTTCCAGCAGCTCCTCGTCGGTAAATTCCTTCCGCTGGTTGTTCTCCTCAAGCTCCATCTCAAGCTGGACGGCATCCGGAATCTCGCGCTCCAGCACGATGGCGTTGATGCTCTCCCAGCCAATCTGCTTCGCTGCCTCCAGACGGCGCTCCCCGGCGATAAGCTCGTGCCGTGCGTTCAGCGTGATGGGGTTCAGCAGCCCGTAGGTGCGGAGGCTGTCTTTGAGCGGCTCAAGATCGCCGAGCTCCTTCCGTATCCTTTTCTTTACCTTTATATCGCTTATCTTGACTAACATCGCTTGCCTTTCCGTCCCTGCTGCCGCCTGCTACTGCAGCAGCCAGTTGCCGTTATCCTCTTCGTCCTGTGCTTCCCCGCCAGAAAGGAAGAAGTCCTCCATGCCGGAATCCTCCTCCCATACGTCGTCGTTGAGGAAGTCCAGATCCAGCTGCAGGGGCATGGCGGTCTCCTCGCTCAGCTCGAATATGTAGCCGGCCTGATAGTATTCCTTCTCCAGTCTGGCAAGAGCCACCGTCCGCCCTGTGTTGTACACATGGCGGTGGCAGGATTCCGTGGGCTGCGTGCCCGCAAGGTAGTAGCCGGTCACGCTGTTGTCGCCGCATTCGGGCGTAAGCAACTCGCCGCTTACGGAGCAGACTTTCATCGATATGATGCCGTCGGGTATGCTGTCCGTGAACGGCTTGTACGGCTTGCCCTCGTTCGCCACGTGCATAAAGTCGCCCCATGCGACGCCCGCGAGCGTAGAGCCGGTGATGGTCAGACCGAGCGACTGGCCGGGGCGGTCAAAGCCGAACCAGAATGCCGCCGTGTAGTACGGCGTAAAGCCGACTGTCCAGGCATCCGCCCAGTTCTGCGTCGTTCCCGTCTTGCCTGCCGCTGGCATAGTGAATTTCTTGCCGTCGGCGCCGGTATAGCGGAATTTGTTTCCCGTGCCCTTCCGCTTGCCGATAGTGTATTTTGTCGAGTCGAAATTGGAGCCGTAGTTCAGCGTGCCTGTCTCCACCGTCTTCTTGAGCAGCTCCTGCATGATGAAGGCCGTCTGCCGCGAGATAATCTGCTGCTTGCCGCCCTTCGCGTGCTGCTCGGCGATGAGCTCTTTCTCCGGGTCAAGGTAGATGTTCCCGTTCTTGTCCTCCACGTTGCGGATGGCGATGGGCGTCACCTCGCGGCCGTTGTTCGCGAATGTGGCGAAGGCTTTTGCAATCTCTATCGGCCGCACCGAGCAGACGCCAAGGCCGAGCGGGTATACCGGCTCAAAATTGCGGGCGGCAAGCTCGTTCTCCGCTATGCCGAGCAGCGATGAGGCGCGCTGGATGGCGGCGTCGAAACCGATTTTGTCAAGAATCTTGAGCGAAGGGATGTTCATGGAATGTGCCAGCGCGTACCAGAGCTCCACGTCGCCCTCGTACTTTCCCTTGAAGTCCTGCGGGATGTAGGGGCTCCCGTCCTCCTTGTGGAAGACGATGGGGGTGTCGCTGATGACAGACGTCATGGTGAATTCCCTGCTGTCTATCGCGGCCGAATAGTAGAGCGGCTTGAACGTGGAGCCCGGCTGCAGCTTTGACTGCACCGCGCGGATAAACTGGTTTGCCTGGTCGTATTTTGAGCCGCCCACCAGCGCGTCTATATAGCCGGTCTCGTTCTCAAGGGCTATCATAGTGCCTTCTATGGTCGTTTTCTCCACGTTCTGCTGGGTGAGAGCGTTCCCTTTGGAGACGACCTCCGTCTTGAGGGAATCCATGCCGAGCATGAGCGACATGGCGTCAAGGACAGGGTTTATCTTCTCCGTGTAGGTGCTCATGGTGATGGCTTCGTTGCGCTGCTGCCCGACGCGCAGGCTCGGCATGTCAAAGATAAGGCTCAGCAGGGATGCCATGGGGATGAACGTCCTGAAGTCGTCCTTCTGGCGGTTGCTCATCGTCTTCTGGTATTCTTTGTTCGCGTACTTGATGTAGTCCTGCATGATTTCTTCCGCCGCAATCTGGTGCGACAGGTTGAGCGTCGTGTTCACCGTAAAGCCGCTGGTATAGATATCCTCGGAACCGTAGAGCATGTCGCTCAGCGTGCGGCGGACATACTCGGAGAACCACGGGGCCTTGTCGTCGCGCATGGAGTACGCCGAAGTCCCCGTACGGGTAAAGTCGAATCCCGCCCAGTACTCGTCGAAGCTTTCGTCAGCCTCCTCCTGCGTCAGGTAGCCCGCCTCTGTCATGGCGGTCAGCACGTCGCGCTGGCGCTCCATGGCGCGGTTGGGATGCTCAAAGGGGTTGTAGTGCGCCGGGTTCGAGAGCTGGATGACGAGAATCGCCGCCTCGGCTGGGGTAATCTCCGTCGCGCCGTGCCCGAAGTAGTATTTGCTTGCCGCGTTCACGCCGTAGGTGCCGCCGCCGAGGTACACTTTGTTGAGGTACAGCTCCAGAATCTCCTGCTTGGAATAGCGGCGCTCCATCTGGATTGCCCACCACAGCTCCCTGAGCTTGCGCAGGTAGCTCATATCCGTGCGGTCGCAGTAGAGCGTGCCGGCTATCTGCTGGGTGATGGTGGAGCCGCCGCCGCGGCTGTCCCCGGTGAGCACGCCGTAGACTGCGCGGATGATTGCCTTTGCGCTGAAGCCGGGATGCTCGTAGAAAATCCTGTCCTCACGGGTTATCAGCGCGTCTATCAGCTGCTGGGGCAGCTTGTCCAGCGCGATAATCTCGCGCTTCTCGTCGCTCGCAAATTCCGTGATGAGCTCCCCGTTGATGTCCAGCAGGCGTGTCGGGAGCGCCGTGGCAAATTCCTTGAAATTCTCTGAGTTTTCTATATTTTTTGTCTCGGCGAGCCCTTTTCCGAGCAGCCCCCCAAAGAGCGCTGCGCTCAGGAACAGGAGCGTGATGAGTACGTATGGCCAAGTTCTCTTTTTTTCCATCCCTATATATTAGAAAAAACTACCTCCTTTGTCAACGCGGGCAGGGTGGCAGCCCAGGGCAAACGCATTTTAAAGA
>DGUD01000088.1:0-11026 GCA_002393865.1 Treponema sp. UBA4319
ACGCGCAGTACCCGCTGTCCTGCGACATCGACCCCTATTTTGCCGATGCCGCCGGAAGCTACAGCAGCTCCGTAAGCAGCTACCGCAATGTGCCCGGCGCCGCAACGGCGCTGACACCGCCCCCCGCGGAATTGGAATTGGACGGCTTGCCCTATGCCTTTGCGGGCTGGAGCTTCAAGAAACGAGGGGAGATGCCGGAGGGGCAGGAGCCGCCGATTAAGCTTACGGGGAACAGCATCCCCTACCGCGCGTTCCAGGGCAAGGTTCAGCTCTACGCGCAGTACACGATATCGCTCGAATCAGTCAAGGTGAAGTATGTCTTCAGCCAGAGCGGCACAAGCTGCCTGCCCGCCGCCAACAAAGTAAAGGAGAAAGCTACGGATACCACCGGCTACGACTCCGGCAAGGAATTCACCGTGAGCGTCGCGGACATACAGGCCGGAACCGCAAAGGTGGCGGTGCTCAGCTGCCCCGGCTACACCTATATGGACGGTAGCGAAGAGAAAGGGAAAGTATTCGCAGGCTGGTCTCTGCCCAGCAGCGGCAGCGGCACCGTGGACTTCAGCGCAGGAAGCAGCCCCGCCGCGCTCACGATGGCCGCCCTTGCCGACCGCAACAGCACGACGAATACGCTGGAGCTTACGGCCGTGTTCCTCGATGCCACGGCCGAAGAGATGGCGGATATATGGAAGAAAATAGAGTATGACGATACCGTATACGCTGCCCGCGACACGTACCACGTGTATACGGCACAGCAGCTGAACTTTCTCTGCGGCAAAACGATTGACAGCGAAAAAACCGTGCTGCTTGAGGACGACATAAGCCTTGCCGGCACCACGAACAAGTTCTTCCGCAACAATTTCCGCGGTACGCTTGACGGCGGGCAGAACCACCATACCGTGACCATAGAGCTGTCGGGCACAGACCAGTACTTCTACAGCCAGGGGCTCATAGCTGTTCTTGACTCTGGCGGGCTCGTCAAAAACCTTACTGTAGAAGGCAGCATCGCTAGCGGCGGGCGGTGGCAGGGGGGCATAGCGGGAACGAACGACGAAGGTACCATAGAGAACTGCACTTCCCTCGTACGGATAGAGGCCACCCCGGGCTCCGGGAACTATACAGGCGGCATAGCGGGATTCCTTCCGGGCGGCACGATAAGCGACTGCACCTTCAGCGGCGTCATAACGGGGGGAGCGGAGTACATAGGCGGCATAGCGGGCATTATAAGGGACGGCGGCGCAATAAACAGCAGCACATTCAGCGGCAGCATAACTGCTACAGGATACGCCGGCAGCAGCGCCTATGCCGGCAAAATCATCGGCGGCCGGCAGAGCGGCACCGCCTCGTATTCCGGCAATACAGTCAGCGGCACGCTTACGCGCAGCGAGTCTGAGGGGTCTGTCACGGAGAACACAAGAGGCTACTGAGCGGCTGCCCGCGTGCCGCGTCCTGACGCATGCATTCTCCGCGGCCGCCAGCGCTGTCACCGCCGCCGGGGCGCGCGCATTTTCCGCGGCGGCAGCGGGGCTTAGTCCCCGCTGCGTGCGGCAGGGTGCGTCGATTCGCGCATCTGGGCGTACAAATCCGCAATCTTGAGCCGGGCGCGGCGGAAGGCGTCGATGACGTCGGGGTCAAACTGCGTGCAGGTGTAGGAGATGACCGTTATGAACACATCGTTGAAGGCGCCCGGCTCCGTGTCGTCAAGCTCGGACGAGAGGTGGTCGAACAGATCTGCGACGGCGACAATCCGTGCCCCCAGCGGGATCTGCCGCCCCCGCAGGCCGCGCGGGTAGCCGGAGCCGTCCCAGCATTCATGGTGGTTCAGCGCGATGTCATGCGCAAGCACGTAGAAAAGGTCGTCCGGGTCGTTCAGGATGAATTTATCGACAAAATCGGCGCCGTAGATGACGTGCTGCGCCATGATGTCCATCTCTCCGCGCGTCAGCCCCAGACGCTTTCTCAGGATGTCGCGGGGAATCTGCAGCTTGCCGACATCGTGGAGCGGGGCAACCTGCGTAAGGATTTCGATGTACTCGTCGGTAAGCAGCTCCGGGAACTTGCCCTCGTCCTGCAGCTCCTTTGCGATGATGTAAGTGTAGTTGCTGGTGCGGCGCATGTGCTCGCCGGTCTCCGCGTCCAGCGAAAGCACCGACTGGATGGCGCCGGAGACAAATTTGCCCCGCATCAGACCGGAGGTGCTCCGGATGCCGCGCAGGCGCTCGTGCAGCTGCCGGTTCTCGTCCTCCAGCTGCGTGGACTTTGCCAGCTGCTCCGTCACGTCCTTCAGGATGACGGCAAAGCCGTATACGTGCCCGTGGTGCTCCACGCGCCGCACGTTCGGCAGAAAGGCCTTGTCCTTGATGGTGAACGTGCCGTCTGCCGCCGTCATGCCGATTGGCGGCGTGATGGCATTCTGCAGCCACACGTTCGCCTTGAGCGCGGAACGCGTCTGCCTCCGCACATCGTTGTATTCGGGAAAGAGCAGGGCTCCCGGCTCGTTTGCGTCCTGCACGTAAAGCCTGCTGTCAAGGATGAACAGCGGCTCGGCAATCTCGTCCTCCACCACCGCCAGCGCAAGGTCATGCAGGTTGTTGAACCGCTGCCTGAAAATCATGTACACGGAGATTGTGGAGGACAGCACTGCCAGTGCCTGAAAGATGGGGAAGCCGTCCACTCTGTTGTTAAAGACATAGGTCGTCAGGCAGAAGAAGAGCGGAACGGAGACCATCACCATAAAGAGCACCGCGTCGCTGCGCTCCCCGCCCTTGGAGGCGCGGAATACCTTGAACATGAATATCGCGAATATGGCGAGCGCGTAGGCAAGCAGCGTCGCCTTAAAGACATGGATTCCCCAGCCGAATTCAAAGCGGCTCTGGTAGCGGTAATATTCGCTCTGGTAGGATATCATGTAATTCTTGAAGAAGCAGTGGCTGAAGTCCAGATGGGAATAGCGGTCGATGGCAAAAATCATCGCGAAGAGGAATGCCATCCACAAAGCGATTACTATCCACAGCAGCAGCGAGCTGCGGATATTGTACAGGCGCTCGACCGTCTTGAACAGGAGCAGGCTCAGGACGAGCACCGAGACATACTGCAGCTTGGCGCCAAAGATGATGAGCCCTTCGGACTCGCCGCGCACGCAGCAGTACACACCGATGCTGTTGATGAGCAGGATGGACAGGATGGCAGTAAGATTTTTCTGCTCGCCGGAAGGTTTCTGCCCGACGAGCACCAGCAAATCCACGCAGGCAAGGATGGTGATGCCCACGATAAGCGGTTCGGATATAAAAAATGTTGACATAACTGCGAATCTTCCTTCTCTTTTTTCCGGGAGGAAAGCGACGGCGCCTTCCGGAGCCCGCCAAAACTGCCGCCACCTCAGCCTGCCCGTATCGCGCAGAAAATCGCACACTAGAGCTGCCCGGAAACCTCTTGGGTTCAGGACAGCTCTATCCATCTGCCGCGTCGCAGGCCATCGGGAACAGCAACAGAACTTCCCCTTTTATTAATCGGAAGAATTCGCAGCCTTCAACAGCCCGTAGCGTATCAATAGCCGTCGCTCATGCTGCGGTTGATGTCGCGCTGGTACAGCTCCTGGTAGGTAAGGCTCATCATCTTGAGCCTGTCCTTCATCTCCTGCGGGAACGGCATAAAGCGCCAGAATATGGCACGGACTTCCTTGGGCAGCTTCTGGGCGCCGGTCGATTCCTTGGTGATCCACAGGATGTAATCCGCGATAAAGAAGCTCTTGAGGTCGCCCTTGAGCTTCTGGGAATCGATGTACTGATAGTACTGGCCGGTCAGACCATCGGACATCCAGTCGAATGACGCCTTTTCCTTTGCGACCTGCCAGCGCAAATCCGCGACGGCGGTAAGACAGGCGATTTTAAGGTCCCGTGGGTACATGGGGATAACGATGCGCCCGCGGCTGGTGACGCGGTTCATGCGGTTGAACGGCTCCCAGCAGAAGCCGGAGTCGCCGTAGGTGGGCACCAGCAGCACGTAGGGGACGATGCGGTTCGGCATATTCTTGTGGATGCGCACAAAGCAGTTGGGGTCAATCGACTCTATCCATGCAAGCTCGCGCAGCACATTCTCGCGGAACCCCGTGCCGGTCTCCGTACAATGGAAGAATTCGCGCGTGAACACGGGGAACTGGTTGCCCTGCCGTCCGCAGGTCATCTTTGCCATCTGGCGCACCGTGCCCATCTCCGACAGGATGACTTCGGAATCGACGCTTTCCTGCACCTCGTTGGCGCCGTCAACCTTCTCGTCAAGGCTCTGCTCTATCTCCTTTGCCTCCTGCAGCTCGTTCAGGTAGTTGGCAAGCTCCCTGTCCACGCGCTGCAGCTGGCGGAAGAGCACGCCCAGCTCGCCGAACATCTTCTTCTGTATATCTGTATAGGGGAGCGAATGCTTGTCAAGCCCCATGACGGGACCGTGCTCGCAGAGCGCGTTCACCTTCTCCTTCATCTCGAACTCAAGGTTCGCGCGCTCGCCCTCCTTGACGTTCACCAGGCTTTCCGTGCTCTGGATTTTGCCGTCGTTCTTGCTTTTGAGCGCCTGCAGGCGCTGCTGCTCGGCGGCCGGCCCCTTGCCGCGGATAGGAATCTCGTCGGTCGTGCTCGGCTCAAGGCGGCCGCAGGCAATCTCGCGCATCCATTCATCGACGTAGAGCACCGGCTCGCCGGTCTGGTTGTCCATGATGACGCGGGAAAAGAATTCTTTCTGCTCCGGGCTGAAGAGGGACGGCAGCACCACGCCGAAGCGGAGCGCGAGCCGCTTGCACAGCGGGGTGCGCGGGCTGGACATCTTTGGTGCGAGGGAGCGGAGGAAATTCCAGTAGGCCGTCACTATCTGCTGGCGGTAGACGGTACGGTCTTTCTTGTCGGTGCAGTTCAGGTATTTTACCAGCAGCCCGTGCAGGCGCTGGGCAGCCTCGCCTTCGCCGCCCAGCGTGGTCTTGTAGTAGGCGGGGTCATTGAAGACGGGGTTCGGGGTCTGCTCAAAATATTTTTCGATAGGCTTGAACGAACGGACTGACAAATCGACGTCGGGGACGCCATCTGAAGCTTTTTTTTCTGCCTTCGGTTCGCTTGAAAAAGAGCTTAAATCGGCAGACATCGCATCATCCGCCAGAACTTCGGTGTCGCTGTCCTGCATATCGTTTTCCGCACCATCCTGCAGGAGGGCCGCAATGCTCGGATCCATACCACCATCTCTACTCATTAATTTCTCCTGAAAGTTTGCTCTTTTGGACAGTCCAAGAACAGCTGCCTTAAAGACGTCCTGTGTAATACACGGAGCCGTCCGGAAGCTAAAAGTGCCGGATAGCTTTTCTATTATAACACGGGCTGCTTCTAAAAGTCTACTTTATTCGGCTTTCCGGCTAAGAATTTCTGCTGAAGTGGAGCGTCACCTCGCCGGAGCGGAGGATGCGGACGGAACCGTCGGCGAGCCGCACGCAGAGCCCGGCATCGTCGCTGATGCCGGTGGCAAGCGCATTGTACCGGGAGCCGCTGTCGCCTGCAATCGCAGAGACGGTGAGCGTCTTGCCGATGAGCAGGGAGCGGCTGCGGTATTCGCCGATGGCGGGAATGCAGCTGCGGCCGGATTCCCCCTCAGTGCCGGCGCTGCCGCCCGCATCCAGCAGGCGGAAAATCTCCGCGAGGCAGCGGGCCAGCAGGCGGGAGCGCGTGACGGGGGATGCGGAGCCGTCTGCAAGGATGCCGCCAGCCCGCTGCGCAAGCTCGGCGGGGAGCGAGGGATCCTGGCGGATGTTTATGCCGATGCCGACGACTACCGCCTCGACCATCCCCGTCCGGGGGCTCGCGAAACCTTCCGTCAGTATGCCGCAGACCTTCCTGCCGCGCACGTAGACGTCGTTCACCCACTTTATCTGCGCCTGCACGCCAAAGAGCGCCTCCACCGCGCGGCAGACCCCTACGGCGGCAGGCACCGTGTATGCGGCGGGGTCGCGTACGCAGCCGTCCGGCACGTACACAAAGCTGAAGTATATGCCGCTCCCGGCGGGGGAATAGAATGTTCTGCCCACACGCCCCCGGCCCGCGGTCTGGAAGGCGGCCGCCGCCACAAGCCGGTGCATCTCCGTGCCCGCCGCGCTCAGGCTGCCGTCCGCCTTGTGCAGGGCGCCCGCAGCGGAAAGCCGCCGCAGCAGCTCGGCGTTCGTGCTGTCAATCTCGTCAAAGACAAGCAGCTGGCCGGGGGCGGCTATTCCTTCCGCAGCGCAATCCGCCGCAAGGGACGCCGCCGAAAGCTCGTCTTCCGCAGGAAGGCTCATTTCTTTCCGAGCAGCGTGAATTCATCCACGCCGGAGCAGAACGCGATGCCGCTCCCCGGCTCCGCAAGGCAGGGCAGCGTGCGGATTGCCTCCAGCACGGCGGCCTTCTTCTCCTGCTCGACCACAATCAGCAGCATCTCCTTTTCCGGCACGATGTGCATCCCGAAGAATTTCGCGTCGTCCTCGCGTGCGGTGCCGCGCGCATTGATGACGGTGCCGCCGCCGGCACCCGCTTTGCGGGCAGCCGCCATCGCATCGTCGGCATAGCCCCTGTTCAATATCACCGTTATCAGTTCACGAGGTTTGTTTCCTTCCATATTATCGCTATCTCCTCCAGAGACTATCCCTGTCTTGAGCATACTGTCCACCGGCAGGCTGAACATACAGCCGAACTTGTGCCTTTCATTCGCGCAGACTGCCGTGATTGCCGCCGCGATCGCCGCTTTCTGCGACTCCTCCGTCAGAATGTACACGATATCCTGCGAGGTGTCCCCGAAGCCGAGCGCCGCAAGCACCCCGCTGCCGGTCATGCCGCGCCCCATGGCGACCGTACCGCCGAAACTTCCGGCGGCCACCGCCGCGTTGGAGATGAGTTCCGCCCGGTCGTGGGGAACGACGCTTACCAGAAGAATATATCTGCTCATTTTTCCTCCGTTTTCCTGCTTTTTACATCGAAGACAATGCCGAGCACCTGAATGGCGATGAGCGGTGTCATGGCGACGAGCGCGATTACGCCGAAGGCATCGGTCGCCGGGTTGCCCCCGCAGGCCACTGCCGCTCCCAACGCGAACGACAGGATAAAGGTGCTTGTCATGGGGCCGCTGGCGACGCCGCCCGAATCGAAGGCGATGCCCACAAAGAGCGGGGGGCACCAGAGGCTCAGCAGCAGTGCCAGCGCGTAGCCGGGCACAAGGACATACCACAGGCTGAATCCGTAGAGTACGCGCAGCATGCTCAGGCCGATCGATATGGCGACGCCCGCGGAAAGCGCCACGAGCATGACCTTGCGCTTTATGGTGCCGCCGCTGACGCTCTCGACCTGTTCGGTGAGCACCCACACGGCGGGTTCCGCGCAGACAACGACGGCACCGAAGAGAATGCCGGTGGCGGTCAGCAGCGCGACCCACAGCCCCCCGCGCGACGAGGCATAGCCGCCGAGAAGGCTGCCGAGCTCTGTGCCCGCGGGCATAAAGCCGCCGTTCACTCCCACAAGAAAGATGACGAGTCCCACAAAGCTGTATGCGACGCCTTTTATCATACGGCGCACCTGCACCGGCGGCATTTTGAGCAGGAAGAGCTGGAACGCGACGAACATGACCACCAGCGGAAGCAGGGCAAGGCTCACCTCGTACAGCTCCTCTGGCAGCAGCCGTATAAAAATGCCGAGCCCCAGCGCCTTTTCCGCAAGCGGCACGGCTGTTTCCGCGGCAGCTTCGGCCGCCGGGGCATCCGCTGCCCCGCCGTGTCCGCCCAGCCCCATGATGATGCCGTACACGCAGACCGCCGCAACCGGTCCCACGGAGGCGATGCCCGTCAATCCGAAGGAATCGTCGCTCTGGGTGCCGCCGGACTTGCCGCTGCCACCGGAGCGGACAGCCGCCACGCCCACGCCCAGCGCCATGATGAAAGGAACCGTCATCGGCCCCGTCGTGGCGCCGCCCGCATCAAAGGCTACCCCCTGGAATTCCGGGGGGCACAGGAACGCGAGCACAAAGACACATATATAGGAAAAAATCAGCAGGTACTTGAGCTTGAGCGAGAGCATGGTGCGCAAAAGCCCCAGCACGACAAAGAGCCCGATACCCGCCGCAATCATCATGACGAGCGACCACTTGTTCACGCCGGCGGCAACGCCCTGAATCTGGTCGGCAAGCACCTGCACGTCAGGCTCGGCAATCGTCACCATCACGCCGATGACAAAGGAGACGCCCAGAAGCAGCGGCAGGCTTTTCTTTGCCGTCAGCGCCGCTCCGCTCCGTTCCCCGATGGGAAGAATACCGATGTCCACCCCCGCAAGGAAGAGCGTAAGCCCGAAGATGAGCAGTACCCCGCCTACGAGGAAACGCACAATCAGCCCGGCACCCAGCGGCGCCACCGTCAGCCCCAGCACAAGGACTATCACCATGATAGGCAGGACTGAAGAAAGCGTCTCCCTAAATTTCTGCAGAAGGTTCATACTTCACGTTCACCTCTCTAGTATTGAAAAAGCCTGCTCCAGAAGCTGCTCTGAAGAAACAGGCTCTCATAGTGCGGCCGCACACTCCCTGTGAGCCGGCGCGCTCCGCCGCAGTCGCACGGCTCAGCCCCGCGCCGCCAACGCGCCGCGCTGCCGCACCAGCTGCTGCAGGGAAGAGAGCCGCTGCCTGAATTCGGCGCCGTCCTTCCCCACGATAACGGAGTCGCAGGCAGAACTCGTCTCCGTTATCCGCATGAGGATGTCCTGCTCAAGCTTTGCGGCGGTGATGTCGGAGGAAGGCTCCAGCTGCCCGGCGGCATCCAGCAGCAGGGCTATCTGCCGCTTTTCCTGCTCATAGCTGCCGTTCATCGCAGATGCCTTCTGCGAGAAAGCCTGCAGCGAGCGGCGGATGTCCCGGATGAGCCGCATGTTCTGCTCCTTGTCCTTCCGCCGCAGCAGCGCCATCACGCGGGCAAACAGGCCTGTCGTTTGTCGCTTCATACGGAGCACCGCCTATTTGTAGCAGTTCCAGCCCTTTGCCGTTATGCCGTCAACCCAGCGCTGCGCCCAGACTTTCGCGCCCTCAAGGTTGTGGTCAAGGTAGTTCCCGCATTCCTTCTCCGTGGTGGCGGGTACCGGCTTGTCCCACACGGCAACCTTCTTCAGCACGTTGAGGAGGTGGTTCGCAATCTCTTCCTCCGTGTGCTCGCCCCAGACCGTAAAATAAAAGCCTGTGCGGCAGCCCATGGGGCTGAAGTCTATCACCTGCTCCGGCATCTCGTCGCGGATATATTCGGCAACAAGGTGCTCCAGCGTGTGGATTGCGCCTGTCGGCATCTCCTGCCGGTTCGGCTGGCAGAAGCGTATGTCGAATTTCGTCACGACATCGCCCTTCTGCCCCGTCTTGTGCGCGGCTAGCCGGACAAACGGCGCCGTCACTTTGGTGTGGTCAAGATTAAAGCTGTCCACCTTATATTTTTTCTCTTCGCCCATAAAAATGCTCCTCCCATTGCCCGGAACGCGCCATGCGTCCGGACGGTTCTATTAGACTTGTTCGGAAACCTCGGTTATCGAACAAGTCTATTATATAGAAAAAAATGCGGTTGTGAAAGCCGCCCCTTATCCATGCCGTCGGAAAGGGCGGAATCAGCTGAATATTTTCAGCTTGTTTTTAGAACAGCGGCAGCATGCGGCACACGAGCGCGGCGCTCAGCCGTGCGGCGGTATCGTCGTTAAAGCTGTAGCTGTCCTCGCCCGCGTCGTCCGCCATGTCGCTCATGCAGCGGATGATGACGAAGGGCACCTTGTTGATGTAGCAGGCGTGGGCAATGGCGGCGCCCTCCATCTCGACGCACGCGGGTCCGCACAGCTCCTTTATGCGCCGCTTTACGTCACCAGATGAGATGAACTGGTCGCCGCTCGCAATCCTGCCTGCCACCAGCTGGTGCCCGGCCGCCTCCGGCAGCTCCGCAAAGGCCATCGTCGCGGCGTCCACCATCTTTGTGTCTGCGGGAAAGTCGCTCACGTCCATCTGCGGAATGACGGCGGGCTTGTATCCGAAGCCGGTCACGTCAAAGTCGTGGTACAGCGCATCGGTGGAAGCGACAAAATCGAGCACCCTGAGCCCCTTTGCCATCGCGCCCGCAATGCCCGTGTTGATGATGTGCGTCACGCCGAACTGCAGCACGAGCCGCTGGGCGCAGAGCGCGGCGTTCACCTTGCCGATGCCGGACTTGACGATGACCACATCGCTGCCGTTCAGGCGGCCCGTGCTGAACGACAGCCCGCCCGCCTGCGTCTCCGTTACGGAGCTTTCCCCCGCGGGCGGCTCCAGCTGCGCGCGGAGCACCTGCACCTCGATGTCCATCGCCCCGATGATTCCGACCTTCTTCTGTTGGTTCTGCATAAAATAGTACCCCTTGCGGAAAACCGCAAAATTTTCATAACAAAATTATTGACTACATTCGTTTTCTTGTATATATTTAATGCCGACAGCAAACAATTCTTTTGTCAACGGGTCGTTATTCATCCTCCTTAAAACGACCCGTTTTTTTATGCCCGCGGTTCAGCTGCCGGGCGGCGTTTTTTGGCGGCTTTTTCTATCGCGCCACGGAAGCGCCGCTTTTCCGGCTCGTCGCTTTCCCGGTAGAGGATGGCGATGTTGCCGATGACGCGCACCAGCACCGCGCGGCAGTCCTGCGCCAGCTGTCCGGTCAAGGAAAGCCTCTCTTCTTTAAATTCGTTGAATTTAACCTTAATAAGTTCATGCGCTTTGAGCTGCCCGTCCACCATCTGCGTCAGGGAAGGCGTAACGCCGTTCTGCCCCACGATAACGAGCGGTTCCAGGCCGTGGGCGGCTTTCTCCAGCACTTTGCGCTGCTTGCTTGTAAGTTCCATCATGGGAATATAGTAACAGGAAAGAATGCTTTGCACAAGCTGGAAAGCTTCGCAGTCCGCGGAGACAGAAACCGCCCCCGCCCCGCATTCCTTCCTATGCCACAGGAGCCAAGGGGCAGCATAGAAAAAATGCGCGGAGGCGGGGTTCCAAG
>DGUD01000088.1:11107-13830 GCA_002393865.1 Treponema sp. UBA4319
TTGCAAAGCGAAGCGTGCAACCGGCGCCCGTGCTTGGAATCCCGCCGGGAGCGCATTTTTTATTTTTATGCTCCCCCTTGAGCTGCCTGCCTTGTAACTTTCTCCCCCTGCCTGCATTTTATTTAAAGCAAAGACTGAGGAAGCTGTCCGGCCACTTCTGTTTTCCGGACAGGTCTACTGAAGGAGAACACATGCAAAGAGTCAGATTCTTTACGGCCGCCGTCCCGGCGCTGGGGCTCGCTGCCCTGCTTGCTACCGGCTGCGTGAGCGCACGGCCGGACATAACGGCGGATACTTCCGCGCTCAGACAGCAGCAGCAGACGCAGAGCTATCAGGGGCTCAAGCGGAAAGTCGCCATCGCGCGCTTCTCGAACGAGACGGAATATGCAAAGGGCGCGTTCTACGACAAGAACAACGACCCGCTCGGCAAGCAGGCGCTTGACATTTTGTCCACCCGGCTCGCTTCCTCCGGTAAGTTCATCCTGCTGGAGCGCGCCGACGCGGATGCAATCCAGAAAGAGCTGGAGTATTCCGGCCGGACGGACACCGCGCAGAAAGTCGGCGCGGACTACCTTATCATCGGCTCCGTAACGGAATTCGGGCGCAAGAACACCGGCGAGACAGGCGTCTTCTCCCAGACAAAGCGCCAGACCGTGCAGGCGGGGGTAAGCATCCGCCTTGTGGACGTCTCCACCGGGGAAGTCATCTACGCCGAGGAAGGAAAGGGCGAGGCCGAGACCGAAGCCACCACCGTGCTCGGCTATGGCGCGCAGGCCGGCTACGACGCCACGCTCAGCGACAAGGCAATCAGCGCGGCAATCTCGCAGCTGGTGGACAACGTTATCAACAACTGCATGGACCGCCCGTGGAAGTCCTACATTCTCTCCGCGGACGACGGCATGCTGATTATGGCGGGTGGGGCAAAGCAGGGCGTCAAGCCCGGCGACGTCTACGGCGTATACGAGCGCGGCCGGCAGGTCAAGAACCCGCAGACCGGCATGATGATAGAGATTCCCGGCAAGAAAGTCGGCGAGGTGAGCGTCATTTCCACCGGAGGAAGCAGCGTCAGCGACGAGTTCGCTATCATCAGCGTGGCTTCCGGCTCGCTGGATCTCGCCCATCCGGAAAAATACGAAGTGAGGGAACGCAAATGAGAGCACCGGCACAGAAAAAGCGTGGCGGGCTGCTGCTGGTTCTGGCGGCGGCGATGGCCGTCCTTGCCCTTGCGGGCTGCCAGAGCGCACGCTCCGCGGCATACGGGCGGGAGAACGTCGGCTACGTCCAGTTCGTCAGCTCCACAAAGCACGGCAGCGTAAAGGTTGTCCTTGACGGCAGCACGGAATTCAGCGCGAAGGTCAACTCCAGCGCAAAGCGCACGATAGAGAACGGCAGCACCTATGCCGTCCAGCCCGGCAGCCACGAGCTGGAGGTATACGGCAGCGGCGGCAAGCTGCTGCTGTCCCGCACGGTTTTTATCTCCGCGCAGGAAATACGGACGGTGAGCCTGCCATGAGAAAGACCCTTGCGGCATACATCCTCGGAGTCTCCGTGCTGCTTGCGGCGCCCGCGACTGCTGTGGCGGCGCCCCTGTACAGCTGGTACGACTACCAGGAGAGCGCCTACCGTTATATGAAGAAAGGTGACAGCGCCTCGCTCTCCAGCCTGATTCAGGCATACGAGCTGATTATCAGGCGCCAGTACGGGCAGCGCAAGGCGGTGCCGCCGGGAATCTATGCGGACTACGGCTGGCTGCTCATCAAAGATGGCAGGATGCAGGAAGGACGCGCCATGCTCGAAAAAGAAATGGAGCTGTACCCGGAATCCGCGGTGCTTATCCAGAGGATGCTCAGACGCTATGAGAACAGCAATTAGCACGGCGGCTCAGGCAGCAGCCTGCGCCCCCCGGACACGACCACCTGTCTCCACGCCTTTTGCCGCGGCACAACACGCTGCGCGGGCGGCTGCGGCAGTCTCCGTCCTCTGTGCGGCGATGCTGCTCTCCTCGTGCATATCGCTGGACTACACGCCGCGGGAGCGCCCCACAAAGGGCAACACCTACGGCGCGCTCTACGAAGAGGAGCCGGAGGTGCTCCTCATCATGCCTCCTATAAACAACAGCACCAATGTGTCCGCAAAGGACTACTTTTACACCTCCATGACGGTTCCGCTGGCAGAGGCCGGCTACTACGTGCTGCCGCCCCTCATGACGCTGGAAGTCCTGCAGCGGGAAAGCGGCTACGACTCGGAGCTGTTCATAGACAAAGATCTCTCGCGCTTTAAGGAGATTTTGGGCGCGGACGTCGCAGTCTTTACTATTATTCAGGCGTGGGACAAATCCATGCTGGAAGGCTCCGTGTCCGTTACGCTGGACTATATCTTCAAGTCCACAAAGACGAACCGCGTGCTGTACCGGAAGCGGGGCGTCGTCTACGAGAACACGTCCCAGTTCATCGATACCGGCGACGACCTCATATCGCTCATCGCAAGCATCGCGGCCTCGGCGCTCAGCACGGCGCTCACGGACTACATGACGCTCGCAAAGGAGTCGAACTCGCGCACTATCTCCGACCTGCCCGCCGGAAAGTACAGCCCCCGCCACGGCATCGACCGCGACGACCGCCCCACGCCGCAGACCATCTACATCAGCACGGGCGACTAGCCCCCCCTGTATGCGGCAGACTTTTTTCTGTGGGCGGGGGCTTCAGGGCTTCAGCATGAGATGT
>DGUD01000038.1:0-7890 GCA_002393865.1 Treponema sp. UBA4319
TGAGATGTATTTTATCTGAATACGGACGCGGTATTGGAAAATTATGTAAACTGTTTTAAAATGATTTTCTTTTTTATGCTACCAAAGCCAAGGATTCAACATAAAAAATGCGCGGAAGCGGAAAAACGCCCGGGCTGCCATTTGCAAAGCGAAGCGTGCAACCGGCAGTCCGGGTGTTTTCCACTGGGAGCGCATTTTTGTTTTCATGCTGAATCCCTGGCTTTTTGACGCAGGCGCATGGACTTTTTTTTGCGCGTGCGCTATAGTGTATGGAAAAAGTTAGCTAAAGCTAATATAAGACGCGCAAAAGGAGAGCCTTATGGAAGCGACAAGCAGGAAAAACACGGTCTTTGCGGTGCCGGATATAGACGGCTTTACGCCCGAAAACTATTTTGAGGGCACCGTCCTCCTGCCAGAGAACATCGGGCAGCTCAAACTGCTCCGGCAGCAGTGCAAGGAAAATATCTTCTATTATGACTGGAACCTGAGCTTTCGCAACGAGACCTTCGCGAGCAGGCCGGACAATTTTGGCAAAGACGAGATTCAGATTATATTCAACCTGAACCAGCCGATTACCTGGCAGATTGACGGCGGACGGGAGCTGGTGGAGATGCTGCCCGGCGAGGTCTGCGTCTTCCGCAACAACGATTACGAGACCTCCATGAGCTATGACAAGTCGGTGCTCTTCCAGTTCAAGAGCATGCAGATGACGACCGCCTACTTTGAGAGCCTGCTTTCGGCGTATTTTCCTCCCGCATGGACAGAGCGATGCAAGCAGCTTTTCCTGACGCATGTGACAAAAACCGCCATCACGCAGGATATGTACCGGGTGCTCTCTGAGATTGACGGCGCCGGGAAATATCTGGAATTCCAGGAGCTTTTTGTAGGGACAAAGATGATGGAGCTGATAGCCCTCGTGCTCCACGGCATATTCCACAGCAAAACGGAGCTCCGCGCCCGCGGGCTGCATGCCGCGCCGGTCGCCGCGGAATCCGACGTACGGCAGCTGGAATCACTGCGCCTGCGCATCCAGCGCAACCCTGCCGGTGACTACCGCGCGGCAGAGCTTGCGCGCAGCCTTTCCATGAGCGAAAGCAAGCTGACCCGGCTCTTCCGCTCGCTGTACGGGATTCCGGTGCACCGCTATGTGCAGGAGCAGCGTCTGGAGCGTGCGGCCGCGCTGCTTGCCGAAGGCGGCAAGAATATCTCCGAGGTCGCGCTCAGGAGCGGCTACACCAACATGAGCCATTTTGCAAAGGAATTCCAGAAAAAATTCGGCACAACCCCCAAGAAATTCGCGGCGGCGCTATAAGCCGGGCGGCTGCCGGGGCGTGCGGCGCCGTACGCATGAGCCGTTCCCGCGCGCACGGAGCCGGATGAAAGCGGAGGGGCGCCTTGTGCCAAAGCCAGCTGGATGCCGCCCGGCTTTCCTTTAAGAAAATACCGGAAAGTGTCAAAAAAATACTGTTTTTTGGTAGAACGGCGGCAAACGCAAAGCTAGAATATCCAGCTGTGGTTAGTTTAACCTAACACAAAAAAGGAGTTTCTATGCTGAAAAGTATTTCGCCGTATGTCGGGAAGTACAAGCGCTACATCGTTGCGGCAGCGGCCTGCATGCTGCTGGGGATTGCAGCGAATATTTGCCCGTACATTTTCCTGTACCAGATGGTCTGCCCGATTGTGCGGGGGCAAGACCTTTCCCTCCGCTTTATGCTGCTGCGCGTCCTGTGGATTCTGTGCTGCGAGCTTGCCCATGCGCTGCTGTACACGCAGGGACTCAAGTTCTCGCACGTGGGCGCGTACAACATACTCAAGAACATCCGCGTGTCGCTGCAGCAGAAGCTTGAGCGCCAGCCGCTCGGCAACCTGAAGGAGCTTGGCACCGGTCAGATAAAGCGGGTCTTTACCGATGACATAGACCAGATAGAGCTACTGCTGGCTCACGCAATCCCGGAGGGAATCGCAAACATCGCAGTTCCCCTGATGGTGCTCGTCGCCTGCTTCTTTGCGGACTGGCGGCTCGCGCTCCTTACGCTCGCGGTGCTCCCGATCGGCATGTTCGCCATGAGCATGATGATGAGATGCGGCTATGCCAAGATGGGCGCCTATTATGATTCCGCAAAAAAAATGAACAACACGATTGTGGAGTACGTGAACGGCATGGAAGTCGTAAAGGTCTTCAACAAGGACGGCGATTCCTACCGGCGTTTTGGCGACGTGGTAAAGGCATACCGCGATTTTACGCTTGACTGGTACAAAGCGTGCTGGCCGTGGATGGCCGTGTATTCGAGCGTCATCCCGTGCTTTGCCCTCTTTACGCTGCCGTTCGGCTCCCTGCTGGTGCTGGGCGGAGTCGTAACGCTTGAGCGGCTGATTCTGGTGCTGACGATGAGCTTTGCGATTGGCCCGTCAATCCTGAAGGCGCTCACCTTTGCGGGGAAAATCCCCCAGCTGGATTACAAGATTGCCGAGCTTGAGAAGCTTGTGCAGGATGTGCCGCTCAAGCAGAGCCAGCGCGGCTTTGAGGGCAAGAACCACGACATCGAATTTGAGGACGTCCGTTTCTCCTACAAAAAAGCCGGTGCTGACGGGCGCGAATCGGGAAAAGAAGTCCTGCACGGCGTCTCACTCTCCCTGCGGCAGGGAACGGTCACCGCGCTTGTGGGCGAATCCGGCAGCGGCAAATCCACGCTCGCAAAGCTGCTTGTCCATTACTACGATTTGGATGGCGGCCACATACGTGTGGGCGGGCAGGACATCACCGACATGAGCCTGGAGGCCCTGAACCAGCAGATTTCGTATGTCGCCCAGGAGCAGTTCCTGTTCAACACGACGCTGTACGAGAACATCCTTATCGGCCGTCCGGATGCGACTCGCGAGCAGGTACTTGATGCTGCCAGCCGTGCCCAGTGCGACGAATTCCTTGCGCGGCTTCCCGACGGAATCGACAGCCGTGCCGGCGACAGCGGAAAGCTGCTTTCGGGCGGGGAGCGCCAGCGCATCTCGCTCGCGCGTGCTATCTTAAAGAATTCGCCGGTCATCGTCCTTGACGAGGCCACCGCCTTTATGGATCCGGAGAACGAGGAGAAGATGAACGCCGCAATCAGCGAGATTGTAAAGGACAAGACGGTTCTCGTGATTGCGCACCGCCTGTCTTCGGTCAAGGATGCCGACACCATCTGCGTCCTCAAGGACGGAAACATAATCGCCGCAGACTCCCACGAAAAGCTGCTGCTCAGCTGCAAGGAATACAAGAGCCTTTGGGAGAACTCAAACCTGAGCGGCAAGTGGAAGATAACTGTACATGACGAAAGTCAGGAGGAATTGTGAAATCATCTAAAAAGACATCGATGCTCGGCATAATGCACCGCGTCGTCAAGTCTGCCGGGCGTTTCGGCAAAAGAATCCGCGGCTCGTATGTTACGGGTCTGTTCAAGGGGATCTGCATGAAGGCTCCGCTCATGCTCTGTTTCTTTACGGTCTCATGGTTTATGGCGGGCGAGATGACAAAGACCCGGTGCCTGACCGTCGGGCTGATTATGCTGCTGTGCGTCGTGCTGCAGGCATTGTTCCAGCACGGCTCCGACAGGCTGCAGAGCGCGGCAGGCTTTATGATGTTCGCCGATATGCGTATGAAACTGGGCGCGCATCTGCGGGCCATGCCGATGGGCTACTTTACCAGCGGCAATCTGGGCAAAATCAGCTCGGTGCTTTCCACGGACATGGTTTTTATCGAAGAGAACTGCATGTCTGTCCTGTCCGACCTCACAAGCTTTATGATTTCGCAGACGCTGATGATTGTCTGTATGTTCTACATGAACGTGTACCTCGGACTCATCACCTGCGCGTTCACCGCGGCGTTCATCCTGCTCGGCAACCTGATGCTGAAGACGACGCTTGTCCATTCCGGGCAGAAGCAGGAGGTGAGCGAGCAGCTGACGAATGCGGTCATCGACTTTGCGGAGGGAATCGGAATCATAAAATCCTACAACATGCTCGGAGAAAAATCCAAGTCTCTGACAGAAGCCTTCAAGAAAAGCTGCAACGACAGCATCTCCTTTGAGCTCGATTACGCTCCGTGGGCTGTCGCACTGCACGTCACGTACGGCATCGGCTCGGTCACAGTGCTCGCGGCATCCGCATGGCTGTGCTCGCAGGGAATCATCTCGCCCGTATACATGCTCGGCATGATACTGTTCCTCTTTGACGTCTTTGTCTCCATCAGGACATATTACCAGCAGATTGCCCGCCTTACGGTGGCCGACGCCTGCTTTGACCGCATAGAGGCGGTCTTTGACGAGGCGGAGCTTGCCGACGACGGCACGGCGCCGCTGCCTGCCGAACAAAATTTCTCCGGGCACGAAATCAGCTTCGATCATGTCTCCTTTGCCTACGACAAGGCGGAAGTGCTCAGGGACGTCTCCTTTGACGTCGATAAGGGACAGATGATAGCCCTTGTGGGCGCAAGCGGCGGCGGCAAATCGACGATAGCAA
The DNA here is from genome assembly GCA_002393865.1 of Treponema sp. UBA4319. Lineage (GTDB taxonomy): Bacteria > Spirochaetota > Spirochaetia > Treponematales > Treponemataceae > Treponema_D. The sequence goes on from DGUD01000038.1 coordinate 4,495, forward strand.
ACCTCATCGCGCGCTTCTGGGACGTAAAGGGCGGTAGTGTCAGAATCCGGGGCAAGGACGTACGCGATGTTCCGCTCGCGTCCCTGATGGAGAACCTGAGCATCGTGTTCCAGCGCGTCTATCTGTTCCAGGACACGGTATACAACAACATCGCCATGGGCAGGCCGGAAGCCACAGAGCAGGAAGTCATCGAGGCCGCAAAAAAAGCCCGCTGCTACGATTTTATCATGCAGCTGCCCCAGGGCTTTGACACGGTAATCGGCGAAGGCGGCGCTGACCTGAGCGGCGGCGAGCAGCAGCGCATATCCATCGCGCGCTGCATCCTGAAAGACACGCCGATTGTCATCCTTGACGAGGCGACCGCCAGCGTTGACGCAGACAACGAAAGCTGCATCCAGAAAGCAATCTCCGAGCTCTGCCGCGGAAAGACACTCATCGTCATCGCGCACCGCCTCAAGACAATCCGCAACGCCGACAAGATTTTTGTCATCGGCGAAGGCGGCATAAAAGAAAGCGGCACCCATGACGAGCTGATGGCGCTCGGGGGCGAGTATAAGAATATGGTAAGCAAGCAGAGCGCCTAGCGCCCTGCATCGCAAAAAAGGAGTATTATTTCTATGGCTGACACAAAAAAGCTACAGGGCAAAGATTTTGTGAACATCGGTATTTTTGCCGCGATTTATTTCATCATCATGTTTACGGTCGCATGTCTGGGATTCATCCCGATATTCATGCCGCTGCTGTACGTGCTTGTGCCGCTGATTGGCGGCATCCCTTTCATGCTCTTCCTTACAAAGGTCAAGAAATTCGGGCTCATCGTGATTTTCGCTGCAATCTGCGGAATCCTTTCGTTCGTCACCGGAATGAACGTCATACCGATTTTCCTTGCCATCGTCGTAGGCTTCATCGCGGACTGCATCTATAAGAGCGGCAATTTCAGGAGCGCAAAAAAGGGAATCCTTGCGTGCGGGGTATTCTCACTCTGGATTATGGGTTACTGCGCACCGCTCTACCTGAACCCAGAGCAGTATTGGGCGAACCGCTCCAGCTACGGCGCGGAGTATGCAGAGGCGGTCATGAAGTTCTTCCCCGCGTGGACATTCCCCGTATTCCTGATAAGCTGCTTTGTGTTCGGCTGCCTCGGCGGCGTGCTCGGCCGGACGCTGTGCAAGAAGCACTTTGCAAAGGCCGGAATCGCATAAGCAGTAAACTGAGCCTGTTCCGAAAGCCGCCTGCTTTTGAGACGGGCTCAATGCGCAAGGAGGAACATGCGCGCCCCCGCTTCCGCGCATGTTCTCATAGTGAATCCAGCTTTCCTTCAGCATAGAAAAAGCCTTCCATAAAAAGGAGCCTCCGCTCCGCCTGTTTCCAGATAGAACGAATCTCATGCATAAGCCCAACAGGAGCCCCCGGAAAAGATTGACGGAAAGCCCGTAATATGTTAGTATACGCTAACATATCGTAAACGGAGCTTCCTATGAAAAATGCAAACAGGCTGAACGGCAAAGACCTCGTGAACATCGGGGTCTTTACCGCTATCTACTTTGTCGTGATTCTGGCGGTCGCAATGCTTGGCTTTATCCCGGTATTCATGCCGCTGATGGCGGTGCTTGACCCGCTTTTGGGTGGAATCGTGTTCATGCTCTTCCTTACAAAAGTAAAGAAATTCGGCATGATTCTGACTATGAGCATCCTGATGGGAATTCTTATGCTCCTTACCGGCATGTCGTATTACGCGCTGATAGTCGGCACCGTCACAGGGCTCATCGCCGAATTCATCTACAGAAGCGGCTCGTATAAAAGTGCCCGCAAGGCCGTGTGGACGCATGCGGTGTTCAGCCTGTGGGTCTGGAGCAACTTTCTGGCGCTTTTCCTTGCGCCGGAAAAATACTGGTCTACCCGCCAGAATTTCGGGGAAGATTACATCAATACGCTCACCAGCATAATGCCCATCTGGATGTGCCCGGTGCTGCTCGTCACCTGCTTTGTCTTCGGGCTTTTGGGCGGACTGCTCGGCCGCGCAATCCTGAAGAAGCATTTTGCCAAGGCCGGCATAGCATAGGCGCCGGCATGCCGGGCGCGTCCGCAGGGAACTTGCGTCCGGACGTATCACACGCGCGGGTGCCGCTGCCTGCCGCTATGCAGCAGCACCAGCAGCATGGCTACAAGCACAAGAGGAAAGACGATGCCCGCAAGGAGTCCTGACTGCAGCCTGTTCCCGGCATGCTGGCTGACAGCCCCCACCAGCGCCGGCCCGAACGCCCCGCCGAGGTCTCCAGCCATCGCCAGCATGGCAAAGAGGGCGGTTCCCCCGTCTGGTATCCGCGGCGAGCAGATGCTGATGGTTCCCGGCCACATGATACCCACAGAGAATCCGCATGCGATGCAGCCGGCAAGCCCGGCCGCAGGAGCCGCCGACAGCGCCGCGAGCAGGTAGCTTGCAAGGCAGAGTATGCCGGAAAACAGCATAAAACCAATAAGATTGATACGGCCTCCGAATTTTCCGTAGAAGGCGCGGCTTGTTCCCATTGCGACGGCAAAGAGGCAGGGACCGGTGAGGTCGCCGACGGTTTTTGTCAGCCCCAGCGCGGATTCCGCGAACGCAGACGCCCACTGCGCCATCGCAATCTCGGAAGCTCCCGCGCAGCCCATCAGGACAAGCGATATCCAGAACAGCGGCCGTTTTACCAGCGCAGGCAGCCCCGCGCCCTTCTCGTTCCCGGCGGGATGCTCCAGGGGGCAGACAGCAAAATTGTAGATGTTCGCGAGCGGGACAATCGCCCACAGGCAGGCAAGGAGCTTCCACCGCGCTATGCCAAAAAAATGGAAGAATATGCTGGAAAGCACGATGACGCCGACAAAGCCCCAGCAGTAGAACGAATGGAGGAGGCTCATGACGGCTTCTTTGCGCTCAAAGGGGCAGGCCTCCACAATGGGGCTCACGAGCACTTCGATGAGGCCGCTCCCGACCGCATAGACGACGACGCTGATGATGAGGCCGGTGAACGGATTGGGCAGCAGCTCCGGCAAAATGGCCATCAGTATCAGGCCGGCCGCCGAGCACACTTCGGACGCAATCACGCATTTTCTGTAGCCGATGCGGTCGACGACCTCCGCGCAGATGATGTCCACCGCAAGCTGCGTCAAATAGAATACGGCGGGAATCAGCGCGATGGTGCCGAGTGATATCCCGTATGCGGAGGCAAAGGTAAGAAAGAGCAGCGGCGTAAAATTCGCCGTGATTGCCTGCGTGATAAAGCCGAGGTAGCAGGCTATGAGCGTTCTCTGATACTTGTTTCCCATGCCGCCACTCTAGCACGCGGCAGCGATTTTTTCAAGTTTCGGCGCTCGCCAGCCAGGGCTCCGGCGGCAGTGGCAGCAGATTCCGGCGGAAGT
>DGUD01000038.1:7976-10994 GCA_002393865.1 Treponema sp. UBA4319
AGCAGATTCCGGCGGAAGTGGCAGCTGATTCCGGCGGAAGCCCGCGCCCTATAGTTTCCTTTAGGTTTCAATTATTAGTTTTATTTAACCAGTTGTGCAAAAAATCTTTTTGTGCTACCATGCCCCCATGGAACTCCTGCAGTCTGCCGCAAAAAAGTCTTTGCTCGATCCGCGCACAAAAATGCTGCTGCTGATATGCGTATCGGTTTTCGTGCTCGGCAATGCGGGCGGAGCCTATGCCGACGAATTCCGTTACGTCATCAACTATATGCCGCTCTTCCTCCTGCTTTTTTCCCACCGCTGGAAACTTTTTCTGTACGGCATCTTTCTGTATACTGCCGCCTATGCGCTGACAGCCTTTGCCGTTCCGCAGCTGCACGGGTTCGCCAATTTCCTTATGCTTGCGGTGGTCGGGATTGTCCTGAGATTCCTTCCGGGAATCCTCACGGGCATGTACGTCGTCTCCACCACAACCGTAAGCGAATTCATCTGCGCCATGGAGCGGATGCATGTGCCGCAGCAGATTACGATTCCGCTTTCGGTTATGTTCAGATTCTTCCCGACAGTGGCCGAGGAGGCCGCCAGCATCAACAAGGCAATGTCCATGCGGGACATCAGGTTCGGCGGCAGGAAGGTCTTTAAGATTATCGAATACCGCCTGATTCCCATGATGACCTGCTCCGTCCGTATCGGGCAGGAGCTGTCCGCGGCTTCGCTGACGCGGGGACTCGGAGGGCCGGACAAGCGCACGAACATCTGCAGGATAGGTTTCGCCTTCTGGGATTGGGTCGTGTTTGCGTCTCTGGCCGGCGGGATTGCGCTGACGGTTTTGCGTGCATCAGGAATAGTATAGGGGCGGAAGCATGATAGAGCTGAAGGATGTCAGTTTTGTATACGGTGCCGGAGAAGGAATCGAATCCGGAGCTGCGGGGGAGATTGGCGCAAAAAGCGCGAACGGCTCGCTGAGCCATCTGAGCCTGAGCATCACCACAGGGGAATTCATCCTGCTGACGGGCGGCTCCGGCTGCGGCAAGACCACCGTGCTGCGGCTCATAAACGGCCTGATACCGAACTTTTACGAAGGCGAGCTTTCTGGCTCCGTGAGCGTTGACGGCGCCGATGTCTCCCGCGCCGAGCTCTATGATACCGCCAAAACGGTGAGCACCGTATTCCAGAATCCGCGCTCGCAGTTTTTCAATGTGGACACGGACAGTGAGCTCGCCTTTGCCTGCGAGAACCGGGGAATGCCTGAGGCGGAAATCCGCAGCCGTATCGCAGCGGTTGTCTGCGAGCTTCATCTGGAGCCGCTGCTGGGCAGGAGCCTGTTCAATCTGAGCGGGGGACAAAAGCAGAAGATTGCCTGCGCGTCCGTCGCCGTCACGCAGAACAAGATTGTGCTGCTGGACGAGCCTTCCGCAAATCTGGACGCACGGACAATCGATGAGCTACACGCGCTGCTTGCAAAGTGGAAGGACGAAGGAAAGACGATTGTCGTGGCGGAGCACCGCATCTCGTACCTGTGGGATTTGGCCGACCGCACCGTCATCCTGAATGACGGCAGGATTGTCCGCGAGCTTTCGCGCGCGCAGATGGACGCAGCGACAGACGAAGAGCTGCACGCGCTCGGCCTGCGCTCGCACCAGGCAGGCGGAGCCGCGTTCAAAAGCAGCGGAGCCGGCGCGGGTGATACAGGAGACTTCCTCAGAATCAACAATTTCCGCTACGCCTACGGGAACGGACACCTTGCCCTCGATATCCCGGCGATGGATATCGCGCCCGCAAAGATTACCGCGATTGTCGGCAACAACGGCGAGGGCAAGACGACATTCCTGAACTGCCTGTGCGGGCTTGACAGACGGGCGCGGGGGAGCATCAGCTTCCGCGGGCGGAATTACAAGCGGCGGCAGCGGCAGAAACTGGTATTCCTCGTCATGCAGGACGTGAACCACCAGCTCTTCTCGGAGACCGTCCTTGACGAGCTTCTCATCAGCATGAAGGATGAGGATGAGGATGCCGCACGGAAGATTCTTGCGTCCCTTGATTTGTCCGAATACAGCGAGCGGCACCCGATGTCGCTCTCCGGAGGCCAGAAGCAGCGCCTTGCCGTCGCATGCGCCATCGCAAGCGGGCGGGACATCATGCTTTTTGACGAGCCGACCAGCGGGCTTGATTACCTGCACATGCTGCAGATTGGCGCCATGCTGCGGCAGCTCAAGGCGATGGGCAAAACCGTCGTCGTGGTCACGCATGACCGGGAGCTGGTGCGGGACTGCTGCGACGACGTGCTCTGCCTGAAAGACTTCAACCGGGCGGAGAATATCCCGGAACGCTAGGGAAGCAGCCGCACGCACGCACAATTGTACGCCCGCCCAATCGGGTGCCTGCACGCAGTGAACGCTGTGCAGAGCTGCTCTCATTCCGCCTGCGTCTCAGGCGTCTGTTTTTATTCTCACAAAATCCTGTTTTTCCGCGAAATTCGCAAAAGACGGCTGTTGCAGGAAAGATTCCTATGGTATAATAGAATTCTAAATGGCTGGAAAAAGGAGTCTTTTGTCATGGAAATGAAATTCTACAGATGCAAGAAATGCGGCAAAATCGTTGCCGTGCTGAAATCTTCCCCCTGTCCCACGATGTGCTGCGGGGAAGCGATGGCAGAGCTTGTGCCAGGCACGACCGATGCTGCCGTCGAGAAGCATGTCCCCGTCATCACGGCTGAGGGCAGCAGCGTAAAAGTCGCCGTCGGCTCAGTGACGCACCCGATGGAGGAGAAGCACTACATCGAATGGATTGCCTTGCAGACCACCACGGGTATACAGTTCAAATCCCTGTCCGCAGGGATGGCGCCGGAAGCCCGCTTTGTGCTTGCCGACGGGGAAACGGTCGTCAAAGCCTATGCGTTCTGCAATATCCACAGCCTGTGGGCATCCGCATAAGGAGGTGCTATGAGCAAGTACGAAGGAACCCAGACAGAGAAGAACCTGCTGGCAGCATTTGCCGGGGAAAGCCAGGCGCGCAACA
>DGUD01000146.1:0-22192 GCA_002393865.1 Treponema sp. UBA4319
GCGCCCACATGGACGTCGTCCCCACGGGCGAGCTTTCTCTGTGGAATACCGACCCGTGGACGGCGGTGGAGAAGGACGGCCGGATTTACGGGCGCGGCGTGGAGGACAACCAGCAGGGGCTCGTGAGCGGCGTGTTCGCGGCGCTTGCCTTTGTGGGGCAGCACATCCTGCCGGAGCACACGATAAAGCTGCTGTTTATGGCGGACGAGGAATTCGGCTCGGCATACGGCATGCAGTACCTTGTGGAGCACCATCTTGACATGTTCGGGAAGGAAGACCGCATCCTTATCCCCGACGGTGGCGATGCCGCGGGCGAGACGATTGAGATTGCGGAAAAGAACATCCTCTGGGCGGAATTCCACACGGTCGGGCGGCAGGCGCACGGTTCCCGCCCCGATTTGGGGCGCAACGCCATGCTTGCCGGATGCGCCCTTGCGCTCCGCGTGCATGACATGGAGCGCTTCTTTGACAAAAAGGACACGCTTTTTGAGCCGCCTACCTCCACCTTCCAGCCGACCCGCAAGAAGGCGAATGTCGATACGGTGAATATCATTCCCGGCGACGACGTGTTCTATGCCGACTGCCGCATCAATCCGTGCTATACGCTTGCTGAGGTGCGCGCTGAGCTGTCCCGCCGGGTGCATGAGGTCGAGTCGGAATACGGTGTGACGGTGGAAGTCCGCGAGCTGCAGGCAGAGCAGTCGCGTGCGACCCCGAGCGACGCGCCGGTGGTACAGGAGCTTGCCGCGGCCATCAAGGGTGCACACGGCAAGAATGCCCGCTGCGTCGGCATTGGCGGCGGAACGGTGGGTGCCTACCTGCGCAACTGCGGCTATAACTGCGTCGTGTGGTCTACCATGGACGAGCTTGCCCACCAGCCCAACGAGTACGCCGTCATCCGCAATATCGCCATAGATGCCGAGACAATCGCATGGATGGCCTGCGACGGAAAATAAGCGCGGGTGCCGCCTCAGCCCGCATTGTCCTCCCCGGCTTTTGTGAGGACGAGGCAGCTGTTGTGCCCGCCGAAGCCGAGCGAGCCTGATGCCGCCGCACGGATGGGGACGCTGATTCCCTTCAGCGGCGTATAGTCGAGGTCGCAGCCGTTCTCTGCGTCCGGGTGCTCAAGGTTTATCGTGGGCGGCACAAAGCCCTCCTGCAGCGCTTTTACGCAAAAAACTGCCTCCGCGGCTCCGGCGGCGCCTATCATGTGCCCGGTCATGCTTTTGGTGGACGATATGTGCAGCCGGCGGGCGTAATCTCCAAAGACCTGCTTGAGCATCAGCGTCTCCGCATGGTCGTTGACGACGGTCGAGGTTCCGTGCGCGTTGTAGTACTGGATGTCCTGCGGCTGCAGCCCTGCGTCCGCTATGGCGTCCGAGACAGCCTGCGCAGCCCCCCTCCCGTCGGCAAGGGGAGCCGCAATGTGATAGGCGTCGCTGGAGGCTCCGTATCCGGCAAGCTCGGCGTATATCCGTGCGCCGCGCCTGCGGGCATGCTCAAATTCCTCCAGAAGGAGCACTGCCGCGCCTTCCCCCACCACAAAGCCGTCGCGCTCCCTGTCAAAGGGGCGGCTCGCTTTTTCCGGCGAGTCGTTGAAATGGTAGGAAAGCACCTGAAGGGAGCTGTAGCTTGCGATGGAATAGCCCAGTATCGCCGCCTCGGTGCCCCCGGAAATGCATACATCGGCGCGCCCGGCGCGGATTATATCCGCTGCCATGCCGATGGCGTCTGTGCCGGAGGCGCATGCGGTGGAGACCGTAAGCGCCGGGCCGTGCAGACCAAAATGGATGCTGACGTTTGCGGCGCCCTCGTTCGATATGGAGAGCGGTGTTGTCAGCGCGGGGATAAGCCGGGCGCCGGGGCTGGGCGCAAAGTATTTTTTGTAGGCGCTGTCCACCGCTTCGGCTCCGCCGAGGCAATTCCCCACGACGATGCCTGTCCGTTCCGCGGAAAGCGTCTGCGCCGTAAAGCCCGCGTCATCCACCGCCTGTATTGATGCTGCCAGCAGGAACTGCGCGAACCGCGCCATCTTGCGCTGCGCGCGGTGCTCCACCCCGTAGCTGCTGAGCTCAAAGCCCTTCACTTCACCTGCAATCTGCACGGGGTATTCCGCCGGGTCAAAGAGTGTTATGCGGCCGATACCGCTCTGTCCGTTCCGCACGGCATTCCAGGCGGATGCTACGGTGTTCCCTACCGGGGAGATGATGCCCATGCCGGTGACAGCGACGCGCCTTCTGCTCATCATGCTCAACGAATCTTAAAGAATATGCCCAGCAGAACCACGGTTATCAGAATCTGGATAATCATGAATTTTACCAGCACCTGCGTCGGCGACCAGCCGTGATTCTTCCTGAAGTGATCGTGCAGGGGAAAGCGGATGCTCCCGAAAATCGTGATGTGGAAGAAGCGCTTGAGCGCCACTTTGAGCAGCCCCATGCCTCCGTTCACAAAAACGATGGATGATGTCGCAAGGAACATAAAAGGGTTGCCGGTCATCATGACGCATACGCCTGTATAGAATCCGAGCGCGCGGGAACCGGCATCGCCCATCAGCACGGAGCTGGGGTAGGCATTGTGCCAGAGGTAGCCCATCAGCACGCCCGCAAGGCAGAACGTCATCACTGCCCACGAGGCGCCGCCCTGCAGGTGGGGCACGAGCAGGTAGTTGGATATATCCACATGCCCGAATATAATATAGAAGATAATCGCCATCGTGATGAGGGCGAGGAGCACGAGTGAGGCGCTGAGCCCGTCCACGCCGTCCGTGCAGTTCGTCGTGTTCACGGACATCCACAGCATGATTGTCGTGATGATGATGTACAGCCAGACTGGGACGTTGACCGAATGTGTGATGAAGGGGAACCAGAAGGAAAGCTTGCCGTCAGGGGAATCCAGCCTGAGACGGTCCGCGAGCAGCAGTGCCATCGCCAGCGATATGATAAGGTCGAGCAGCCCCTTGCGGTATTCCCCCCAGCCGCTGACGCTGCGGTCGTCCAGAAAGCCGGTAAGCATCATCGCCCATGTCAGGACGATCGTGCCGACCTGCAGCAGGTCAAGCGGCACGAACAGTATGCTCAGCAGCGTGAATATGGTGATGAACACTACGCCTGCGCCAGTCGGTTTTCCTTTTGCAGCTTCCTTGGTCAGGGAGAATTCCCTTCCGCGGTCAGACGGCAGGAGCGCGTAGCACTTTGGCAGCAGTGTCCGTGTCAGGAAGAATCCCGTGTACAGGGCAAGCACGATAAGAACGGTGTATGACTGCAGCAGGCGTCCCGGCCCCCAGCAGTTTTTCAGCAATCCACCCAGATAGTAGAACATCCGAGAATCCCCTTGAATGAAATTTCCTTATGGTAGCAAAAAATAGCGTCTGTGGCAAGCAGCTGGTGCGGCAGAAGGCGCATCCGCATCAGATACATTCCTCCTGAAGGCACCCGCCTGGTTCCTTATGACACGCGTAGCTTTGAAGCTAGCTCCGTGCATGTTTCGGAATCAGCGGCCTCATGAGATGCAGCGCTGAGACCGGGAGCGGGATCCCTTTCTTGAGGCTGCCTGCCGTGGCTTGCAATAAGTCTGTTCGGCGGGCAATGCCGAAAGCGGAGAAAACGGGATGCCGGATATCCGGTGCTCCGGAGCGACGGCGCGTTGGCCGTGCAGCAGCTGCTACAGACGGCGGAGCAGCCCTTCCTGCAGGTCTTGCTGTGCCCTGCTGCGGATAAGGCCTCGGATTTTCTTGCCGGTGGCAGTACGCGGCACGGCGTCTATGAGCGCAAAGTAGCGCGGGCGCTTGCAGCTGGACAGCAGCGGGCTTGCGGCACAGAAATCCTTCAGCGCCTCTACGGTGACGTCCTTGCCTGCCGGTACCACGTATGCGGCTACCGCCTGCCCGCGTACCCGGTCTGGAACGGATGTTACGATGCAGTCCTTTACGAGGGGGCTCTCGCAGAGCACGTCCTCTACCTGAGACGGATAAATGTTCTCCCCTGAGACAATCATCATGTCGTCCTTCCGCCCGCAGACCGTTACGACCCAGTCTTCGTCCCACGTGCCGATGTCTCCGGTGTACATCCAGCCCTTGTGGAATTTTTCTTTTGCCGCCTCCTCGTTGTCGTAGTACGAGTAGGTGCTTTTCTCCGGGCAGCTTATGATGATTTCTCCCTGTGTGCGCCCGTCGTGGGGAACAGTCTCGTCTGGTTCGGCGTGGCGCTCTGTCCTGATTTCCACGACGCGCACCTCGTCATCCACGCAGCTGCTGCCCACCGTGCCCGCGCCCTCCGGCAGGTCGTAGGGACGCAGAAAGGAATTCCAGAAAGTCTCCGTCGTGCCGTAGCCGTTAAAGATATTCGGCGTGAGCGTCTCCCGGTAGCGGATGCAGTTCTTCTGGCTGAGCGGCGCGCCCATCGTGACGATTCCTTTCAGGCTGCTCAGGTCGCAGTGCAGGAGCTCCTGCGCGTGGGCAAGAATCTCCAGCGTTGCGGGGGCGCCCGTGATAAAGCTGATGTGGTATTCCTCTGTCCAGCGGAGCGTTGTCTTTGGCTGGAAATTCCGCATGACCACGAGGGCGCCTCCCGCATAGAACGTGGGGCAGGGGCCGCCGCAGTGGCAGCCGCCCCGGTGGAACCACGGCGTCATGTTCAGGGTCACATCCTGCATGGTGAGCGGGTAGTGCATGATGACGTCGTGCGCGGAAAGCACCTCGTTGATGTCGTTGACGGGCACAGACTTTGGCAGCGCGGTGGTGCCACTCGTGCACAGCCGCAGCACCTCGTCGTAGATATGCGGCCGGAACAAAGCCTCCGGCTCATCTGTGCTTTTTTTTCCCGTATACTGCGCGTAGCCGACGTGCCCCTGCGGCACGGCACAGCCGTCAAGATTGTCCGCAAGCACGAGCCGTGCCGCTTTCCAGCTGCTGAGCTCCGCCGCTTTTTGTACCATGTCCCGTATCTCTGCCGAATAGATAAGGACTTTGGGGCGGTTGTGCTCGATGAGCAGGCGCAGTTCCCCGCAGGCAAGGTTAAAGCTTACGGGCATGACTATCGCCCCGATTTTGCGGGGCGCGATATAGGAAAAGCAGAATTCCGGGCAGTTGTGCAGCGCCGTCATCACCACGTCGTTTTTGCCCACGCCGTCATCGCGGAGTGCGTTCGCAAGGCGGTTCGCCTCCTCGTCCAGCATACGGTATGTCCACGAGCGATTTGTCTCGGGGTCTATGATTGCGGTGCGCCGCGCAAAGCGGCGTGCGTTCCGCCTGAATCCGTTCAGCCATGTATATCCGTGCTCAAAGCTGTCCCTGAACATCGTGTCGTCGTATGTACGTTCCATCTCGCTGCCTCTCGCCCAAAATAACGGCGTCTCCGTAAGACACAGCATACATGAAAATCATGGAATGTGCTAGAGCAAGCTGCAGATGTCCACGGAAATCAGTTTTGTGCTCCGCTCCCGGCGGGAGTGGCATTTGATTCCGGCGGGAGTGGTATTTGATTCCGGCGGGAGTGGTATCTGATGCCGGTCAAATCCGGCTGATACTGCCTCACCCCGCTGTGGCGCGGGGCTCTATCTGAAGCGAAGGGGCTGTATAAAAAATACGCGGAGGCGGGGACTCATGTCCGGTGCCGCCTCCGCGCATTTTTGTTTTATGCGGAATCCCCTGTGTCCGGGGACGCTCCGGCGATTCCGCTGGCTGCGCCGGCAGCCTTATTTGATGGAGCCTTCCACCATTCCTTTGATGATGTAGCGCTGCGCAAAGATGAACAGGATGATGATGGGCAGCATGGCAAGCAGCGTGGATGTCAGGATGAGATCCCACTGCTTGACGTACGAGCCGGCGAATCCCATGACCGCGATGGGAAGCGTCCTGATTTTGCCTGCCTGACCGAGCAGCAGGGAAGGCAGCAGGTAGTCGTTCCAGATCCAGATGCCGTTCAGAATCAGAACCGTAATCTGAATAGGCTGCAGGAGCGGGAACACGACCCTCATGAAAATTCCCTCGGTCGTGCAGCCGTCTATGACCGCTGCCTCCTCAAGCTCAAGGGGAATGCTCTTGACAAAGCCGTGCAGGATGAACACGCTCATCGCGCAGCCGAAGCCGATATAGGCGAACACCGCTCCTTTGTAGCTCTGCAGCAGACCTATGCCGGTAAAGCGGGAGAATGCCCGGTACCAGGACAGAACCGGCAGCATGACCTCCTGGAATGGAATGACCATGGAGGCGATGAGCAGCCAGAATATAAATGCCGACCATTTGCTGTGGTTCCGCGCAAGCACCCATGCGGCCGCGCTGGAGAAGAGCACGATGGCGAGCAGAGAGAACGTGGTGATGACCACGGAGTCAAAGAACGACTTCCAGTAGTTTATGTTCGGGCTGGTGATGACCCGGTGCATGTTGGAGAACAGCAGACCCCAGTTGCCGGGCAGCGCGAGCGGGCTCCTGATAATCAGATCGGCCGGTTTCGCCGCGTTGATGATGACGATAAAGAAGGGGAACAGAAAAACGACGAGCAGCAGTATTGCAAGTACTTCGAGCAGCTTTTCTTTTATGGTGCGGTAATTCATTAGGCTTCCTCCTCATTGCGTTTGCTGATGCTCACCTGCAGAATGGATACGATGGCGAGTATGATGAAGAACACGACGGCCTTTGCCTGACCGAGCGCCCACTTGTTGCGGGTGATGGCGGTCTTGTAGATGTTGAGCGCCTGCAGCTCCGTTCCGTTGATGGCGCGTCCCATGAACATCTTTGACGGGCCGCCGTTCGTAAGCGAGAGGTTCAGGTCAAACTGCTTGAACGAGTTGACGAGCGTCAGGAAGATGCAGATGGTGAAGGCATGTGAAATCATCGGCACGATGATGGAAATCATACGCTTCCATCCGTCCGCGCCGTCGATGACGGAAGCCTCTATGACGGATGTCGGAATCCCCTGCAATGCGGTGACGTAAATCATCATGATGTAGCCTGCGTACTGCCACGTGCTGACGACAATCAGTGCGGCGATGGCGCCGTTCGAGCTGATAAGCAGAGACTGAGAGTCTTCCACCCCGAACGTGGTCGCGATGGACACAAAGAAATAGTTGAAGATGAACTGCCACACGTAGCCGAGTACGATGCCGCCGATAAGGTTCGGGACAAAGTATGCTGCGCGGTAGATGTTCCTTCCCCGGAGCTTCTGCGTGACGAGCAGGGAGAGCGCGAATGCGACGACATTCACGATGATGATGTTGATAATCGAGAAGGCGAACGTCATCACGATGGAGTTGATGTAGTCCGGCGCCTTGAAGAATTCCGTGTAGTTTGCCAGCCCGACGAATTTTGTCACGTAGGAGCCGTCCCAGTCCGTAAAGGAATAGAATACGCCCAGCACAAAAGGAACCAGAATCGTCAGGGTAAAGGGAATCAGTATAGGCAGCAGGAACAGAACGTTGATGATGCCCTTGTGCTGATTGTGGGATAAAAATAAAAGCCGGATACTATGGCAAGCAGACCGGCGACAAGGAAGAAGCCCCTGAGCGAAAGAATGCCGCTTATGTCTTTCGGTTTGTATGGCAGAGCGATAAAGCAGAGAACCAGCGCAAAGATGGTGATTGCGGCGCCGATGGCCCAGCAAGCGATGGAAACTGTTTTTTTCAGTTTTTCGTTTTCATGCATAGGTGTACCTCGTAAAAGAAAGCAGGCGCCGTTCTTCGCGTGTACCTGCTTGCGTTGCTGTATGGGGTTCCGGGATACAAGCGGGCTGCGCTCCTTGCTCAGGCGGGCTCAGGGGCAGCCCCGCTTGCTTTCTGCGGAATCCTCCACTCAATTGCCTAGCACAGGGAAGGAACGCTTGCGATAGAAGCCGTGACCATGTCCACGAACTGCGCGGTCGTTATTTTGTTCTGGGCAAGCAGCTCGTAGATGGGGCCAAGCGTGTCCTGTGTGAAGCCGTCGGGCATTTTGAACTGCTCCCACGGATAGGTTTTGCCGCGGGACACATAATCGGCGACTGATGCGGAGAGCGGGGAGGCAGGCTTCGCGCTGTCCGAGGCAAAGGGCGAAATCAGGGTCATTTTGTTGATGCGCGCATCGCGTCCTGCATCTGAGTGGGCAAACTCGTTCAGGAACTTCTTTGCCTCCTCTACGTTGCCGTCCTTGTAAACCGCCCACCATGAAGGTGCGCCCACCTGGATGCCGTCAATCGTCTGCGACTTGCTGAATGCATGGGGGGGCAAACGCCATCTTGAAGCTCGTTCCGGCCGCGCTCAGGCTCGGATCCACCCAGTTGCCCTGGTGCAGGAACACCGCCTTTCCGTCCTCAAAGGCCTGAAGCTGCTGGTCGTAGTTGCCGGTCAGCAGGATGTTCTGGTTCGAGTAGTCAAAGAGCAGCTTTACGTAATCCGCAAAGTCTGTCAGGCGGGCGCGGTCAACCTTGCCTTCCAGCGCGTCGTTCTCGATATGCTCGTCTCCCTGGGGAAGACCAGCGGAGAGGTACACGCCGAAGTTGTGGGTTCCCGTTACCCATGTCATGCCTGCCTCAACACCGGCGGTCATTGAGACGACGGAATCGATGCCGAGCGCCGCCTTCATGGAGTCGAGCTTTTCGAACGCGGCCTTGTAGCCTGCGTAGGAATTCAATGTCGCAGGATCGATGCCGGCCTTTGCCAGCAGGTCTGCGTTGTATGCCATGCCGTAGCCTTCCACCGCATACGGGAATCCGTAGACGTGGCCGTTGTCGCTGTATGCGGCGGCGGTGTCTTTTGCCCATTCCTCGTCGTCAAGCGCAATCATGTCGTTGTGCCAGACGGCAAAATGTCCCGGCCCTTCGAAGACAAAGATGTCGGGCATGTTGTCGGAGGCCTTGTAGCCTTTGAGGATGCCCTGGTTGTCAGCTCCGCCGCCGGAAGATTCGATGTCCACATGGACGCCCGTCTTTTCTTCGTATGTTTTTGCGAAATCCTTCAGCTGGGAGTCGATTTCGACCTTGATGTTGAAGACCCTGATGGACTT
Organism: Treponema sp. UBA4319; assembly: GCA_002393865.1. GTDB lineage: Bacteria > Spirochaetota > Spirochaetia > Treponematales > Treponemataceae > Treponema_D. Next base: position 8,975 of record DGUD01000146.1, read on the forward strand.
CTTTGCGGAAGCCGCAGATGATGAGGAGCCGGAGCTTCCCTTTGAGCAGCCTGTAAAAGATGCTGCCAGTACCAAAGCAGCGCCAGCTGCCAGCAGATTGTGTTTCATATATCCTCCTGATATGAATGTGCTTCTATCGTTGCCCCTTCCGCGTACTGCCATGGATAGTGAAAGGAGTGGGCGTTTTTTGAATGAAACCGCTTTCATATAACTAGTTACATGAAACATCAAATTCTTTCTCAGTCAACAGCTTTTCTTTCTTTTTTTTGCGTGCGGCAGGTCCTTTTTTTTGGGGGGGGCTTCTCGCTCCGTTCGGAAGGGGTGGCAGCCACCTGCCGGGAGGGCTTGTCCCCGTCATACTGGTATTATGGGCTCGCGGGCGTCAGTGCCTGCCGGATATGCTTGCATCGCTTTTTTTTGCTTTTGGGCGATTGTATGGTATAATGGGCTTGGGTGGCAGGTGCGCAAGGGATTGGAGGGGCCGCGGAGCGGAACGGACACCGGAGGTGGCCGGTCGGAGGCGTAAGCCGGAGCCCCGCAAAGCCCGCTCCGCCGGTATCGGCGGGATGCGCCCAAAAAAGGAGGTCTGTATGGCAAAAGAGATTGTTGAGGAAATCAAGGTCAAGGCGGATGGCTCAAAGACAATCGTGAGGCATTCGGTGGAGAAAGGGATTTCGTTCGGCTCGGCGCTGGCGATGGTCATCAGCTTTGTGACATGGCGCTCGGTCTTGTGGGCGGTGATACATGGAATTTTAGGCTGGGTGTATGTTGTGTACTATCTGATACGGTACAAATGAGGGGAGAAAGCGCCGCGCGCGATGCATAGGCCGCGGCGAAGCCTGACGCCGGGTCGCGCGTAAGAAGCAGCGGTGAGCGGAAGGGGCGGGGAGGAAGGAATGAAGCATAACATCATCATAGCCGGGGTTCCGCGGGCAGGAAAAAGCACGCTTTCCCGGATGCTGGCAAAGCGCTTCGGATATCACCACATCGGCATGGATTCGATAATCGCCGGTTTTGAGCGATGCTTCCCGGAGACCGGCGTGAACACGTACTGCGGGCTTTCTTCTCTGGAGACGCTGCGCCTTATAAGCGGAAAGATGGCTCCCTTTGTCCGGGTGATGATTGAGAGCGAGGGCTATGATGCGTGTGAGCCGGGCATGGTGATTGACATGTATCAGCTTTTGCCGGAGGACTATGAGGCATACATACGCGGGGCGGACTGCGAGATTTTTTATCTTGTCACGTCTGATGTTACGCCGGAAGAGCGCTTTGCGATTCAGAAAAAGTATGACACGGAAAAGGACTACAGCTTTTACAAGTCGGACACGGAGCTGCGGGAAGGTGCGGCGTATATCGTGGAGCAGAGCATACTGATGAAGGCGCAGTGCGAGCGGTACGGGCTCAGGTATTATGAGACTGCGCGGAACCGGGATCAGACCTTTGAGCGCTTCCTGCGGAATTTTACGGTCTTATGAATGCGCGGGAGGGCGATGGCAGCGCGCAGGATTCGCGCGGATCCGAAGGACGGGCTGTTCCGCTGGAATCCGGGCGCTGCCATGCTGCGGCGTCAGCTGTTCTTGAGCTTTACGGCTGTTCCGTATGCGACGATTTCCGCGGCGCCCTGCATGACGCTTGCCGAGCCGTAGCGGACTCCGACGATGGCGTCGGCTCCGAGCTTCTCCGCGTCATCGACCATGCGCTTTGTCGCAATCTGACGCGCTTCGTTGAGCATTTCGGTATAGCCTGCGATTTCTCCGCCGACAAGCGTTTTTAATCCTGCCATAAAGTCGCGCCCGAAATTCTTTGAATATACGACCGTTCCTCTTACCAGCCCCAGAGCCTCAAATTCTTTTCCGGGGATGCTTTCAATACTTACGAGCTTCATCTTCTTCTCCTGAATCTATTTCTTTGAATCGTTGCACCAGCGCTATGATGATGCCGATTATCGCGCAGATAATGACCAGCGCGTACAGCGCGGGGATAAAGGCTGCCCTGCCGGAGCTTTTTATGGCAAAGCCCATGAGCAGCAGGAATGCCGCCAATGGTATGCATACCAGCAGGGCTATGGCTGCGGTTCCGAATTTCTTTTTGCCGTGTTCGCTTTTTTTGTCTTCCACCATTACCTTCCTGTCAATGGACATGTCCCAGAAGCCCCGTGCTTTTGGGACGCGCTGCGATAGCGCTGTCCGGAATATTCTGCTTCCGGACGGGCCGGATGTCTTCCGCCGGAATTTTGTGCGGCCCGGCTCAGCGGGGGGTGGCCTGCGGCGCAATGCCGGGCGCATTCTTATTCGCCTTTCGGGATTGCGCTGTTCAGGCTTTTGTTCCGGTAGCTCAGGTTTGTGCGGAGCGAATAGCCCTGCTGTTCCCAGAATGTGTTACCCGCCTCGTTGTCGCGGAACACGAGGCAGAAAATTTTCTGGATGCCCTCCGCTTTGAGCGCTTCTTCCGCCCGCGCGACGAGCGTATGCGCTATGCCCTGCCTGCGCCAGTCCGGATGCACGCACATGTGGTGTATGATGCCGCGCCGCCCGTCGTGCCCGCACAGGATGACGCCGATGATGCGCTCCGTGCCGTCAGCCCCGCTGCCGGGAACGGTCGCTGCGAAGCAGGTGTCCGGGTTGCGCGCAAGATAGCGCGTGATTCCTTCCCGGCTGTCGTCTACCGGGTTCAGCGCCCGGCGTGACATCTCCGTGGAATTCCACAGGGCGAGCAGCGCGTCGTAATCGCGGGCCGCCACTAAACGGATGGTGTAGGAATGCTGCGTATCTCCGCTCTGCTGTTTCATATCCCTTCCTCTTGTGCCCCGGCTGCAGGTGAGCGCGTCTGGCTTTTGTGGCCGGTGGCATCTGCGCTGCGTTCCTGATGCTTCTCGCCCGGCCCGCTGTACAGCGCTGTCCTTTTGTATTATATAATGCCCGGTGCTGTCTGTAAAGCTGTTTTTGCGGGAAAGCGCTGCCGCTGCGTACTGCCGTAGGTGGCTGCGTTTGGCTTTGGGGCGTTGCTTAACAGAAATGTGTTTTTCTGATACGATGGGCTTGTTTCAAAAATCTGCTGGATTTGAGACAAGCTATAGAGAAAGGAGTCGGGCGGCGAAGAGAACGCTTTCAAAACATGAGGCATACGCGCTGCTGTGCCGCTATCACAATCTGGACGGAGCGGAGGCTTTGTGCGGAAAGAGCATGAGGAACAGGTGCGTGCGACGCTGCGCTACCGGAATCAGACCGGCGTATTTGACATCCGTGCGGATGTAAGGGAATTTGTGGCGCGGCACGGCGTTACCGTGACAAAAGATATTGCCCTTGGTGAAGTCCGCGGAAGCAGATGGGGGCCAAAAAAACTGTCCGGCGCGGCTCTGGATTATCAGTTCAACACCGGGGAGCTTTTGCTTGCAGAAAAGCACGGTGCGCAGAAATACTTTGATTTGACCGGGCGTATCATCGGCACTGAGGCTGCGGCCTGCAATCCCGATATGAGCCAGGAGGACTTTTACGACTGGTATACAGAGCGTCGGATTCAGAGCGTCGGGATGCTCTGGAACAAATCTGGCGGCGCGTGGCAGGGGCATTTTGTCAGTGAGCCGGAAATCCGCTCCGCAGCGCTGCATTCGCTTGAAGAAAAAGGCCGCGTCGGGCGTATCAGCGTGGACGGAATCGGCGAGCCCCTGTATGTCTCCGCGGCCGTGTACCGTGCCATGGACATTCCTTCAAAAAAAAGCTATGTCCGTTTTCTTGCACCGCTGGACAATATCCTGTGGGACAGAAATTTGACGGAGGAACTTTTTTCGTTTTCATACCGCTGGGAAGTCTATACGCCCGCCCCAAAAAGAAAGTTCGGCTATTATGTCCTGCCGGTGCTGTATAACGGGCGCTTTGTCGCGCGCTTTGAGGCAGAGCCTATGGCGGAGGCGGGGGAATTCCGTATCAAGAACTGGTGTTGGGAAGCCGGGGTGCACGTGGACGGCGATATGCTGGAGCAGATTGCGTCGGAGCTGGAGCGCTTTGCCCGCTTTCTGCAGACTGGCAGTGCGGAATGCAATATGGCGCTGCTTCGGGCGCTCTGAGCGGATGCGCCTGCCGCCGTTTTTCTGCGCATGCACGGGTGCACTTTCTGCTTGACAGGGAAGCTGCTTTGCCGTACACTGTAGTAGACCGGCAGCCTGTCGGTCGTAAAGGGGATGCTTTTTATGAGGATTGTCAAAGATGCGGAGCAGAGAAAGGACGAGATTCTGACGGCGGCCGAGCGGCTCTTTGCGTCACGGGGCTTTGATGCCACCAGCACGAATGATATCCTCGATGCGGTCGGTATCGCGCGCGGCACATTATACTATCATTTTAAATCAAAAGAGGAGATTCTGGACGGCATCATTGCTCGTATTGTCGATGACTGCGCGCGCAAGGCAGCTGCTGTCGCGTATGACAGGAGCTTTCCGGTGCTGGAACGGCTCAGGAGGACGCTGATGGCGGTTCACCTTGAGGGCAGCGCCGCGGGATTCGTCATGGAGCAGATACATAAGCCGCAGAACGCGCTGATGCACCAGAAGACGCAGGCGAAGCTTGCGGAGAAAATCAATCCGATTATTACGGATATCCTGAAGGACGGAATACAGGAATCGCTGTTCCAGACCGACTATCCGGAAGAGACGGTGGAGATGGTGATGCTGTATGCCAATACCGTCTTTGACGATTTGCAGGAGCTTTCCCCGGAACTGCGCCCGCGCAAGGTCGCGGCGTTCATATACAATCTGGAGCGGCTTATGCATGCCGCGCCGGGCTCGCTTGCGCAGGTGCTGGGGCCGTTGTTCTGAGTGGGGAGCGGGGCAGCCCGTATGTCGCTCGTATCCCGGCGCACTGCGCTGCAAAAGGGGCAGGCCGTGCTGCTTGCCGTGAGTTTTGCCGTGCGGCGGAAGAAAACCACCGCAGCGGATACAGGAGGAAATGTATGGATGGGCAGGTTTCATCTGGATGCGCACCGGAGCGCTACGTGTATAAGCCGAAGCGCTTTTATCTGACGGTCTTTGCCCTGACGTGGGCGTGCTGGCTGCTTGCGATTATATGCAGGGATAGTCCCCTGCTGTTTGTGTTCATGCTGCTGGGGCTGCTTATGCCGGCACTCACGGCGGTGATAACGGTACTGCGTTCAAAGAACGATGCGCTGATTAAGGACTTCAAGAGAAAAATTGTCGGCTTTTACAGGATACGGCCGCTGCAAATCATCATGGCGGTGAGTCTCTTTGCGCTTGTGGTCGCTTTGTCCATAGGGACTTCCGTGCTCTTCGGCGGCTCGCCGGAGCAGTTTGCCTTTACGCAGGATTTCTTTTTTTCAATCGGCGGCTCGTCGGCGTTGCTTACGATTTTGCTTGCGTCCACCATCGAGGAGCTCGGATGGAGAGGGTACGGGGAGGACGCGGTCGGCGCATACAACAGCTGGTTCAAGGAATCCGTTATCTTCGGCTGCGTCTGGGCCTGCTGGCATATACCGCTTTTCTGGGTACCGGGAAGCTATCAGCAGGGGCTCACGGAGCTGGGCGCTTTGTACGTGCTGAATTTTTTTGTCAGTGCGGTGCCGCTCAATTTTATCCAGACATGGGTATATGTCAAGAACAAGCGGAGCATGCTGGCGACAATTATCTTCCATCTGTTCATCAATACCATGCAGGAAAAAATTGCCATGACGCCAGAGACAAAATGTATCGAGACTATTTTTGTCGTGCTTGCGGCTGTCCTTGTCGTGCTCACGAACAAGCAGCTCTTTTTTGAGACGGAGCATATCGGCCACATGCCCGATGTGCAGGACTAAGCTGACGGAATGCCGGGACGTGGGGAAAAGCACTGCCGGCGTCCGGAGCCTTCTGCTGCCGGGCATGGAGACACGTTTTTCTGTGTGCCGGCGGCGAGGGAATCGCTTTTGTGTGCCGGCAAACGGAGCTCAAAAAATGATTCCCGTGCAATCGCAGTATGGACACTTTCTTTTTCACGCTATCTGCTGTAGAATATAAGTTATGAAAACAAGGTTCTTTCGGTTTTGCTCATTTGTTTTTCAGACAATCAGAAGCGGACTTGTGATGGTGCTTCCGGTCATTTTGATCGGAAGCTTTTCAGTCATGGCGGTATATTTCCCGATTCCTGCATACCAGCATTTTCTCTCTACATTCGCGGGTGGCTCAGTCCGGTACCTGCTTTTCTTGGTTCAGCTCTCCACGCTTGGCATGCTTCCCGTTTACCTGACGGCGGCAATCAATTTGTGCTACACGGCGTCCTCAGAAGAAGGGCTGCGGCTTTCCCGCAGGCTGGCAAGCCTTCTTTCTGCGCTCACGGGATTTTTTATCCTTTCGGGGATTTTTACGGCGGACTTTGACATCAAGGCTTTGAGCAGCCAGGGGCTTTTCAGCGCGCTCCTTGCGGGCGTTTTCGCATCCGTTTTGTACCAGAGCTTCGAGCGGATTTTCAGAAAGAAGACGAGGCTTTTCATCGAAGGTGCGGACTCGGCGGTAAACGCTTCGTTCCAGGTCATGCTTCCCTATCTCTGCGTGCTGCTGGTATTCCTTTTTGCGAACTACCTGATTACCGTGATTTTTGGCGTTTCGGGGATACAGGAATTGTTCATCAGGGCGGTCACCGCGGTCTTCGCAAAAATGCACCGTTCTTTTGCAAGCGGATTCCTGTTCATTCTGATTGTCTCGCTTTTGTGGTGCTTCGGCATCCACGGGAACAAGGTTCTGGACACGGTTGCCGTGGATATGTTCGGCGCGGTTCTTCCCGGCGAGCTTGTCTCAAAATCGTTCATCGATATTTTTGTCTACATGGGCGGAACGGGAACGCTGCTGGGGCTTGTGATTTCGCTTTTTATTTTCGGAAGGACGGCGAATTCAAAGAAGCTCGCAAAAATGTCTTTTGCTCCCGCGCTTTTCAACATAAGCGAGCTTTCCATGTTCGGCTTCCCGGTGGTTTACAATCCGTATATGGTTGTGCCGTTCGTCCTTGTGCCGGAGCTCTGCTATTCCTTTGCGTACCTGATGGCGCGGCTGGGATTCCTGCCGGCCGTGGTGAACGAGGTGAACTGGACGACGCCGCTTTTTTTGAGCGGATTCCTTGCGACGGGCAGCATGCGGGCGGTTTTTATCCAGCTTGTGAACCTTGCGATTTCGGTGGCGGTGTACACGCCGTTTTTGATTCTGTACGAAAAGCAATATATGAGCACGCTCTCCCGTTCGATGGGGCTGCTGGACACGGAGAGCCTTGCCCGCGACTACGCGCTCGACCGCCTGAGCGAAGGCATCATCGCAGTGGACGAGCTGGGCGCGCTGCGCTTCTTCAACAGACCCGCGCTGTCGCTCTTCCCCGCGCTGGAGCGCGACGTGCAGCAGGTGACGGCGCTCCTTGACCGCACGATTGCCGCGGGTGAGCCGCTTGTGCGTGGCGGCAGGATATACACGCCGGAGAAAAATGAGCTGCGCGATGGCGGCACCGGCGCGGGCACGGTCTATGCGCTCATCGACGACACCGAGCATTTCCGCTACATGGATGAGCTGAAGGAGCAGAAGCAGATTGCGGACAGCGCCAACAGGTCAAAGTCCGCGTTCCTTGCCACCATGTCGCACGAAATCCGCACGCCAATCAATGCTGTGCTCGGCATGGACGAGATGATTCTGCGCGAGAGCCAGGAGCAGGCGACGCTTTCTTATGCGCAGGACATCCAGACGGCGGGGCAGACGCTGCTGAGCCTGATAAACGACATCCTTGACTTCTCCAAAATCGAAGCGGGCAAGATGGATATTATTCCCGTGAGCTATCAGACTGCGACGGTGCTGAACGACCTTGTGAACATGATTGAGCCCCGCGCGGAAAAGAAAGGCTGCGCCTGCTGGTGCATGTTGACCAGCATCTTCCCTCCGGGCTTTTCGGGGATGAGATACGCGTCAAGCAGGTCATCACCAACATACTGACCAACGCCGTCAAGTATACGGAGCAGGGGAGCATCACGCTTTCCGTGTCCTTTGAGAAAACTGACGGGGAGCATATTGCGCTGCGCGTGTCTGTGGCGGATACCGGCATCGGCATCAAGGACGAGGATATACAAAAGCTGTTCTCGGCATTTGAACGCATAGAAGAGAAGCGGAACCGTTCGATAGAGGGAACGGGGCTCGGCATGTCTATCACCAGGCAGCTGCTTGCCTTGATGGGGAGCCAGCTGGAAGTCGAGAGCGTCTACGGAAAGGGCTCTACGTTCTCATTTGTGGTGGAGCAGAAGGTTGAGTCGTGGAGCGAGCTTGGTGATTTTGCCGAGGCGCTGCGGAAGGCGAGGGCTGCCCGCAGGCGCTACCATGAGCGCTTTACCGCACCGGAGGCAAAGATTCTGGTCGTTGACGATACGCCGCTGAACCTCAAGGTCATACGGGGGCTTTTGAAGCAGACGCGGCTTGGCATTGTCACGGCGGAAAGCGGTGCCGAGGCAGTCAGCCTTGCGAAGGAGCAGGACTTCGATGTGATTTTCCTTGACTACCGGATGCCGGGGATGGACGGCATAGAGACTTTGGCGCGCCTGAAGGAAGAGAGCTCTGTCGGCACAAAAAATATTCCGGTCATCTGCCTTACGGCGAATGCCGTGTCCGGAGCCCGCGAAGAATACCTTGCCGCAGGCTTTTCGGATTACCTGACCAAGCCGATAGAGTCTGAGCGCCTGGAGACTATGCTGATGGATTATCTGCCCCCGGAAAAGCTCTGCCGTCCGGATGGCGCTCCGGGCCCGGCTCCGGATGCTGCGGCGGCAGACAACGCCGTGCTTCCCGGCTGGGTTTCTTCCCTGTCGGGCGTTGATTCCGCGGAAGGCCTGAAGAACTGCGGCTCTCCTGACACATATCTTGACGCACTGGAAGCAAGCGCTGAGAGCCTGCCGGATACTATCGGGACTATTGCGGAACTGCAGGAGGCAGCGGACTGGAAAAATTACACAATCAGGGTTCACGCGATAAAAAGCTCGATGCGTATAATCGGCGCGTCGGAGCTTTCCCGTCTGGCGGAACGCCTTGAGGCTGCCGGGAATGCGCAGGATACCGGCTGCATCGCATCTGATACGCCGGTGCTTCTGTCGCAGCTGCGCATATTGGCTGCCGAGCTGGCGGATGTGTTCCCCGGCGCGGATGATGCGAGCCTGACGCCGATAGGGCTGCCGCAGCTTAAGGAGGCGTATGCGGGCATAGCGGAGTTTGCCGCGGCTTTTGACGCTGCGAGCGTGGATTCCATCGTGCAGTCCCTGCAGGGCTACCGGATTCCCGATGAGGAAAAGCAGCGCTTTGCCGCGGTAAAGAAGGCGGCCGCGCAGCTTGATTGGACTGAGCTCTCCCGCTTGGTGAAGGCCTGACCGCGGATAGTTTTGGAGTGTGTATATGATTTCTTTGTTGCTTCCGGTGATTTATGTCGCGTTTGTCAGCCTGGGGCTTCCTGATTCGCTTTTGGGCGCCGCCTGGCCGGTGATGCGGGGTGATGTCGGGGCTCCCCTTGAGGCGGCAGGCGCGCTGAGCATGATTATTGCTGGCGGGACGATTGTCTCCAGCCTGCTGAGCGACCGTCTGACCAGAAAGCTGGGTACGGGGCTCGTGACGGCTGTCTCTGTCGCGATGACGGCGATTGCGCTGGCGGGATTTTCTCTGGCGCCTGCTTTTGCTGTGCTCTGTCTGTGGGCCGTTCCGTACGGTCTGGGGGCGGGCGCGGTTGATGCTGCCCTGAACAATTACGTGGCGCTCAACTACAAGGCGCGGCACATGAGCTGGCTCCACTGTTTTTGGGGCGTGGGCGCGTCAGTGGGGCCGTACATCATGGGTTTTTTCCTGATGCGGGAAAGCTCATGGCATGGCGGCTACCGCGCAGTCTCGCTCATCCAGATTGTGCTTGCGGCGACGCTCTTTGCGACGCTCCCGATGTGGCGGAAACAGTCCGGCGCGCGGCCGGGAGCCGGAGCGGAAGACGCCCCAGCCTCCGGGCTGCCCCCCGAAAAGCGTACGCTTGGCTCCGTGCTGAGAATCAGGGGCTTGTGGCTCATCCTTATCGCGTTTTTCGGCTACTGTGCGATGGAGAGCACCACCGGCCTGTGGGCGAGCAGCTACCTTGTGAACTTCCGCGGCATTGAGCCGGAGACTGCCGCCAGATTTGCTTCGTTCTTTTATCTTGGCATAACCGGCGGTCGCTTTGTGAACGGTTTTGTCGCCGAGAAGCTGGGCGACCGTGCGCTCACGCGGATAGGGGTGTGCGTCGCGGCGCTCGGAATCTGCCTGATTGCCATTCCGTTCGGCTCGGATGTTCCCGCGCTTGCGGGGCTGGTGGTTTCCGGTCTTGGCTGCGCGCCGGTGTATCCTTCAATCATCCATGCGACTCCCGCAAATTTTGGGCGCAGGAACTCTCAGGCGGTGGTCGGCGTGCAGATGGCGAGCGCATATATAGGCTCGACTTTTATGCCGCCGCTGTTCGGGCTGCTTGCCGCGCATGCCGGCCTTGTGCTCTATCCGTTCTTCCTGCTGCTGTTTGCGCTGGTGGTCTTCTGCGGGACGGAGGCGCTGAACTGCATGAAAGGGCGACGCGGGGCGTGACTCTTATGCATGCAAGGATTCCGCCTTTTTTATGCATGTTTTTCTGAAAAAAAAGCTTGCATTCCTGCGATAGTGTGCTATACTTAATATAGATGGTAAGGAACAAGTTAAGGAGCTTGAGCATTCCACCATATCGACGGGAGGCGATTATGCAGATTCCGACAAAAATGGTGACCCCGGCAGGGGTGACTCTCTAACTGCCAGCAGAGCGCTGGAACCTTTCTTGCACCCGATGTATCCATGTGAATCCGGGGAAGACAAGCCGCCTTTGGGGCGGCCTTTTTTTTCGCAGGCTGCGCGCGCTTTTGCCTGCTTTTTACCCTCTTTACTATCCCGGTTAGTCATGCTATACTTATGCAGCAAAAATGAAGGACTTGTAGTATATATAAACCCGCGTTGTTTTGGCGGGTCTACGCTGGTACTATTGCAATCGGTGCTTTCTGAAGTGCACGGAAAGCTTCCGGGGAATCCTGCGGCTTTTGCAGGAGCTTGCCCGGCGCTTTTGCTTCGGAGGCTGCCCAAGGAGCTGTATATAATATGGAAAAGAAAATCGCTTTGATTCCTGGGGACGGTATCGGTCCTGATGTAGTGGCGGAAGGCGTGAATGTCCTGAATGCCGTTGCGAAGAAGTTCGGGCATTCGTTCACGTACGAGACGGTGATTGCCGGTGGAGCTGCCATTGACAAGTGGGGCAAGCCGCTGCCGCAGGATCAGCTTGATATCTGTCTGCACAGCGATGCCACGCTGCTCGGCGCTGTCGGCGGCCCGAAGTGGGACAACGTCGCGCCGGAGATTCGTCCGGAGAAGGCGCTGCTCGGTCTGCGCGGCGGCATGAAGGTGTATGCGAACCTCCGCCCCGCCGTTATGTGGAAGCAGCTGAAGGATGCCTGCCCGCTCAAAGACGAGATTGCCGGCGAGGGCATAGACATTCTGGTTGTGCGCGAGCTGACCGGCGGCATTTATTTCGGGGAGCGCGGTACTGCTGCCGATGGCCGTAGCGCATGGGACACAGAGAAATATACATGGGAAGAGATTGAGCGCATTGTGCGCATGGGCTTTGAGTTCGCGCAGAAACGCCGCAAGCAGCTGGCTGTCGTTGACAAGGCGAACATACTGAATTCGAGCCGCCTGTGGCGCAAGGTAGCCGAGGAAGTGCACAAGGAATACAAGGACGTGGAGCTTTCCTTCTTCTACATCGACAATGCCGCGATGCAGCTGGTGCACAACCCTCGCCAGTTTGACGTCATCGCCACGAGCAATATGTTCGGCGACATCCTGACGGACGAGGCCGCCCAGATTACCGGTTCCATCGGTATGCTGGCATCCGCCTCGCTCGGTGCCGGCGGCCCCGGGCTCTATGAGCCTATCCACGGCACGGCTCCGGACATCGCAGGCAAAGATATTGCGAATCCGCTTGCCACGATTCTTTCTGCCGCGATGCTCCTGCGCTACAGTTTCAAGCTGGAGGCAGAGGCGAAGGCCATTGAGACTGCGGTGGGCAAGGTGCTTGATGACGGCTGGCGCACGGCTGACATTGCGGGCCGCGAGCGCGAGGCTTTGAAGGCATCTGGCAAACTGGTCGGTACCAAAAAGATGGGTCAGCTTGTCGTTGACTATCTGAATTCATAAGTCTGTCCGGGCGGCGCTGGCGCACTGCCGGAGCCGGGGCACGGGCAGCTCATCGGGGGGCTGGCGCCGGCTTTGTGCTGCGTATGTCCTCTCTGCCGGGAAACGGCCGGAAGAAAGCCGGGCTTCCGGCTTTTTTTATGCAGGAGAAGTGATAGGTATGGACAAGAAACATCTTGCGTTTGTGCAGCAGGTGCTTGATAGCGCTGTCGCCGAGAAAGCTGTGGCCGGGGCTTCCTGCCTTGTCTTCCAGGGCGGTAAGGAGCAGGGCTATTTTGATTCCGGCATGGCGGATATTGCCCGTGGAAAGAAATTCCGGCGCGATACCATCTGCCGCATGTATTCCATGACGAAGCCGGTGACTTCCGCGGCGGTGTGGTCGCTGGTGGAGGAGGGGCGGCTGGAGCTGGGGGACGAGCTGTCCCGCTACCTGCCGGAATTTGCCGGGATGCAGGTCTGCGACGGCTGGAAGGTGGGGTCTGCCGCCCGCGCGATGACTATCCGTGATTTGCTGAACATGACATCGGGGCTCTCGTACGGCGGCGCACAGGATGAGGCACACAGGCAGACCTCGCTGCTGCTTGACGAGATGAACGCGGCCGTAGGGGGCGATGCTCCGATTACGACGCAGGATTTTGTGCGCCGCCTTGCCGCAGTCCCGCTGGGCTTTGAGCCGGGGACGGACTATGAGTACGGGCTTTCTGCCGATGTGCTGGGGGCTGTGGTCGAGAAGGTGACGGGGATGAGCTACGGCGAATACCTGCGCATCCGCTTTTTTGAGCCGCTCGGCATGGAGGACACCGCTTTTTTTGTCCCTGCGGAAAAAAGAGACCGGCTCGCGGAGGAATACGCTCGGACGGCTGACGGGGAGCTTGCCGTGTACGACAGACCGAATCTCGGCGTGGCATACCGCGCGGAAAAGAGCCCTGTCTTTGAGTCCGGCGGGGCAGGGCTGCTGAGCACTGCCGATGACTATATGAAATTCTGCCGTATGCTGCTTAGCGGCGGGT
>DGUD01000146.1:22260-22467 GCA_002393865.1 Treponema sp. UBA4319
GGGCGCTTTGGCCGCAAGCAGATTCTCAAGGAACGCACCGTGCAGCACCTGCGCACGCAGCACATCAGCGCTGCCGTCCAGCGCTGTTTTGATGCAAGGATGCCGCATCTTTCCGGCTACTCCTACGGCAGCCTCTGCAGGATTCTTGTGGAGCCTGCGCAGAGCCGCATGCTGGGTAGCGCAGGGGAATTCGGCTGGGACGGCTGG
>DGUD01000044.1 GCA_002393865.1 Treponema sp. UBA4319
ATGCGATGTTGGCAGTTTATGCAAACTGTTTTTAAATGATTTCTTTTTCTATGCTACAGAAGTCAAGGATGCAGCATAAAAAATGCGCGGAAGCGGAAAAATGCGCGGACTGCCATTTGCAAAGCGAAGCGTGCAAGCGGCAGTCCGGTTGTTTTTCCGCTGGGAGCGCATTTTTGTTTTCATGCTGAAGCCCTGATTTGCGTTCCCGGATACATGCCGCCGTATTGGTCTCTTTTGCAAAACATGCTATAACAGGGAGCAGGTTCTGTGTATGAAGCGCTCACAATTCGGGCTTTTTCTCCGTGCTGCCCTGTTTTTTGCCTTTTTCCCCTTTCTCCTCCTCATCGCCTCCTGCGCGCCGGCAGCCCGCCCAGTCTACTTTCTGAGTGACCGGCATGGCCTGAGCTATGAGATTGTGCGGGACTACTGCGAGCGGGAACGCTGCGCCACCCTCGTCCTCTTTGACTGGCACAACGACGTGGGGCCGGCTTCCGCTGCCGTGCACAGCTACGACTGGGTCGGCCAGCTCGTGGACGCTGGTACCATCAGCGAGGTCTGCTGGGTCTGCCGCCGTTCCGCCTCCGGGCTGGAGCTTTCGGACAGGCGGAGCTGGCTGGAGCGCAACGCGGCGGGGCGCCCGCAGGATGCGGCAGACACGATGCTGCGCTCGTTCCGCATCGTGGACTTTGACGGATTGCAGGAGCTTCGGCTGGAAAAGCCCTTCGTGGCGACGGTTGACCTTGACCTGTATGGCGGGGAGGCCTCTTTGGGAAGGGGCGGCAGGGATGCGGACGGCTTTATCCGCGACACCTGCGCCTTTTTACGGCGGACGGGCTGCCCCTTGGTCACGGTGTCCCTGTCCGCCGCCTACCAGCAGAGCCCCGGCGAGGCCTGGGGCTATCTGGAATGCTTCATGCGGAACGCGCCTGAGCGGGCGGACTGGCTTTTTGCGGCCGGCGCCTTCGGCGAGCGGGAGGAGAGCCTTGAGGACCGCGCGGCCTTTTCCCACTGGAAGGATGATGTGGCGTGCTTCCAGAGCTACCAGCGCGGCTTTTACCGGGGAGCCGCCCTCTGGCTGGGCGCGCCGCCTGCCATACGGGAGCTGTTCGCAAAAAAGAAGCTTATGCCCTTTGGCGGGGATGCGGGCGTGTCTGCCGTGACGCTGCGGGCGATGGCGCGGCAGACGGCGCTAGAGGGGCAGTTCCTGTCCGAGGCTGGGGCTGAATCCTGCGGGGGCTGGCTTTCCTCCCTGCACGGGGCTGCGGTGGACGAGCTGCGCGCATCCCTTGCAGGCGACAGAATATGCCTGCCACCGGAATGCCGCTGCCCCTTTACCGACGGACGCAGCCGGGGTATCGCCGTCCGCTACCGCAGCGCCGGATCCGACCGCGGCTGCCTTGCCCTCTATTCGGGGCTGGACTTTTCTGCGGGGGATGCGGAAGCCGCCGCCCGCTATGCGAGCGCTGAGGCCGCCCGCGACCCCCGCTACCGCTGGATTGTCCCGGAGGAGCTGGACGGTCTTTTCATCAACATCTCGCTTTTTGGCCGCTGGGAGCCGATAGCTTCCTGCCTTGATTTTGTCCCCGGCCTTGACTCCCTGCTCCTCGTGAATCAGCAGGCGGAAAATGCAGCCGCCCGCGAGACCCTGCTGCAGGCATCGCTGGCGCTGGAGCGGGGCTACACAAGGGAGGGGTTCCTGCGGCGGCTGAGCGTCAAGGCGGGGCTGGGCGCTGACGGCTACAAAGATTCCTCGCTCCGCTTCTATAAGGCGGCGACCCTTTCCTACACGGCGCCGGCTATTGCTGGTGGGCAGCAGCCTTGATGCTTGCTGTTCCGTGGGGCCGGTGGCGCTTTGCGTTCAGCCCGCTGTCCGCCCTGCTGAAGTCAGGCGGCGCCCCAGTCTTTCCGCAAGTACTCGCTGCCGTCCTCGATGCGCTTCCAGATGAAGGTGTCGCCTTCCCAGACCATGTAGCTGTGTGGGCTCTCTTCTTTTGGAATAGCGACGGAGCCGGGGTTCATGTAGGTGATTGTCCCGTGCTCTATATCCGTACAGGCGGGAATGTGGGTGTGCCCGCAGAGCAGTATGCTGCCTGGGCGCAGCGGCGGCGGATTTGTTTTGCCGTGCAGGTGTCCGTGCGTCGCGTAGATAAAATGCCCGGCGTCCGCGATGATGGCGTAGTCCGCCATGATGGGGAATTCCAGCACCATCTGATCGACTTCCGCCTCGCAGTTTCCGCGCACGCAGAGAATATCATCTTTTACGCCGTTGAGCATCTGGATGACATCTTTGGGTGCGTATTCCTCCGGAAGCTCGTTGCGCGGCCCGTGGTACAGCAGATCGCCCAGCAGCAGCAGCCTGCCGCATCCTTCCTCCTTATAACGCGCAAGCATCATGCGGCACCACTTTGCGGAGCCGTGTATGTCCGACGCAATCATCCATTTCATATCTGCCTCCTTAAAAACAGCATTTTTGCGGGCGGAAGACAACAAGGTTTCCGCTCCGGCCTAGTCTTTTTCCGCGAGCCGGTAATCCCAGTTGTGCTTCGGGTAGCGTCCTTTCATCTCCTTGCAGATTTCCGGCCACGTATTCTGCCAGAATCCCTCAAGGTCGTCGGTGACTTGCAGCGGCCTGCGCGCGGGGGAAAGCAGCTTGAGCAGCACTGCTTGCCCCATGACGCGCGGCGTCTTGAAGCAGCCGAAGGCCTGCTGTATGATGATTTCCATCACCGGGCGGATGCTGTGCCCGGAGCTGCGTTCGTAGCGCACGCGGAATGATTTTCCGTTCGGCATGGTGAGTTTGGGCGGAACGTGGGAATCGACTGTGCTTCCGTCAAGATAAAAATAGAGCGCGTCGTATACCTCGTCTGCGGAAAGCGACGTGCCGGTGACAAAGGGCGGAAGCCATTCCTGTACCCGCTGCTGCAGGCCGGAGTCCGTGTATTTTTCTTCGTCCTGCTGCCCGCTGTGCTGGGCATAAAACTGCGCCCGGAGCAAAAAATCCTGCGTCTTCTCCGAAAGCGGCAGCCATGCAAGTCCTTCCTTCCGGACAGCCGCACATGCTGCCTCTGAAAAATCGGCGGCCTGCACCGCGCGCTGCCTGCGGGCAAGCACGAGCTTTCCGTAGCATTGTATCTCGGTTTTTCTCAGCCGCGGCGACGCGCCTTTTGCAGCCTCCGTGAATTCCAGCTGTGTGCTCAGCGTTGCCCGCTCCTGCAGCCATTGTTCCGTGGTCTGCGTGTCCACCGCCTCCCATGCATATATGCGGCCTTCCCGTTCCCCGGCATCAGCGTCCGGCGCCACAATCCATGCGGGGAATACAGCCGTGCGCTGCCGCTCATCCTTGGGAAGCGTGGCGATTCTGCCGGAAGGAAACTGGTATGTGCCGTCAGGAGCGGCCAGCCGTGCGATTCTGTCCGGGTAGCCGGCAAACAGCGGCTCTGGCAGGGAGAAGTGCCGGAGCTCCGGGAACTGCGCCCTGCAGCGCTGCACGCGGCTCTCGGTCTCTGCCCGCTTTTTTTTCTGCACGGCGGGAGCTGCGTCCGCATAGCTGCCGTATGCGCAGGCCTTTTCCACGGAGCCTGCGAGCGCTACGCAGGCAAGCCGCGGGTGGAGCCCCATCAGCAGCGCGGCTTTTCCCAGCGGCGTTATTTCCGGGGAAAGGCAGCCCATGGCACGCAGCAGCTGCCGCGCGGATTCCCATGCGTTTTCCGGCGGCGCGTCCAGCCAGTCGAGCTTGCTGCGCTCTTGCACGCCCCATTGGGCGCATTCCAGTACGAGCGGAAGGATGTCGGAGCGCAGTATCTCCGGGGGCGTCCGGGTGACGCGCGGCTCCTGCTCGTTCCAGAGGCGGATGCATCTGCCCGGTGCAGTCCGCCCTGCGCGCCCTTTCCGCTGTTCCGCGGAAAAAAGACTCTCTGCTTCGGTGACCAGCGTTTCCATTCCTGCGGCGATGTTCATCCTGCTGAGGCGGGATTTGCCGCTGTCGATGACGACGGTGACGCCCGGTACGGTGAGCGATGTCTCGGCAATCGCAGAAGAGAGTATGACCCTGCGCGGGGCGCCTGCCGTTACCGGCTCCAGGATTTTTTTCTGCTCGGAGAATCCCACGGAGCTGTGCAGCGTAAGAATCTCGGCGTCTGCCCCGCGGGATTCCAGTTCCGCTGCCGTCCGGCGGATTTCCGCGATGCCCGGCAGGAAAACGAGGATGCTTCCCTGCGAGCGCCTGTCCGAAAGCTCTCGCAGCACTGCTTCCGCGGCGCTTATATTTCCCGCGTAGCTCACTTCCACCGGGAACTGCTTGCCGCTGACGGAGAATACTGGCGCCGGGGCGCTGTCCGTGCCCAGATAGCGTGCGACGGAAGCGGTGTCTATGGTAGCCGACATGACGATAACGTAGAGGTCGTCCCGCAGCTGCATCGCCTCCTTCAGGAATGCGAGCGCAAGGTCTGCGTGCACGGAGCGCTCATGGAATTCGTCGATGACGACGACGCTGGTACCTTCCAGCGCCGGGTCGTGCTGCAGCATGCGGGTGAGCACGGCCTCCGTGATGACCGTAAAACGCGTCTGGGCGGAGACGCGGCGTTCCAGATGCATGATGTAGCCGGAGGTCGTTCCCGGCGATTCCCCCAGCAGCTCCGCCGTGCGGGCCGCGACTGCGAGCGTGGCGATACGGCGCGGCTCCAGCATATAGATTTTTCCCTCAAAATGACGGAGCAGCGCCAGCGGCATTGCCGTCGATTTCCCGGCGGCGGTCTCCGCCGTCAGCACAAGGAATCGCGATGGGGACGCTTTGAGACGCGCGCATATATCGTCCAGATAGGGGGTAATCGGAAGCTGCTGGATTTGTCGGGGATACGGAGGCTGCATGCCCCCCAGCATAGCGGAAAACAAAGGGGCTTGCAAGGACGCCGCGCCAAAGAGGCTTTTCAGCCGTCTTTTCCTTCACGCTCCACACAAAAGCGATTTCCGTGCGGCCAGGGCTTCAGCATGAGATGTATTTTATCTGAATACGGACGCGGTATTGGTAAATCATGTAAACTGTTTTAAGATGAATTTCTTTTTTATGCTACAAAAGCCAAGGATTCAACATAAAAAATGCGCGGAAGCGGAAAAACGCCCGGGCTGCCATTTGCAAAGCGAAGCGTGCGACCGGCAGTTCGGGTGTTTTTCCGCTGGGAGCGCATTTTTGTTTTCATGCTGAAGCCCTGGGACTGAGCGCCCGTGTTGTCATTGAGCGGGTAATCGTGCTAGAATGGTTGCCATGACTATCATCGAGATGCACAATGTGAGCAAGAAGTACCAGATGGGGCGGCTCTTCGTCCCGGCGGTGAAGGACATCTCCTTCAGCATAG
>DGUD01000024.1 GCA_002393865.1 Treponema sp. UBA4319
GCATCTGGTTCCGGCGGAAAAACACCCGGACTGCCTGTTGCACGCTTCGCTTTGCAAATGGCAGCCCGGGCGTTTTTCCGCTTCCGCGCATTTTTTATGTTGGATCCTTGGCTTTTGTAGCATAAAAAAGAAAATCATCTTAAAACAGTTTACATGATTTTCCAATACCGCGTCCATCTTCAGATAAAATACATCTCATGCTGAAGCCCTGGCTGGCGGCCACGGAAATCAACGAACCTTGGCGCAGTAACATGGTAGGCGGCAAATTCGATTGCATTGAACCGTTTAGAAGTAAATCATACCCCGCTGCTCTGCGGCGAGGTTCGTGATTTCCGTGCTCCCCTTGCTACTCTGCGGGCAATATGGGATAATAGCCGGTATGAGGGCAAAAGATTTTTTCCTGAAGCATCACGTGTACCTGTACGGGCTCATCTGTCTCTTGGCGAACATCCTTGCGGTGCTCTCCTCGAACCTGTCGAGTTTTCCGATGCCGGATACGGTTCCGCTCCGGCAATGGAAAGCTTTTATGGACCAGCACGGCAGTCTCATAAATACCCTGAGTATCCTCTGCTATCTGGTGCCTGTGTTCCTCTGCCTTGCCTATGCGATGCAGCTGCGCAAATACCGCCATGGCGAAAAAGGCTATGCCCGGATTATGGTGCACATGCCCTGGGCTTTTGCCGTCCTGGGCATATCCGGGTGGCTTTCCAATTTCCTGCTGGAGATGGCTGCCCTGCTGTATTTCAGACAGACTTTGAGGCAGGATATTTCCTTTATCCTGATTTCGTCCGTCACATCGTATATCTTTCTCTCCATTTTTTCGTTTACGTTCATCTATTTTACGCTTGAGACGCTGAACCGGAACATCGTACTTCCGGCGCTGTTCCCCGACGGAAAAATCTCGGAGATTGAGCGCACCGCCCTTTCTTCCATAAAGCGGGTCTTCCTCTTCTACTTTTTTTCCAGCGCGCTGTTCCCGACCTTCTATCTGGCAATCAGGCTCTTCTGCACAAAGCGCTACCACGTGGAAATCCCCAACTATTCGGATTTTGTCTTTACGGGCATGCTGCTCTGCATCGGGCTGGTTCTGACTTTTCTGGTTTCTTCTTATTTTCAGAAGCCGCTCCAGAAGCTGACCGACGGCGCGCGGGAAATCTCAAAGGGAAATTACGACACAAAGACCGTCATCTGCTCCAACGATGAGATGGGCGTGCTGGGCGACACCTTCAATGAGATGACCACATCCCTGAAGGAAAAAGAATTCATGCGCGACACCTTTGGCAAAATCGTTACGCCGCAAGTGCGCGATTATCTTCTGAACGAGAACGTCTCGCTTGGCGGCGAGACGCGCGAAGTGACGGTCATGTTCTGCGACATCCGCGGATTCACGACGCTTTCGGAGAATATGCCGCCGGAAAGAATCGTCGCGCTCCTGAACGAATATTTTACCGGCCTTGAGAAATGCATCACGGCTCACGGCGGCGTCATCAACAAATATATCGGGGACGCGGTGATGGCCTTGTTCGGGGCGCCCGTAAAGCTGGCGCAGCATGCGGACGATGCCTTTGCGGCGGCGCTTGACATGCGGAAGTCGCTTGAGGAGATGAACCGCGGCTTTGCGGCAAAGGGCTTCCCGATGCTTCGCTTTGGAATCGGAATCCACACGGGGCGCGTCCTTGCGGGGAACATCGGCGCTGCGAACCGGATTGAATATACGGTAATCGGTGACAGCGTGAATACCGCAAGCCGCATTGAGGGGCTGTGCAAAAGCTACAAAACGGATCTGCTCATCTCCCAGTCCACGGTAGACGCCCTCAAGAAGCAGGCCGGCTTTCCTGCCATTGCCTTTGTGGACGACGCCGCAATCCGGGGAAGAACGGAGACGGTAAAGCTGTACACCGTGCGATGATTCGCGCGGAAGGGAGCCATGCGTGCCCCCGCTGCCGCTACGCGTTCTCCGGAGCACGGGCTGCAGGGAATGCTGCGGGCGGCGTGCAGCTGACGAGCCTGCCTTTGTCCAGCACGATGACTTCGTCGTAGCGGGCAAGCGTCCGTGCGTCGGCGCGGTGGGTCACGGCCACGACGGTGGTGCCGCGCAGCCGGCTGACGGTCTCTTCGATACGCTCCGCGTTTTTGGCATCCAGCGCCGAGGTTGCCTCGTCAAGGAGCAGCAGCTGCCTGCCGTGGAGCAGGGCGCGTGCCACCGCGATGCGCTGCCGCTCGCCGCCGGAAAGCCGCGCGGCGTTTTCTTCAAGCCGCGTGTCCAGCCCTGCAGGAAGGCTTTCCACGAGCCCGCAGAGGCCGGCTTCCTCCACCGCCCGCATCACTTCGGCTTCCGGCTGGCCCGAAAACAGCGTGATGTTGTCCCGGAGCGTCCCGGAAAACAGATAGACTTCCTGCCCGACGCTCGCGCAGACCACCCGCCGCCCTGCTTCTCCGTCCACCAGAATCGCCCCCCCCGGTCGGCATGCAGTGCGCGCCGAGCACGCCCAGCAGCGTGGACTTGCCGCTGCCGCTGGCGCCGACAACGGCATAGTGCCTGCCCTTCCTGAGGCGCAGCTGTATGTGCCGCAGCCCCATGCCGCCGCCGTCGAATGCGAGCGACACGTCCCGCAGCTCAATGCTGTCCGCAAAGCCGTCCGTCATGCGCAGGCCGGGGACGCCGCTCTGCTCTGGTGCCGGGCGCGCGATTCCTTCCATCTCCTGCAGGATTCCCCTGACCGAGCGCAGCTGTGCCAGTTTTGCGGAAAGCTGGAATGCCGGGCTGAGCGCCTGCCCCGTCAGCTGCGTGACGGCGATGATGCTGCCCAGCGTCAGATGGCCGCGCACGGCAAGCACACCGGCAAAGCTGATGACGAAAAACTGCGCGAGTATGCCGGCGGACGCGGACAGCGCCTGTACCAGCGCCAGTGCGGACGCAGCGCGCTCCTTTGCGTTCTCCTGGGCCGCCGCAGCCGTGCCGAATTTTGTGCGCATCCGTCCCTCCAGCTGGTAGTCCTTTACGACAAGGAAGCCGCGGAGCATGTCCTGCAGCGTTCCGTTGTACTCTGAACCCGCGCCAGCCCGCTGCTCCTGCAGGCGCGCGAGCCGTGCGCCGAACAGCCGCGGGATGAATCCGGGCAGCGCCATGAGCGCGAGCGACACCGCCGCCACAACGGGGTTCAGCATGACCAGCATCGCCGCCGCAATGACAATACCCGCAATGCTTTCGGCGAGCGACAGCGTGTTCCTGAGGTACTGCTCTTCCACCATGTCCATGTTCTGGTTCATCAGCGCAAGGCAGGAGGCGTTCCCCCGCTGGCGGAACTGCTGCGGGTGCAGGGCAAGGATTCCCGCAAGCACGTCCTCCTTCAGGTGAAGGCAGGCATTCCGTATGCAGCGGGCCTTGCAGCGCTGGCTTACGAGGCCCAGGGCTCCGAGCGCGGCGGCGTAGGCGGCGCAGAAAAGGAAATCCTTTGCAAGCCGCGCTTCAGTGCCGTCCTTGAGTGACAGGGAAATCTGATCGACCATCCAGTTCAGAAGGAGCGCGGCGCCGCTTGCGAGCGCGACGTACAGCATCTGGGACAGCGCATACCCGGCAAAGGGAATGCGGTTCTTGTACAGCAGGTAGTTTCTCATCGTATCCTCCGGTATGGCAAGCATAGCGGGAAGGGCGACCTTACGTCCATGCCGGATGATGCGGAAAAAAATTTACGTCATTTGTTAAGAAAGCGCCCCGTTAGGATTCGTCCGGGGAGGAAAGGGTCTCGGCAAATTCCTGCGCCTGCCCGGCAAGCTGCTCCCTGCCGATGAGGCGCAGGTAGGGCACGATTGCCCCGACGATGCGCCGCGCTTCCGCTTCCCTGCCGCAGGACGCGAGTGCCCTGGCCCTGGCAAACTCAAGCTCCGGCATCAGCGCAAGCTCCGCGTCGGAAAGCGCCCACGCCCGCGTTTCTTCCGCAAGCTCCAGCGCGCCCCGGCCGTTGCCTTCCGCGATAAGGTAGAAGGCAAGGTTCACCGCGGTGTTCATGCGCAGCAGCCCGTAGGAGCGCAGCTTGCTCTGCTGCCCCTTGAGCGCCTCCAGCAGCTCCCGCGCGATCAGGACAGCCCGGCTCCGCTTTCCTTCCTTGTAGTTCGCCACGGACAGGACGCTCAGGATGTTCGCCTCGGTAGACGTCAGAAGCTGCCTGCGGAAGCTGCACGGGTCAAGCCCCGGCTTGGTGCATGCGAGCGCCTGCTCAAGGACGGCGGTGGCGCCGGGGGCAGCTTCCTCCAGCATGACGGTTCCCCGCAGGAACTCGGTCACCTGCCTGCCCGCCGCGTCGTCCGCAGCATAGCCGCCGATGGTATCCAGCATGGATTTTGCATAGCGCACGTCTCCGCGCGTCAGGGCCTTTGCGGCCTCGTCCGCCAGCTCCTCAAAGCGCTGCTGGCGCTCGTTCCGGTAGTAGACGCCGCATATCTGGTAGGTGCTTGAGCCCAGCCGTTCCAGCAGCTTTTCCAGCGTGGCGCCCGACGGCATCTGCGTGCCGTTCTCTATCCGCGAGACCGAGACGCTGGAGCAGATGCCGTCTGCGAGCGCTTCCTGCGTGAGGCGCTTTTCCTTGCGCAGCTCGCGTATGATGCTTCCCAGTGAGTTTTCCATGTTCCCATGATAGCGCAAATATGGCGGGATTGCCACAGCCTGCGGCACAGCTCATGCCTGGGCGGAAAATGCAGGCGCTCGCTCCCGGCGGGAAAGCGCCGCAATCCAGCTCAGGGTGCTGCGTACTCCGCGCTTATTCGATTCCCACGAATGCTGTCACTGATTTTTCCGGTGCCATGATGAGCGTGTCCATGAGCGTAAGGCCGATGCGGCTGCACGGGAGCAGGGAAAAGAAAATCTTCTGCACGGCGAGCGGCACGTCGCCGTAGCCGGGGCTGTAGCGCGGGTGTGTCCTTCTGCCTTCCGCGGCGGCCTGCTGCCGGATGTGCGCGTTCAGCAGCTCCACGAAATTCTCCGTGAACATGGCGGCGGCGCCCTGCAGTACGGCAGCCTTTGCGCGGCTCTGCGCCTGGGCGCGGCGGATATATGCGTCTACCTGCGGGCCGATGGTCGCCGCGAACAGCGCCACCTGGGAGCAGCCCTCAAGGTTTTTCGTGAGGTCTGAGGACTGCACCTGCTGCCCGGCAAAGTACAGCTGGTAGTCCTGCCCTGCGGAAAGGGGGAATACGGCATACACGGCCTGCGGCACGATGCTGCGCTGCAGCTCGGCGCAGCTGCTGTGCAGCAGCTCGGCGACTTCCCCCTGCGGGAGCGATGCGCGCGCGTAGCCAAGGTAGCGGGCAGCCTCCGCCTCGTCGCAGGGAATTTCCGGGGCTTTTTTATAGAAGAAAATTGCCATGCTGCCACTATAGCAAAAAAGCTCATAAAAAACAGGCAATTTCCGAAAATTCTATTGACAAATTCCTGCAATAAAGGGAAAGTGGACTAGTTTCAGCACTGCACCTGAGTCTGCTGAAGCATCCGGCGCTCGTCCCCGTCACCGTTGCCGCAGGGCAATCCGTGGAAGCTTGCATCCCGCACGAGGGGCGCTGTTCCCGGCAGGAAGAACGGGGCTCCCGCTCCGGAACACCATTTTTACAGGAGTTGTACCCAGATTGAACGGAAGTACAGTTTCCATCGACCATGTCTCCAAGCACTTCGGCTCTTTCCACGCGCTTGACGACATCAATTTTACCATCCGGCAGGGCGAATTCTTTTCGCTGCTGGGTCCGTCCGGCTGCGGCAAGACGACGCTGCTGCGTATCATCGCAGGTTTTGAATTTCCGGATGAAGGGGCAATCCTCTTTGACGGCACGGACGTTGTCCCGCTCCCCCCGAACAAACGGCAGAGCAACACGGTGTTCCAGAACTACGCGCTGTTCCCCCACCTTTCTGTATATGACAACGTCGCGTTCCCGCTCAAGCTGCGCAAGCTTGACAAGAAAACCATCGACGAGAAAGTGCTTCATTACCTGCACCTTGTGCAGCTTGACCAGCATATCTACAAGAAGCCGAACCAGCTTTCCGGAGGGCAGCGTCAGCGGGTCGCCATCGCGCGGGCGCTCATCAACGAGCCCAAGGTGCTGCTGCTTGATGAACCGCTTTCCGCTCTGGACGCAAAGCTGCGCTCCAGCCTTCTGCTTGACCTTGACGCGCTGCACGACAAAATCGGCATCACGTTCATCTTTGTGACGCATGACCAGAGCGAGGCGCTTGCGGTAAGCGACCGCATCGCCGTCATGAATTCCGGGCATGTGCTGCAGGTCGGCACCCCGTTTGAGATTTACGAGAGCCCTGCCACGCAGTTCGTCGCCCAGTTCATCGGCGACACGAACC
>DGUD01000018.1 GCA_002393865.1 Treponema sp. UBA4319
ACATCTCATGCTGAAGCCCCGCGCCTCCGGCAAGGAAATCGGTTTTGTGTTCCGCTCGCGGCGGAAAACAAAAAAATGCGCTCGCGGTGGCGCGGATTTCGCCCGCGGCAGCCCTGCCCTTTGACAATACGGGGTTTGTGTGGTATAAACAGGGTATACGGGAACCTTAAAGCTCCCCTTAAGAGAGATTTTTGGGCTTCCGTGCGGCGCAGGGTTATGCTGCGGCTTGCCGCTGTGCCGGGATTCGCGCATTTGTGCATTTTCTGAAATTTATGACAAGGAAGGTCTGTGTATGGCGAATGGACGGAGACAGAACGGGAAGGGCGGAATTTTTGCAGGGGTTGTCGTGGTGCTTGTGGCTTTGCTTTCGGTCACCTATTTCTGGGGAAGGGCTTCTTTCCGGAAGAATGCCGACGAGGTGCTGCGACATGCCACGCAGCTGAAGACGCTGGAGTTCGAATCGAGCCTCGGCGAGCAGCTGACCTTGGTCCGGCAGATGATAAAGTCGCCTTCCATCGCGACATATCTGGAGAATCCTGCGGATGAGCCGACCCGCAGCATGGCGATGCAGGAATTCGCCGCCTTTCAGAATTCCTTCCTGAGCAAGTCCATATTCTGGGTTTCTGATGCCGACCATGAATTCTGGCAGAACATGCAGAAGATGTACGACCTTGACCCGGACGACCCGGACTCCTACTGGTACAAGATGACCATGTACGAGACCGAGGAGTACAACTTCAACATAAACTATAACCCCGACCTGAACATAACCATGCTGTGGGTGAATGCGGTTATCCGCAACAAGTCGGGAAAGCCGGTCGGTATCGCGGGCACCGGCATCCCGCTCTCCGACTTCATAACGAGCATGTATTCGGGGCTTGACAAGCGTATCGAGATGTACCTGTACAACGACGCGCTCCAGATAACGGGAGCCGCCGACCAGTCTATCCTTGCCGACCAGATTAACCTCTACGAGCGCATGCCGGAGCTGGAGGGCACCAATGCCGTGCCTACGGCGATAACCGCTTATACCGCCCCGCGGAACCAGTTCTCGCTGGCGCCGCTTGGCCTGGTGAGCTGGCACATGGCGATGGCGATGCCGTTCACATTCAGGGATTTCTTTATGAACGCGCTCACGCCCTTTGCCGTCTGCATGGTCTTTATCATCATCGCCGTGGTTGCGGGGCTCACCGCCAACCTTATCATGAGCCTGAATGTCCTGAACCGGGCGGTGGAGGAGCTGTCTTCCGGCAACGCGGATCTGACAAAGCGCGTGAACCTGTCGCAGCGGACGCTTTCCGTGGTATACCGGCTTGTGGACGGGCTGAATGTCTTTATCCAGAAGCTGCAGGGTACCATCGGCAACGTCAAGGAGTCCGAGAAGAACCTGAATTCGGTGGGGAATTCCATGGCGATGAGCACGGAGAATACCGCGAGCGCCATCACGCAGATTCTTGCGAACATCGAGAGCGTGCATTCCCAGATTACGGTGCAGTCTCACAGCGTCCAGGATACGGCGAGCGCGGTCAACGAGATAGCCTCCAACATCGAATCTCTGGAGCGGATGATACAGCACCAGTCGGAGGGCGTCGGGCAGGCATCGTCGGCGGTCGAGCAGATGATCGGCAACATCCAGTCCGTCAGCGCCTCCGTGGGCAAGATGTCCGAATCCTTTGCCCAGCTTGACGAGCAGTCCCGCGCAGGGCAGGAGAAGCAGCGCGCCGTCAACGAGAAAATCCAGCAGATTGAGGAGAAGTCCAAGATGCTGCAGGACGCGAACCATGCGATTGCCAGCATCGCGGGGCAGACGAACCTGCTCGCCATGAATGCCGCCATCGAGGCAGCCCATGCCGGAGAGGCAGGCAAAGGCTTTGCTGTCGTTGCGGACGAAATCAGAAAGCTCTCCGAGACCTCTTCCGCCCAGTCCAAGACCATCGGCGAGCAGCTCAAGAATATCCAGAATTCCATCATCGATGTTGTCAGCGGCTCGCAGGAATCCAGCAGCGCCTTTACGGCTGTCTCCGGCGAGATTGCGCGGACAAACCAGCTTGTGCGCGAGATTCAGCTTGCCATGAAGGAGCAGGACGAAGGCTCCAAGCAGATTATAGACACGCTGCATGCCATGAACGACAGCACGTCAGAGGTCAGCTCCGCCGCCCATGAGATGACGGAAGGCAACAAGCTTATCCTTCAGAATATGGAGGGCTTGCAGGATGCTTCCAGCGCCATGAAGACGAGCATGGACGAGATGGCCGCGGGTGCCCAGAGAATCAACGAGACCGGCGCGGATTTGTCCGATATCTCCATAAAGATGAAGGAGTCCATTGAAGGTATCGGCGCCCAGATGAGGCAGTTCACTGTCTGACGCGCAAGGGCAGGAGCGTCTCTTCTCCTCATAAAAAGAAAAGGCCGGGTGCCCAGATGGCGTGCCCGGCCTTCTTTTTTTGCCCCGCATCCCCGGCCGCAGCCTGTGGCGGCGCGGGGCAGCGATGGCTACTGGATAAGCAGCTGTGCGTAGGCCTTGAGCGCCGGCTCCATCTTGTCCGCGAGGACAGCCTTTGCCAGCGTCTTTCCGAGCTGCACGCCTTCCTGATCAAAGCTGTTCACGTTCCACAGGAATCCCTGGAACATCACTTTGTTCTCAAAATGGGCGAGCAGGGCGCCGATTGATTCAGGATCGACCTGCTTTCCGTAGATGATGCTGGACGGGCGGTTCCCCGCAAAGAATTTGTTGGGGTTCTCGTCGTCCTTGCCGCAGGCAAAGGCGACAATCTGCGCGGCGACGTTGGCGCAGAGCTTCTTCTGGCTTGAGGAGCCCTGGATGTCCACGTCCTTGCCTGTCTGGTTCTGCTGGAAGGCGATGAACTGGAGCGGGATGATGTCCGTGCCCTGATGGAGCAGCTGGTAGAATGAGTGCTGCCCGTTCGTTCCCGGCTCGCCGAATATGACGGCGCCGGTCTGGTAGCCGATTTGCTTGCCGAAGCGGTTGACGCTCTTGCCGTTTGACTCCATGTCAAGCTGCTGCAGGTGTGCGGGGAAGCGTGAGAGCGCCTGCGAGTAGGGGAGCACCGCCGTGGTCGGGTAGCCCTGCACGTTGCGCTCGTACACGCCGATGAGCGCGTCCATCAGCGCCGCGTTTTTGCGGATATTCTTTTCCTTTGCGAGCGCGTCTTCTGCCGCCGCGCCTTTCAGGAAGCGGGCAAATACATCCGGGCCGAATGCGAGGCTCAGGATTGCGCCGCCGACAGCGGAGCTTGATGAGTAACGGCCGCCGATGTAGTCGTCCATAAAGAATGCCGCCAGATAGTCGGGGCTCTTTGCCAGCGGGCTGGTCTCGCTGGTGACGGCAATCATGTGCTTTGACGGGTCAAGTCCCGCCTTCTTCAGGAATTCTATGACGAAGGTCTGGTTTGTCAGCGTCTCAAGCGTCGTGCCTGATTTTGACACGAGGATGAAAATGGTCTTTGCGAGGTCTATGGAGCCGAGCACCGCCGCGGCGTCGTCAGGATCCACGTTGGAGATAAAATGGGCGTCCATCTTGAAGCAGCCGTTTGCCTTTGCCCAGTTTTCCAGCGCAAGGTACATGGCGCGGGGACCGAGGTCTGAGCCGCCGATGCCAATCTGGCAGACGGTCGTGTATTTCTCGCCCTTCTCGTTGAGCAGTTTGCCCCCGTGCACTTTTCCGGCAAAGTCGGCGATGGCTTTCTGCTGCTGCACGTAGAATTCGCGCTTGTTCACGCCGT
>DGUD01000008.1 GCA_002393865.1 Treponema sp. UBA4319
CAGGGCTTCAGCATGAGATGTATTTTATCTGAAGACGGACGCGGTATTGGAAAATTATGTAAACTGTTTTAAAATGATTTTCTTTTTTATGCTACCAAAGCCAAGGATTCAACATGAAAAATGCGCGGAAGCGGAAAAATGCCCGGGCTGCCATTTGCAAAGCGAAGCGTGCGACCGGCAGTTCGGGTGTTTTTCCGCTGGGAGCGCATTTTTGTTTTCATGCTGAAGCCCCGGCCGTGCTGCACTTCATGGTTGACAAAGTTGCGCTCACGCCGTACCATTTTAAAAGGAGCCGGAGGGGAGCCTGCGCTCCCGCTTTCCGCGTCTGGAGCGCGGGGCAAGTGCAAGAAGGGGAATGAGATTATGATAAACTATTCAGAGGATCAGAGCAAACAGTATCATATCCAGGTGGGGAAGGGGCAGGTGGGGCGCTACGTCATCCTGCCGGGAGACCCCAAGCGCTGCGAGAAGATAGCCCGTTATTTTGACGGCGCCGAGCTTGTGGCGGACAACCGCGAATTCACCACGTATACCGGCACGCTTGACGGCGAGAAGGTGAGCGTCACCTCCACGGGCATCGGCGGGCCGAGCGCGTCCATCGCGATGGAGGAGCTGGTCAAGTGCGGCGCGGATACCTTTGTGCGCATCGGCACCTGCGGCGGCATGGCGATTGACGTGAAGGGCGGAGACCTTGTGGTTGCCAGCGCGGCGGTGCGCATGGAGGGTACGTCCAAGGAATACGCGCCCATCGAATATCCTGCCGTCGCGGACTTTGACGTGCTGAACGCGCTTGTGGCTGCCGCGCGTGCGGGGACGGCGCCGTGCCACGTAGGCGTGGTGCAGTGCAAGGATTCTTTTTACGGACAGCATTCCCCGGAGATAAAGCCCGTGAGCTACGAGCTGCAGGACAAATGGCAGGCATGGCTCCGCATGGGCTGCCTTGCCTCCGAGATGGAGAGCGCCGCGCTGTTCATCGTGGCCCAGTTCCTCCGCGTGCGCTGTGGCTCGGTGTTCCTTGTCATGGCGAATCAGGAGCGTGCGCTGCAGGGGCTGGACAATCCCGTCGCCCACGATACGGATGCCGCTGTCCGCGTGGCGGTGGATGCCGTGCGGCGGCTTATCCGGCAGGACAAGGAGCGCCGCTGATGCCGAACGTGATAGAAGATAAAGATGTCTTTGCGTATGTGGACCATACGCTGCTTGCCCCGACGGCGTCGTGGGACGACATCCGCCAGCTCTGCGACGACGGTATCTCCTTTGCCACGGCCAGCGTATGCCTGCCGCCCTGCTTTGTGCGGCAGGCAAAAGACTATCTGCGCGCTCAGGGGAGCCCGCTGCCGGTCTGCACCGTCATCGCTTTTCCGAACGGCTACGCGACCAGCGCCGCCAAGGTCTTTGAGGCGCAGGACGCCCTGCATAACGGCGCGGATGAGATAGACATGGTGGTGAATATCGGCGCGCTCAAGGCCGGCCGAGACGGCTTTGTGCTCGACGAGATTAAGGCGGTAAAAAGGGCGTGCGGCACGCATGTCCTCAAGGTCATTGTGGAGACCTGCCTGCTGACGGAGGATGAGAAGGTGCGCGCATGCCGCATCGTCACGGATTCCGGCGCAGATTTTATCAAGACGAGCACCGGCTTTTCTTCCGGGGGTGCCACGGCTGCGGACATCGGGCTCTTTGCCGCCCACGTCGGGCCGGGCGTCAGGATAAAGGCTGCAGGCGGCATAGCGTCTTTTGCGGACGCAAAGCAGTTCTTGTCGCTCGGTGCGAGCCGCCTTGGCACCAGCAGGATTGTGCGGCTTGCCAAAAAAGGAGGATATTGATGGCTGTCTCAGAAAAAGAGCTTTCTCAGATTCCGGTGCAGGAACTGGTGGACAAGGCGTTCGCCATGCTCTCTGCTGCATATACCCCCTATTCCCACTGGAAAGTCGGGGCGGCGCTGCTTTCTGCGGACGGGCGCATCTGGGGCGGCTGCAACATAGAGAATGCCGCGTATTCGCCGACAAACTGCGCCGAACGCACCGCGTTTTTTAAGGCGGTGAGCGAAGGCGAGCGCGAATTCAAGGCGATTGCCATCGTCGGCGGCCATGAGGGCGACGTTCAGGATTACTGCTCGCCCTGCGGCGTCTGCCGCCAGGTGATGATGGAATTCTGCAATCCCGGCACTTTTATCATCATCCAGGCAAAAAGCCGCAGCGAGTACCGCGCCGCGACGCTCGCAGAGCTGCTGCCGGAAGGCTTCGGACCTGCGACGCTGGGAGCCTGAGCCGCAGCGTCAGGGCGTCAGGGTTTTTACCGAATCCCGCTGGATGAATTCCGCCGGAATCCTGACGGTTTCCGGCGAGGGGAGACCCACGAGACGCTGCATGAGGATTTCCGCTGCCAGGTCGGCAATCAGTATTTTGTTCTGCCTGAAGGTGGTGAGCCCCGGCCTGCAGAAGGCTGCCGAGCGGTCGTCGTCGTAGCCGAGCAGCGAGATTTTGTCGGGAATCTTGATGCCGTGGGCTTCCGCGTAGCTGACGACGCCCAGCGCAATCATGTCGTCCGCGCAGAACAGGGCGGTAAAGTCGGAGGAGCGCTTGTAGAGCCGCTCAAAGCCTTCGTAGCCGCTGTGCATGTCCCAGAACTTGCATTCCTCGTACAGTTCCTCGTTGAAAGCGATTCCTTTGTCCGCAAGGCACTTCCTGAATCCCCGGTAGCGCTCCGCGGTCGCGGGGGAGTATTCGCTCGGGGGACCGCCCAAGAAAGCAATCCTGCGGTGCCCCTTGCCGATTAAGTATTCGGTGCCCTTGTATGCGTCCTGCTCGTTGTCGGAGAGAACCGTCGGTACGCCGGGGATATAGTCGTTCGTCGATACGCAGGGAACGCCCTCGCGGTTTATCCGCGCCAGCAGCTCGATATCGTCCTCGTGGGGATTGATGATGACGATACCGTCCACACCGCGGAATTTCGCGTGGTTCTGGTAGCTCAAGTTGAATTTCCGCGACAGGAAGATAAGGTCATAGCCCGCAAGCTCTATCTGCGAGCGGAACCTGTTCAGGACACCGCCAAAAAGCGGGTGCTCGAAACCGGTGAACATCTTGTTGTCCTCAAAAATGACGCCGATGAGGTATGACTTTTTTGTGACGAGCGATTTTGCCGTCATATTCGTCTCGTAGCCCATCTCCTGAGCCACAGCAAGGATTTTATCCCTTGTGCTGCGGCTCAGGCGGCCGGTGCCATTGAGAGCCTTCGATATTGTCGGAGCCGAGAACCCGGTTTTTTCTGCGATGTCGTAGATAGTTACCATGAGCCCCATCAGCGGCTTACGCCGCCCTGATAGTCAAAGTATTCGAAGTCGGCGGCTTTTTTGTAGAACTCCGTGTCCACGCAGAACATGCCGACAAAAGCCCCGGTAAAGCCCTGCCCGGCAAATTCGTCGGAGAGCTTGCCGGCGTCGCATACCGGGCGGATAACGTGGAAGTTCTCGCCGTCCTGCGACCATGAGAAGCTTGCATTGCGGTGATTGACGCTGAGCCTGAGCCAGACAGGACAGTCCTTTTTGAGCACCATCTCCATGCCCTGCTCAAAGCTGTTCGGCATGATGGTGTTCAGCTGGATAATCTTGCCCTTCTCCTCGCTGTGGGTAACCTGCAGAAGATACTGGGTCTCCTCGTCGTAGCGGTAGATGAGCCCCGCGTACTGCTGGAAGTAGTCCGGCTCAAAATACATCTTTGTCTCCGCCGTAAAGCAGAATTCCTGCTGCCTGCGCGCGATAAGGCTCTGCTCGTAGAACGACCACGGCGACTGCCCGCCTTTTATGCGCAGGAAGCCGGGGCGCTCCTTGATAGTGCAGCGCTCTTCCGTCGCGGGCGTGCGCAGCGTCTTAAAGTCGAGCCGCCAGGACTCGTCCTTGAATGTATAGTGGCAGTGCCCCTGTCCGGGATAGGACTGCGGCGTGCTGTCCGACGGCGCCGGTATGTCCACGTAGTCCGGGGGCGTGTTCACCAGGCTGCCGTCCGGCTGGGCGACATACGGCCAGTCATCCTTCCATACAATCTCCGCAAGGCCGGTCTCGCGGCCGAGCACGGAGTACTGGGAATCCGGCAGAGGTCTGCTGCTCAGGTACACGAGGTATGTGCGCTGGCCATCCGTGGACGGGCACCAGCTGCCGTGCCCGGCTTTCTGCTGCTTCAGCTCCGGATGCATGTACGAGCTGATGAGAGGGTTCGCCGGGTGCACTTCGTAGGGGCCTTCTATGTTCCGGGAACGGCCGACGGTGAGCGCATGCTCGTAGGTGGTGCCGCCTTCCGCGGCCGCGATGTAGTACCAGCCGTTGCGCTTGTACAGGTGCGGCCCTTCGACCAGACCGATGTCCGTGCCGGTGAATATCTTTTTCCTGTCGCCCAGGAGCTTTTTTGTCTTGGGGTCGTATTCCCGCATGATGATGCCGGAGAACTGCCGGGGACCGTTCCGCCGGTAGTCCCATTCCATATTGAGGAACCAGTGGCGCCCGTCATCGTCGTGGAACATGGAGGCGTCAAAACCGGAGGCGTCAAGGAATACGGGGTCTGACCACGGGCCTTCGATGGACGGCGCGGTGGTCAGGTAATTCGGGGTGTCCTTCATCGTGCCGACGTTCCAGTTGCGCACGTTCGTGTAGATAAGGTAGAAGAGCCCGTCGGCGTAAGACAGGCAGGGCGCCCAGATACCGCAGGAGAATTTCTCTCCGTTCATGTCGAGCAGGCGCTTCTCTGAAAGCGGCGAAGGGACGGCTGTCCAATGCACGAAATCTTTTGATCTGCTGATTTCGACGCCGGGGTACCATTCAAATGTGGAATTCGCGATAAAATATTCCCCGTTCGCCATGCAGATGGAAGGATCCGGATGGAATCCCGGCAGAATCGGGTTCTGGACACGGACTGTTTTTTTGTTTTCCATAATTTTGTATATCTCCTTGTGTGGCAGAGGAGCAGCCGCTCTGATGGCTGCCCCCGTAGTTTTTTTCCTTGGCAGGGAGAGATTCCTCATGCTGCAGCGCAAGGAATCTTTCCCGCCTGACTTGCTCGGAAAAAGCGTTGCTTCCCGCTACTCCTTGACGGAGCCCATGGTAAGACCACCGATGATGCTGCGCGACATGAACGCGTAGAACACGATAATCGGCACGAGCGATACGGCGATACCGAGGTAGATTCCGCCGTACTCGGTGCGGTAGATGTCGCCGCGGAGCATCTGCACGAGCATCGGAAGCGTGTACTTCTTTGTGCTGGAGAGCAGTACGAACGGCGTCATAAAGTTGTTCCAGCTGGCGACAAAGGAGAAAATCGCCTGCGTCGCCAGAGCCGGCTTGATGATGGGCAGGATAATCCTGTTGAATGTCATGAATTCCGTTGCGCCGTCGATGCGTGATGCCTCCACAATCTCCAGCGAGAGGATGGAGTCAAGGTACTGCTTCATAAAGAGCACTGTTCCCGCGGACGCGATGGAAGGAATGATGAGCGGGATAAAGTTGTCCGTCAGGTGCATGCGCGCCATGAACTGGTAGAAACCGATGAATGACAGGGATGCCGGCATCATGATGAGCAGCATGATGAGACCCTGCAGCAGCTTGCGCCCCTTGAAGTGGTACACGTGGAGACCGTATGCCGTGAGCGCGGAGAAGTAGACGCAGAGCACCGTGCTGCACACGGAGATGATTGCGCTGTTGAGGAAGCCCTGCCAAATCTGGAAGTCGCGGTTCGTCAGGATTCTCCAGTTCTCCAGCGCATGCGTGCTCGGCAGGATTGAAAGCCCTGCGTTTATCTGCGCCGTCGTGCGCGTCGCGTTTACCAGCATGACCCAGACCGGCACTACCGCGATGGCCGCAAAGAGCACCATCATGATGTAGATGAACAATGATTTTACCGCTCTGGAAGTCTTGTAGCTTGTCGCCATGGAATCGCTCATTTTATACCTCCCTGTGCGTGGCGTGCGCGCGGCTCACGCTCCTTTGTGATTGTATTGATGAGGACTGCAAGAATGACAGTGATGATGAACATGCCTATGGAGATAGCCGCCGCATAGGAGTAGTCGTTGCGTCCCTGGAATGCCATATTGTACATGTAGATTGCCGTGGTGCGGATCTTGTAGTCGGGCTCGCCGTGCATGCCGGTAAGCAGGAACGGGATGTCGAACATCTGCATACCGCCGACCATTGACGTGATGAGCAGGTAGAACATGATGGGGCGGAGCAGCGGGACGGTGATTTTCCACGTGCACTGCCAGTTTGTGGCGCCGTCAATCGTGGCAGACTCGTAGAGGGACGGCGAGATGCTCGTGATGCCTGCCATGAGCAGGATAAGCGTCTGACCGCACCACATCCACCACTGGATGAATGATACGATGATGCGCGATGCGGGGATGCTCCTGAAGAAGTTGAACGCTTCGGACAAGCCGCAGAATTTCATGAGGAACTGGTTCACCGGACCGACGGGGTAGCCGAAAAGACTGCGGTACAGGATGGCGACCGATGTGGCCGTCAGCAAGTTCGGCAGGTAGAAGAGCGCGCGGAACAGCCCGGTTCCGTGGAGGTTCAGCTTTACGTCTGTGAGCCAGATTGCAAAGAGGAGCGCGAGCCCCAGCTGCGGCACAAAGTTCATGCCCCAGATGATGAATGTGTTGCCGACTGCGCCCCAGAAATATTTGTCGGTGACGAGTTTCTGGAAATTCTGAAGCCCGATAAAGGAGAAGCTGGATTTGAGACCCCGCAGGTTTCCGAATCCGAGCATGAACGTGTAGAGCGTAGGCCAGAAATTGAATATAAGAAAGATGATGACAAAGGGCAGGCAGAAGAAATACCCGTGCCTGTTCATCTTTGCCTGCTGGCGTGACATCTGTGTCAAGGTGATACCTCCATTTTTGCTGATAAAAAAAGTGCAGGCGGTGTAAAGCCGGAGCTGCACTTTTTATGAGACCGTTCGCAGGACCCCTGTGCGGGGCTCCTGCTGTAGTCTCCGTCAGGTTATGTCCGCTTAGTAACCGAGCGTTGAAGAGACCTGCGCCTTGAAGTCGGCCAGTGCCTGATCCTTGCTCTTCTCACCGAGCGCGTATGCCGTTACCGCTTCGTTGAACAGGGACTCAATCTGCTGGTCGGAGCCCTGGACGAGGCTACCGTCGATGCCCTTTGCCATCTCGCAGAACTGTGCGTAGTGGTTCTGGCCGCCAAGATACTTCTCTGAGAAGTTGTCCTTGATTTTGTTCTGGACATTGATGTTGCCCACCACGTCGCCAGACTTCTTCGCATATTTCTCCAGATAGTCGTCGTCGGTGGCGAGGTACTTGATCATCTCCTTTGCAGCGTTCGGGTTCTTGGTGTTCTTGTATGCCGCAATCCACGTGCCGCCCCAGTAGTAGTTCGCGGGACCGGTGCACATTGCCCAGTCGCCTTCGGTCTCAGGAGCGTTGGTCTTGAGCACGTAGTGCAGACCCCATGTCGGCAGCAGGTAGCAGAAGACTTCGACGGGGTTGCCCTTCTCGTCCTTGAGCGTGCCCTTCATACCGGCGTACCAGCCTTCTGACCACTGGTCTACACGGCCGTCGTAGTTGTTGTCGTGCAGCAGCTTTGCCATATCCATGTACTTGTCCATGGCGGGGTCGATGACGAGCTTGTCGTTCACAACCCACGGATCCTTGCGGGCACCCTTGTACGGCATGAACATATCGCCGGTTGCGCTGACGATAAGGCACTTGCCGTTTGACTTTTCCTTGAGGGTCGCTGCGGTCTTGACGAAGGTGTCGAGATCCTTCACGTACTTCTGGACTTCGGCCGGATCGTCGGTGCCGAGGTACTGCTTTGCGAGGCTCCTGCGGTAGAAGAGTGCGCCCGGAGCGACCTGCCATGCCATGCCGTAGACATGTCCCTTGTAGGTGGCTATTTTCATCGGGTAGTCGGCCATCTTGCCCTTGACTTCCGCGTATATGTCGTCGAGCGGCAGGAGCAGATCCGGCCCTTCCTCGATGTACTTCTTTACGAAAGCGTTCTCAAGCGCGAACACGTCCGGGCAGCCATTGCCGCTGGCAAGAACCGGGTCAAGCTTGCTGGGGAACTGGTCTGTCGGGGTGAGCGAATACTGGACGGAGATGTCCGGATGGGTGGGCTTGTAGTAGTCGTTGATCAGCCCCTCAAGCTCGTCGGTGAACGACCAGACGACAAGGTTCTTGCTTGCGTCTTCCTTTCCTGCGCTGCTGCCGCCTTTGTCGCCGCCGCAGCTCGTCAGTGCTGCCGCGCAAAGCGCTGCCGCAGCAAGTACGGTCAATGTCTTCTTCATTTTGTAATGTCCTCCTTTCTGGAACTGCTCCT
>DGUD01000110.1:0-4590 GCA_002393865.1 Treponema sp. UBA4319
AGTATGAACTTATGACTATTTATCCGCTTGAGGATGAAAAATTCAAGGCTGGCTCAGACCAGCTCCGTGCAGACCTTGCGAAGTTTGGCGCGGAGATTGAGAAAGAGGAGCCGTTCGGCGACCGCGACCTTACCTACGAAATCAAGAAGCAGCGCCGCGGTAGGTTCGTCCTCTTCCATATCAAGGCAAATCCTGCCAAGATTTCAGAGTTTGACCGCCAGTTCAAGCTGAATACCAATCTCTTGAAATATCTTTTCGTGCTGAAGGCTGAAAAAGAAGCGTAAACGGGTTTTCCGGAGGTAGATATGGCAAGTGATCTGAACAGTGTGGCATTGGTCGGTCGTCTTACCCGTGACGCGGAGCTGAGCTATCTGCCGAGCGGGATGCCGGTGGCAGCAATGTCCATCGCTGTGAACCGCAGCCGCAAGGAGAACGACCAGTGGGTGAGCGAGGTGAATTATTTCGATATTTCATATTTCAGCAAATCCGCGGAGTCCGTAAAGCCGTACCTTACCAAAGGAAAGCAGATTGCAGTACAGGGATCCTTGAAGCAGGATCGCTGGGAGAAGGACGGGCAGAAATTCAGCAAGGTTCGCATCATGGCGAATTCTGTTGAGCTGCTTGGCAGCCGTTCAGATGGCGGCGGGGCAGGGTATTCCGGCTCCGGTGCACCGGGCGGCTATCAGCAGCGTTCCGGATATGCGGCATCCGCGCCCCAGCAGGAATCAGCACCGCCGGAAGGAGATGCTTTTGGCGGCGGTGGTCAGGATTTCCCTGAGGATATTCCTTTCTGATAAGGAATTATAGGGAAGCCTAAGAAACTCCCCGTGGGTGGGCTTTTCGGGCTTCCTGCGAGTTGTAAGTCGCTGTAACGCGCGGCATACAATATCGCCTTTTTAACTTGCCTCTGAAAACTGGTGTTTTTGGAGGCGCCCTATACCGATAGTAAGGAGCTAGTAATATGGCAGACGTAACAAGAAACGAAGCTGTTGAGGATCAGAAGGCAGATACAAACGCAGCTGATCAGGCTACGACAGAAGATTCCGGGCGCGAGGACGAAGGTCGCGGCCGCAACGCGAAGGGCAAGTCTTTCTTCCACAAGAAGGTGTGCCGTTTCTGCGCGAACAAGGCGAAAATCGACTACAAGGATGCCGACGGTCTGCGCCGCTTTACGACTGAGCGCGGTAAGATTCTTCCGCGCCGCATCACCGGTACCTGTTCCCGCCATCAGAAGGAGCTTGCCAACGCCATCAAACGCGCCCGCGCAATCTGTCTCCTTCCGTATGTCGCGGACTAAGGGACTGTGCAGGACTGATGTATAAAAGAGGGCGCTGCCTGCTGCCGTATATGGCACGCAGCGCTTCCTTACACTGCCGGAGCTGCGATCCGACTCCTGGTGACGCGGCCGGCATACTAATTGTGGAATAGGAGCTTGGTATGAAAGTTATTCTGAATGAGGATGTGAAGCATCTTGGCGAGATGGGCGACGTAAAGAATGTCGCCAACGGATATGCGCGGAACTATCTTTTCCCGCATGCATTTGCAGTGCCGTACAACAGCGAGACCGTCGCCTATTTTGAAGGCAAAAAAGCAGAGATTGAGGCTCGCAAAGAGCAGAAACGCGCTGACAGCAAGACCCTTAAGGAGAAGCTTGAGGGGCTCAGCATCGAGCTCGTGGTTCCTGCTGGCGCAAACGGAAAGCTGTACGGTGCCGTCACGAACCAGACGCTTGCCGAGTACTTTGCCAAGAACGGCTACGAGATTGAGCGCAAGCGCATCGAGATTCCCGGCCTTACAATCAAGAATTGCGGAAGCTATACGTTCAAGGTTCATCTGTATGAGGCGGCTCTTGCCGAGGTGAAGCTTACGGTGAAGCCGCAGGAAGACAAGACCGAGGCTGCCGACGCCTCCAAGGCGAAGAAGGATGCCAAGGCAAAGCCTGCTGAGGAAGACAAGGGCGCTGCTGCCGAAGAGGCTTCTTCCTCCGCGGAGTAAGTATGTGTGGCGCCTCTAAAAGCTCTGGTTTTTAGGGGAAAGCTTGAAACTGCCTTGCAGAGCTTTCTGCCTGATACAAGCGCGGGAAGCCCTGCAACTGGAGGCCTGCAGAGCAATCTGCGGGTCTTTGTGTTTTAAATGCGGCTGGCAGAATATGCGCCGTGTGATGCCGCAAAGGCGCCGGAGACCGGAATGGAATTGAAAGATAAGATACCGCCGCACAATCTTGAGGCAGAGCAGGCCACTATAGGAGCCATGCTGCTTGATTGGGGCGCCGTAAGCGATATAGTGACGTACCTGCGGGCCGACAACTTTTACGACCAGCGGAACCAGACTATCTATGACGCGCTGATGAATTTGTTCTCCAGCGGGGTAAAAGGGGATCTGCTGACGCTTATCGATACCCTGACAAAGAGCGGTAAGCTTCAGGAAGCCGGCGGGGCTGCGTATATCTCTTCTCTGACGGATACGGTGCCGACGAGCGCCAATGTGGATTACTATGCGCGCATCGTGCAGGATCAGTCCACCCGCCGCAATCTCATCAAGATTTCCTCGGAGATAAAGGCGGACAGTTTTGACGAGACGAAGGAGAGCCGCGGGATTCTGGAGGAGGCAGAGCAGAAGATTTTCCGCCTGACAGATTCGAACCAGTCCACGCAGGTCTATTCGATGAAGGATGTCGTTCCCAAGACCATCCAGCTTATCGATACGCGCTACAAGAATAAGGATTCCTATTCCGGTATTCCGTCTGGCTTTACCCAGCTGGACAGCATGACGAGCGGCTTCCAGAATTCGGAGATGATAATCGTCGGTGCTCGTCCTTCTATGGGAAAAACCGCGCTGGCTTTGTCCATGATGCAGCATATCGCGATTGACAAGCGGATTCCGTGCGGTTTTTTCAGCCTTGAGATGTCCGCCGAGCAGATCGGGCAGCGTCTGCTGTCGCAGGTGGCGCGGATTCCCGGCACCAAGCTCAGGAGCGGCATGCTCAAGACCGAGGACTTCACGAAGCTGCAGGATGCGGCTGGCGCCTGCTACAACGCGCCCCTGTACATGGTGGATACCCCGAACATGAAGCTTCTGGATCTCCGCGCGATGGCGCGCCGCATGCGGGTGAATCAAAAGGTTCAGATTATTTTTATAGATTATATCGGACTTATCACGAGCGAGAACGAGGATGCCCCCGTATATGAGCAGCAGTCCGCCATATCGAAATCCCTCAAGAGCCTTGCGCGCGAGCTGGAGATTCCGGTCGTTGTGCTCTGCCAGGTAGCGCGTACCGCGGAAGGCAACGAGCCGAACCTTGCGGAGCTCCGTGGCTCTGGCTCCATAGAGCAGGACGCCGACATGGTGATATTTATCCATGGTGAGAAGAAAAAGCAGACCGAGGGGGAGGAATATAATCCGGTGCAGGACAGGAAGCTGATTGTGGCAAAGCAGCGTAACGGTCCTATCGGCGACGTTGAGCTGCTGTTCATCTCCAGCTATACGAAATTTGAGAACAAGAGCAGGGAGCAGGGCTGAGAGCGGAGGTTTGAAAAAAAAGCGCTCCCGGTGGCAATGGACATGCCACCGGGAGCGCTTTTTTATGCCAGTTTCAAAAGTCCGCCCGGGACTTTTGAAACTGCATCTCTTATTTC
The DNA here is from genome assembly GCA_002393865.1 of Treponema sp. UBA4319. Taxonomy (GTDB): domain Bacteria; phylum Spirochaetota; class Spirochaetia; order Treponematales; family Treponemataceae; genus Treponema_D. Next base: position 3,636 of record DGUD01000110.1, read on the forward strand.
TTGCTCAAATCTTTGGGGTTCAGCAGGATTATGGTGCCGGTGCTGTCCGTCACGACAATCGCACGGGGAGAGACCGTGATGGGGGTGTTCTGCTCGACCGCCACGGTGCTCTTGAGCTGCAGGTTGAGGGATTTGTCATACTTGCCGACCACCCACTTGTTCCCGTCCTGGATGACGCAGTAGTAGCTGCTGCCATCGTTCACGAGGACTGAATCCTCCGCGACAAGCTCGTTGCTCTCCTTCTGGATTTCCATGCGGTCAGAGTCCAGCAGGCAGAGGCGCACGGCTCCCTGGTTTGCGTTCTCGCCGCAGATTGCCATGTAGTAGATGTCGTTCGCCATGGCTTCGGTCTGGACGGACTCCTTGATGTTCCTTGTCGCGGAGCCGCTATCGACGGCGGGGTTTGCGACAGGCAGGATAATCCTGCGGTGGATAAGGCTGACCGGGGAGACGCGCACGGTGGCGCCGGTCTCCACATTCACCTTTATCATCTGGCTCAAATCCTTCGCGCTGTCCACGACCTTGAGGCCGATGACCGTATTTGACTCGGAGACCGCAAGGGCATCCTGCAGCAGGCGCTGCTGATCCTTTGCGATTTCCGTGCGCTCGCGCTGGGCTTCCTCCTGCTTCTGGTCGGCGAATTCCTGCTGGGCAGCAGCCTTCTTGTCGGCCTCGTCAGTCTTCTTCTGCTGCTCGTCGGCTTTTGCCTTCTCGCTGTCGGCAAGGCTCTGTGCCTTTGCGGCATCCTGCTGAGCTTTGTTCGCGTCCTGCTTGGCTTTGTCGGCGTCCTGCTGTGCTTTGTCAGCGTCCTGCTGTGCCTTTGCGGCATCCTGCTGGGCTTTCTGTGCTGCCTGCTGCTTTGCCGCGTCGTCAGGGTTGTTCCGCGCGTCCTGCTGTGCCTTCAGGGCATCCTGCCGTGCCTTCTCGGCATCCTGCTGGGCTTTGTTCGCGTCCT
>DGUD01000110.1:4707-10418 GCA_002393865.1 Treponema sp. UBA4319
GCTGGGCTTTGTTCGCGTCCTGCTGCTGCTGGGCGAGCTTCTGCCGCTCCGCCTCCGCGGCTTTTGCGGCTGCCTCGGCCTTCTCGCTGGCGTCCTCGGCCTCGCGCTCCTTTATGTCGACGAGCTTCTTGCGGTCGTCGATGCCCATGTCGTCCTGGTCGCGCAGGTTGTCAACGACATTCTTGTCGCTGATGACGGAGGTATCGACCGTAGAGAGCCCTCCGTTGAGGTCATAGAGCGGTATGACAATCTGTGATTTCCCCGGCCACTCGCTCCACGTGGTGCTCAGACCGCAGTTTGCGGCGTTCAGGTTCCGGGTGACGACATCCTTGTACTTGCTCTTGTAGACGTCGAGGTTCCCCCGGTACACCGCGTTGTAGACGGTGACGAAAGTTGCGACCGTGGTGGCGTCCGCGTTGCTGTATCCGTAGGCGGCGGTCAGGTAACCTGCGATAATCCTGCGGAGGTTCCGTATGTGATCGACGGTCGCGTTCGGGTTGATGAGGATGATGTCAGCATCGAGCTTTTCCTTCGTGCTGGGGTCAACCGCATGGATGACAGCGTACTTGCCGTTCAGGCCGAAGGTGCCGCTGGTGTTGACGTTGCGGGCAACCTGACGGCCAAGGCCGCGGCCGATTTCGGTGATGGCATCCGCGGTCTCGATGACTGAGTGCGGCCCCGTGTAGTTGGTGAATTCCACGGTTCTTCCGACGCTTCTCAATTCTGGCTCATTGACTTCGATTGCCGCCGCAGCACCAAGCCCGAACATGCACAGGCTCAGAAATGCTACCGCGATTTTATTGATTTTCATACATCCTCCAACATTATCAAATGTATAGGGAACCCCCGGAGCGCGCTCTGGGAAGGTAACCAACAGGAATCGGCGCAAAAGGAAGTCAGCTTCCTTTTGTAACGCTTTTTCCAATTATACAATCTTTTGCAAAAAAAAAGAAGGGGGCGGCGCGCTTTTGTCATAATTTGCTCTTAATAATTTTCTGGAGCGTCGCCTTTGCGTAGTCCTGTACGTTTTTGCCGTACTGGGGGTAGAGCAGGCGGGCGAGCATGTCCATGCCGTGCTCGAAGAATGTAGGGCGGCCCATGAAGCGGCAGATTTCGTAGGTGGCGTCGCATGCCGCGATAAAGAGCTTGTCGTTGCCCGCCGCGTCGCTGCGTACCAGAACCGACTCTATGGCGGAGAGCATGAGCCCGTCGGGGTCGTAAGCCAGGATGCCCGCGTCCTTTATGAGCTGCGTGAGCAGGTTCTTGTCTTTTGTTGAGCGGATGAGGGCCGCGATTGTGCCCTGATACAGCCCCGTCCCCAAGGAGGCCGAAAGCTCAAGTACTTGCACCGTGTAGTCCACGTGCGTGCGGAAGTAGTTGTTCTCTTCCGTGTGGGCTACGCTGCTCTTTACCGTCCAAGCCTCGTTTATGGCATTCATCTCGTTGTCCAGCAAGGAAATCCATCCGCGCTCCGATGCGCCGAAGTCCCCCCGGGCAAAGGCTGTGCGCATCTCGTCGCAGACTTCGGGGCTGATGGCGCGCCCCATGAGCGGCGACGAGACTGCCCCCGTCCGCGCGTAGAGCTCCGTGTAGGGGCGGCTCCGCGTTTCCTGATAGCTGGACTGCTGCGCCGAGCCCTGCCGGATGCGGTAGGATTCGATGGTCCAGTTGCTGTCGCAGAACACGAGGTAGCCTGCGTCGGTGGGAAAGAGGTAGTTCCAGCCTTTTGAGGAGCCGAAAATCGCGCGCCAGATGGGGTTTCCGTCCTTGTCGTAGCATTCGGCGCGGGATGTGTCCGCAAGCACCAGTCCCTGCGCCGTCATGCCCTTGAACGAGAGCGAGGCCGCGTTGACGCCGCTCGTGAACGAGGTGAGCGTGCTGCCGGTGGCGGTGTCCACGATGATGACGCGCTGCCCGGAGGCGAATGCCGCCCGGTCTGCGGAGAAGGCGCCGGGCAGGATGTCGCTTCTTCCGGAGAGGCCGCTGTCCTTGCTGCCGACTATCCATTTCGAGTAGACGCCGTTCTTTCCTGCGGCACATAGCCCGATGCTGCCGTCCGCAAAGGCGAGGAGCACGCCGTCGTCGCAGGTGGCGGCGCTGCATACCTGGCCGGAGAAGACGATTTCTTCGCCGACGGTGCCGAAGGGACTGACCGTGTGCGCGATTGTCTTGCCGTTTTCAGTCTTGTTCAAGAACACAAAGAGCGTACCGTCGTTCAGCTCCACGAGCGGAAGGGATGTGTTCTGGTCCTGCATGCTTATTTTCCAGCGCCGCACGCCCTTGAGCCCGTAGCAGGCAAGGTTTGTGCCGCCCCGCACGAAAATCCGCCCGTCGTGGCCGGTGTAGGGCGCATCGGTGATGGCGAAGCCCACGTCCTTGTACCACAGCTGCAGGCCGCTGGGGTTCACGAGGCTCAGGCGGCTGCTGCGGCTCACGCAGCAGAGCAGCCCGCCCGTCCCGGCTGCCATCATCGAGGGCATCTGCGGTATGCCGTGCTGCCAGACGACCTGTCCTTCCTCGCTGAACGCATAGAGCATCTTGCCTTCCACGGGGGCGATGTAGCCGCCGGTGCTGCGTACCGGCGCGGACACGATGCCTCCGCCGAGCACGGTAATCCAGCTGGGCTTTGTCTCTGAGAGCTTTACCTCGGTGCAGACCGGGACTGCCTCCGAGATGTTTTTTGTCCCGCCGCCGTTCCCGGATGCGGGCGCGGCGCGCAGGGGAAGGGCAAGCAGCGCAAGAACCAGCAGCAGCATCCTGCCTTTCTTTGTGTACGCAAAGATGGGGGAAAAGGTCTCGCGGGATCCGGCGCCTTGCGGCATCCTGCCTTTCCCTGTATATGCGAAGTCTCTCATGTCCGGCACCTCCTTGCGCTATCTGCCCGCGCTTTCTCTCTTAAACCACCCAAGGCTTTCGATGTGACAGGTTTGCGGGTAAAAATCGAGCAGGAAAAGCTTCTGGAGCGTGTAGCCCGCACGGACAAGGGCTTTTGCGTCCCTCGCATGGGTCGCGGGGTCGCAGGAAAGGCTCCGTATCTCCGCTATCTGCGACTGGCACAGCCAAAGGCACACCGCCTTCTCCATCCCGGTGCGGGGAGGGTCTATGACCACGGCGTCAAAGCCTCCGTTGCGCCGCATAAAGCTCTCGGCGTGGTGCCGCACCCATGTCTCGCCGCTGACGCCGTAGCTTTCGTGTCTGGCACCCGCAAGATTCTGCTCCGCGCAGACAAGGGCGTCACGGTTGTGCTCCACCATGCAGACATTCTTGAATGAATCCGCAAGGAAGAGCGAGAAGAGGCCTGCCCCGGAGTACATGTCGAGCGCGTTCGTGCCGCCGAGTCCGCCGCAGACCAGCGGGACTGCCTGCTCCAGCACGTCGAGGTTCGACTGGAAGAAGCCCTGCACGTCGAAGGTGACGGCCTTGCCTGCGATGCTGACCGTGCAGAGGTTCCCCGGCACCGGCGCCGTCCCCTCAAAGCGGGGGCGCACTTTCTTCAGCTTCCGCTGTCTTTTGCCGCCGGAGCCCAGGGGCTGCTGGGCGGGGGCAGGGCGGCGCAGCTCCTCGGCGATGACGATTTTGTCGTAGCCGTCAGGAATGGAGCTGATGCGGCTTGAGCCGAACACGTGCACTCTTCCTTCCGGGCGCTCCTCCGGGGGAACTTCCGCCAGATAGCGGTTTATCTCAGGCGTGGCGCAGGGGCAGGAGCGAATCGGGATGATGGTGTTTGTCTGCCGCTCCATGAGCCCGCCCGAATGGAACTGGAAGCGCGAGCGGTAGCCCTCCGGCCTGCCCGCGACGCATGCAATCTCCGGCACGGCGACTCCTTCCCGCTCAAAGGCATCCCGCAGGATGGATGCGCGCAGCTCCCGCTGGTATGCGGCGTCTATGTGCTGCATGTTGCAGCCGCCGCACTTGCCGTAGCGCGGGCAGAACGGCGGCACCCGGTGCTCCGAGGGCTCAAGTATGCTGACGATGCGCGCCGTGCTGTAGTCGCGCTGCTCGCGGACAATCTCCACCTCCAGCCGCTCGCCGGGAATCGCTGCGGGGATGAATACGGTTTTTCCCTCAATCTTGCCGATGCAGTCGCCGCCGAATACCATTTTCTCTGCCGTGATAGTGTGCGTAGTAGCCATAGGAAAGCAGTATAGCAGAAAGCGGCGTTTTTGTGCTATACTGGCAGCATGCAGTATTCGATCGAAAAGATAACGATGATGGACGGCGCGCAGAATGTCCTGCACTGCTGGATTCCGGAGGGAGAGGCCAGGGCTGTCGTCCTGCTGAGCCACGGTATGGCGGAGCATGCGTCGCGCTATGCGGCTTTTGCGGAATTTTTGTGCGGCTACGGCATCGCGCTCTATGCGGAAGACCACCGCGGACACGGCGAGACGGCGCTGCTGGCGGCAAAGGCAGGGACTGGCAAACTTGGCTACCTTGCGGACAAGGACGGTTTTTTCCGCGTGGCCGATGACATCCACGAGGAGGCGCTGCTGCTGCGCGGCAGGTATCCGGACAAGAAGCTCTTCCTTTTTGGCCACAGCTTCGGCTCCTTCATATCTCAGTGTTTTATAGAGAAATACGGCACGGATATCGACGGTGTGGTGCTCTGCGGGACTGCGGGTCCCCGCCGCGCTACGTCGGCATTTGCCCGCGCGATGGCGCAGCTGATGGGTGTCTGCGGGCGCAAGACCGTGCTGCCGCTGATGGACAAGCTTGTGTTCGGCTCCTACAACGCGCGGATACGGCCGCAGCGCACCCCGGTTGACTGGGTGAGCAGCGACCCCGCCAGCGTGGACGCTTATGTCGCCGACCCATGGTGCGGCTTTACCTGCACCGTCGGTTTTTTTCAGGATATGTTCAGAGGGCTGTGCTTTATCCATGCCCGGAAAAACCTTGCCCGCATTCCGGCCGCGCTGCCGGTGCTGCTCATCGCCGGGACGGACGACCCCGTCGGAAGCTACGGGCGCACGGTGCAGGCGCTGGCTGATGTCTACCGTAGCAACGGCATCGCGGACGTGCAGCTCAAGCTCTACGACGGCGACCGCCACGAGCTGCTGAACGAGCGCGACCGGGCGCAGGTGCAGGACGACGTGCTCGCGTGGCTGAAGGGGCACGGTGCCCTGGCCTGAGGGCAGACGGATTGCCATGCACGGGGAAAGTGTGCTATTATCAGCGCAGGTGCTGCGGCCGGGGACCGTGCGTCTGCCCGGCCGCAGCAGGACAGCTTTGTCCGGGAACAGGCCTGCGCTTTTTCAGTGCCGCTGGCATCCGGGCAAGTCCGGCACATAGTAGACTTTTCTGGAGACCTCTGGGCTTCCGCACAAGCCTTGCATTTTTAATGCTTGCTGATCCGGGAGCAGAGCTTTCCGGGCAGCTTTATTTTATAGAAGAAAAATGAGGAAAACAATCCATGCCTGAAGCAGATTTTGACGCGAACAAGACCTTTGCCGCTGCGGTGGAGCGCAGCAAGAAGCTGGAGGAGGATATCGTAAAGAACCCCAAGAAGTACCGTGTGCTCACCGGCGACCGTCCCACGGGGCGCCTGCACATCGGGCACTACTTCGGCTCGCTCAAGAACCGGGTGCGCCTTTCCCGGATGGGTGTGCCGACGATGATTCTCATCGCGGACTATCAGGTGCTGACCGACCACGACGCATATCAGGAAATCAGCCAGAACACCAAGCAGCTGGTCATCGACTACCTTGCCTGCGGCA
>DGUD01000034.1:0-1873 GCA_002393865.1 Treponema sp. UBA4319
TGAGATGTATTTTATCTGAATACGGACGCGGTATTGGAAAATTATGTAAACTGTTTTAAAATGATTTTCTTTTTTATGCTACCAAAGCCAAGGATTCAACATAAAAAATGCGCGGAAGCGGAAAAACGCCCGGGCTGCCATTTGCAAAGCGAAGCGTGCAACCGGCAGTCCGGGTGTTTTCCACTGGGAGCGCATTTTTGTTTTCATGCTGAATCCCTGATAAGCATGGTGCGCCCCTAGACTTTTGCCGCATGGTCGTTTATAATGGAAACACTATCCTTAAAGGAATAGGGCTGTTCGGAAACGTTCGGTTCCGGAGCAGCAGCCTGAAAAATGCAAGGCCAGTGAGGAACGCAGCAGCCTTCCAAGCAGGTCTGTTGCTGGCAAAGCTTCAAAGCGGTTCTTGCAAGCCTGTTTCAGGAGTCGCGACTTTTGAAACGGGCTCACATTCTTGAGCAGTCCGGAAACTCCGGTTCCCGGATAGCTCTGCTGAAGTGATGTGGCCGGGAGCTCCTGTTTTCCGGACATATCCAAGGAATATGACAATGCCCATCACCCACTATCTGGAACGGAACGCGGAGCTGTATGGAAACGACTGCGCGCTTGTTGAGCTGAATCCGGAAATGCGCGAGAAAATGCGCATCACATGGAAGGAATTTGACCTTTCGCAGCCGGAAGCAAACCTGCCCTACCGCCGGGAAATCAGCTGGCGGATTTTCAACGAGAAGGCGAACCGCTGCGCCCACTATCTGCTGGAGCGGGGAATCCGCAAAGGCGATAAAGTGGGAATCCTCATGATGAACTGTCTGGAGTGGCTCCCGATTTATTTCGGCATCCTCAAGACGGGCGCGCTCGCTGTGCCGCTGAACTTCCGCTATGCTTCCGACGAGATTGAATATTGTCTTAAATTAGCGGATATCTCGGTGCTCTTCTTCGGGCCGGAATTCATCGGGCGGCTGGAGGCCATCTCCGAAAAAATCATGCCGCACCGCCTGCTCATCTACGTCGGCGAAGGCTTGGAGCCGACGTTCTCGGAAAGCTACTTTATGTCCGCCATGAACTATTCCTCCGAGAACCCCGCCATAGCGCTCACGGACGATGACGAGGCCGCCATCTATTTCAGCTCCGGCACCACGGGATTCCCCAAGGCTATCCTGCACAAGCACCGGGCGCTCATGCATGCTGCCGTGGTGGAGCAGAAGCACCACGGGCAGACAAAGGACGACGTATTCCTCTGTATTCCGCCGCTCTACCACACGGGCGCAAAGATGCACTGGTTCGGCTCGCTCATCAGCGGCGGCAAGGCGGTGCTCCTGCGCGGCACCAAGCCGGAGGTCGTCATCAAGGCTGTCAGCGACGAGCGCTGCACGATTGTCTGGATGCTCGTGCCGTGGGCGCAGGACATCCTCGATGCCCTTGACCGCGGCGACATAAAGCTGCAGGACTACACGCTTGAGCAGTGGCGGCTCACTCACATGGGCGCCCAGCCCATCCCGCGCAAGCTGGTGTCCGACTGGCTGCGCTACTTTCCCCGCCACGACTACGACACGAATTACGGGCTTTCCGAGTCCATCGGCCCCGGCTGCGTGCATCTGGGGGTGGGCAACGTGAGCCACGTGGGCGCAATCGGCATTCCCGGCTACGGCTGGAAAGTCAAGATTGTGGACGAGAAGCGGCAGGAAGTTCCCCAGGGCAACGTGGGCGAGCTGGCGGTCTCCGGACCGGGCGTCATGGTCTGCTATTACAAGAATCCGGAGGCGACGGCGGAGGTGCTGGATGCCGACGGCTGGCTCTACACCGGGGATATGGCGCAGGCTGACAAGGACGGCTTTATCTATCTTGTGGACAGAAAGAAGGACGTCATCATCACCGG
>DGUD01000034.1:1911-4537 GCA_002393865.1 Treponema sp. UBA4319
TCATCACCGGCGGCGAGAACCTGTACCCCGTGCAGATAGAGGACTACCTGCGCAAGATGGACGCAATCAAGGACGTCGCCGTCATAGGGCTTGCGGACAAGCGTCTCGGCGAGATTGCGGCGGCGGTAATCGAAGTAAAGGAAGGCCGCAGCTGCACCGAGGAGGACGTGAACCAGTTCTGCATGGAGCTGCCCAAGTACAAGCGGCCGCGGAAAATCATATTTGCGCCCGTCCCGCGGAACCCCACCGGCAAAATCGAAAAGCCGAAGCTCCGCGAGAAATACCGGACGGTAGACCCCTTTGCCGGTATGCGGGACGAAAAATAAAGCTGTCCGGAAGCATCTGTTTCCGAGTCGGCAGGCTTAGAAAACACATCTTGCAAGGCTCCGGCCTGGAAAAATGCAGGAGCGGAGGAAGCGCGGTCTTCTTGCAGGACATGCGTAATTTTCAAGGGCGGCCGGAACCAGCAGGCTGTGTTCTGGCGCTGCCCGTTATTCGAGGGAATATATGAGACAACTGATGTTGGGGAACGCTGCGGCTGCGCGCGGACTGTTTGAGGCTGGCTGCGAGCTTGTTTCCAGTTATCCGGGGACTCCCAGTACGGAGATTACCGAGGAAGCCGCCAAATTCAAGGAAATCTACTGCGAGTGGGCGCCGAACGAGAAGGTCGCGCTTGAGACGGCGTTTGGCGCATGCCTTGCCGGCCGCCGCTCGTTCTGCGGCATGAAGCATGTGGGGCTGAACGTCGCCGCCGATCCGCTTTTTACGATGAGCTACACCGGGGTGAACGCCGGGCTGGTGGTCGGTGTCGCGGATGATCCCGGCATGCATTCCAGCCAGAACGAGCAGGACAGCCGCCACCACGCAATCGCTGCGAAACTCCCGATGCTGGAGCCGAGCGATTCCGCGGAGGCGCGCGACTTTGCCAGGCTTGCCTTTGAAATCAGCGAGCGCTTCGATACGCCCGTGTTGTACAAGATGTGCACGCGCGTCGCCCACAGCCAGAGCGTCGTGGAGCCGGGCAATCGCAGTGTCCCGGAGCACAAGGCGTATAAAAAGGACATCTCGAAATATGTCATGGCTCCGGCAAACGCAATCCGCCGCCATCCCTTTGTCGAGCAGCGCATGAAGGATATCGAGGCGTGGTCTGAGACGAGCGGGATAAACCGGGTGGAAGAGGCGGACGGACATTCCGGCTGTGCGTTCCTTGAGAAAAAATTCGGGACGACGCGGGACAAAATCGCCATCATCACCTCCTCGACCTCCTACCAGTATGTGAAGGAGGTGCTCGGCGACAGCGTGAGAATCCTCAAGCTCGGCATGGTGAACCCGCTCCCCGCGGACATGATCCGCAGATTTGCGGCGGGAATGGAGCAGCTGCTCGTCGTCGAGGAGCTTGATCCGGTTATAGAAGGATTCTGCCGCTCGCTGGGGCTGGAGAAAGACGGCGTCGTGATTCACGGAAAGGACATGCTGCCTGTCTGCGGCGAATTCAGCCAGAACATGCTTGCCGCCGCATTCGGGCGCGAGGTTCCGCAGGGAACAAAGCTCGCAGCGAGCATTCCCGTCCGCCCGCCGATTATGTGCGCCGGCTGCCCCCACCGCGGCATGTTCTACGCGCTGAACAAGCTGAAGGTGACGGTCTTCGGCGACATCGGCTGCTATACGCTCGGAAGCGTCGCCCCGCTTTCCGCGATGGACGTGACGCTCTGCATGGGCGCGTCGTTCAGCGGGCTGCACGGCTGGAACAAAGCGGGCGGCGCGGAGAACGAGAAGAAGTCCGTCGCCGTCATCGGCGATTCCACGTTCATGCATTCCGGCATGACCGGGCTTGCCACCATCGCGTACAACCAGTCGAATTCGACGGTTATCGTGCTTGACAACTCCATTACCGGCATGACCGGGCACCAGCAGAACCCGACTACCGGAAAGAATCTCTACGGCGATCCCGCCGGCCGCGTCGATCTGGAGGCGCTTGCGCGCGCGATGGGAATCCGGCGCGTGCGTGTGGTCGATCCCTACGACATCGCTGCGTGCGAGAGCGTCGTCCGCGAGGAGCTTGCCGTCGAGGAGCCGAGCCTTATCATCAGCCGCCGGCCCTGCGCCCTGCTCAAAGAGGTAAAGCACAATCCGCCGCTCACGGTGGACGCGGCAAAGTGCAGAAGCTGCCGGATGTGCATGAAAATCGGCTGTCCCGCCATCGCCATGAAGGACGGCAAGGCGAAGATAGATCCGACCCTGTGCGTGGGCTGCGGCGTATGCTCGCAGATGTGCGCGTTCGGGGCGCTGTAAGGAATGACGCTGTCCGGGAACAACACGTTCCGGGCAGGTCGAATGGATGCGGCGCTTTCAAAGCGCTCTTGCTCTTGGAGCTGCCGCGGATGTGCCCGGCGGGCGGAATGCGGGCTGGGGCTGCGCTTGCGGCCGGGCGCCGCCACGCTTTCCGGTCGCATCTGTTGTCTGGGAAACTGATAGAGAGGAGCCTGATATATGGCTGACGTAAAAAATATACTGATTGTAGGTGTGGGCGGGCAGGGGGCGCTGCTTGCCTCCAAGACGCTGGGACAGGTTCTGCTGGACGCAGGATTTGACGTAAAGGTGAGCGAGGTGCACGGCATGAGCCAGC
>DGUD01000218.1 GCA_002393865.1 Treponema sp. UBA4319
GTCATGCGTATAGGTATCAACGTCGTCGGCGTACAGAAAGACCGGCATTCTGGCGAGCGCGGCCTCAAAGCAGGCGCTGGAGTAGTCCGTTATGTATGCGTCCATCCCGGCAAGGATTTCGTACATGTCGTCCGCGTGGCTCTCGTCGAACATCCGTGCGGCGACGGCGGAATCAGCATATCCGGCAAACGTCGGGGCAAGCTGCGGATGAACCCGCGTGCAGATGTACCATTCCCCGCCGAATTTTGATTCCAAGGAATCCAGCAGACGGGTAAAGTCCAGCGTCCATGTCTCGCAGAATACGCTGCGCACGCCGTTTTTGGCACCCTCGCGGAAGGTCGGGGCGAACATCAGGATTTTTGCATCCGGCGGGAGACCATGTTTTTGGCGGATGGCGCGCTTTGCCAGCGACCTGTCCCCGTGCAGGATGTCGCAGCGTGGGGCACCGGTCTTTAAAAACGCGCCGTCATAGACAAGCCCCTTCGGCAGCATCTGCTCGCAGAAAGCAGAGTCAATCACCACGCCGTCTATCATGAGGGAGTCGTTCCGGCTCACAAGGTAGGCCATCTCGGAGAAACCTTTCCCCCGCCACAAGCCCACACACTTTATCGCGAGCGTGTAGTGGTTCACGTTGAGATAATACTGCCCGCGCCGCTTGCGCGTTCCGTAAGGCTTGCGGTAATTGTCTATCCAGACTTTGGAGCGGGACAGCCACCATGCGCGGCTCCAGAGCGTGTTGGGAACTTTCCGTATATAGCCGGGGAATTCCTTTGTCATGTCGTTGACGAACCAGACGAAACGCAGCTCCGGGTCACGCCGGTGCAGCTCCTGCACGAGGTACTTGGGGTTACAGCCGAAGCCGCCCTTGCCCTCAAAAGTGCAGACGCTGACCAGCTTTTTGTCAAGCGGGAAAACGCGGCACAGATAGAAGCACAGGCTGTTGCAGGCGGCCTTGAGCTTGCGGTAGCGGATATAGTTGCGCTCTTTACTGTTCCCTGCCAATGCTTCTGTCCTCCCCCGCGCCGAAGCGCACGAAATCAAGGCGGCCCGTCCTCGTGTTGACGACGAGCACGTCCCAGAGCTCCTGCGTCACGTCGCCGACCGCGCGGCTGTAGGTGACGGAGCCGGGGACTTTGTGCTCCTGCTCATCCTCGATTTTGGCGCAGCCGATGGCAACGACAGGAAAGGACAAGGAGCTTGTGTCCACCATGTCCGAGTGGACGTGACCGTGGACAAATGCGAGCAGGCGCCCGTCCGCATTGAAGTCCTCCAGCACCTGAATCATCGCGCCGCTGTTGCGGATTTCCGTGCTCCAGAAATGCATGGAGGCCAAGAGGGGCACGTGGCAGCAGACCAGAACCTTGTAGTCCGCGGGCGTGGCGGCCAGAGTCTGCCGCACCCAGTCCACCTCCTCAAGGGGAAAGCCGTAGCGCTTGTTCTGCCCGTCCTGCGTGTGGTCAAAGGAATAGAGGAAGAGCACCCGGAGCCGCTTGTCCGCGAAGTCGGCGTAATAGTACGGCAGCTCGTGCTGCAGGTACAGGCGGCTCTGCTCGCCGGCGCTCAGGCTCTGGGGGTTGCTCCGGAAATAGTTGGAGTCGTGGTTGCCAAGCACTAGGTAAAGCGGCACGCCGAGCCGCTGCATGTCGGCGTACTGCCGGGCAAAATATTCCTTTGTGATTGCAAGCGGCGTCATGCCGTCGGTGAAGTCCCCCAGATGGATAAGGGCGTCAAAGGGGCTTGCCCGGCCAACTGCCTGCATATTATGCGCGGTATCCTCCCAATGCCCGTTGATGACGTAATGGTTGTCCGTAAGCAGGGCAAAGACGAGCGTGTCGCCGCTTCTCAGGGCATTCACCTTGGCGGCGGTGTCCGCTATCTCGCCCGCAAAGCAGGGCTGCTCCTCATACGGGACATCCCGGCGGGCAAAACAGCAGTGCTGCTCCACAAAGGCCTTGTCTTCCGCGCCCACCGGCTTTCCGTCAAGCCTGCGTACCACCAGGCGCGCCCAGCCGTGCCCGGTAAAGCGGCGGTTTCCGCCCCGCCAGCCCAGCGTGCCAAGGTTCTTCGTGTACGAAGCCCAGCTTTCTTCCGGTGAATAGCAATAGGTATGGATGTAATCCGGGTTTATGTCCTCGTTGTAGAAGGCCAGCTGGTACAGGTAGCCTTTCGCGCCGAAAAGGAAGGCGTCACCGGGGTGCACCTCGTAGAAGCGGAAGTCCGCCAGATGCACGGGATTCTCTTTCTCCTGCACGTACAGGCCGGAGCCGAAGCTGACGGCAGCCCCCGCCTCCAGCACGGGAACCGTACGGGGGTAGTCCGCTGCGGCGGAGACATCTGCGCGGCAGCCGCCCCACAGGAGCGAGGCGAGGAGCCCTGCGCATGCTACCCCGCTATTTGCAATAAAATTCCGGGACATTCGTAAAGATTCCGGTAACGCCAAGCTTCTGGAGCTTGCGGGGCTTCTGCTTCTCGTATTTGCCCGCATCCGGGTAGAAGGGCTCCGCGCTTCCCCATGCACGGACAGGGAGCGAGGTCTTTGCGCGGATATCAGCCACGTTCAGCTGCTTTATATGGGGATGCAGGCCATCGATGTTGTGGCCGTCCCGCGCGAAATCCATGCACGCCAGCAGGGAGCCGTTCAGTATGGCGACCTGCGCGGACGGAAGCTTCTCCTTTATCAGCATGATGGAGTCCGGGTTGAACGAGGAGTAGACGATGTAGTCCTCAAGGCCGTAATCGTGCACGAGCGCCAGAATCATATCCTCGATGCCCTCGTAGCGGACACGGCTGGTCTTGAGCTCTATGTTTATCCGGAGTCCCTTGGACAGGCAGTAAGGCTTAAGCAGATTCAGCACCTCCTCCATCGTGGGAATCTCCGTATACGCAGGCTCCAGCTCCGGATGCGTCTGGATCTTGAGCGCCTTCAGCTCCGCCAGCGTGAAGTCCTGCACGTTGCCGCTGCCGTCCGTCGTGCGGTCAACGGTCTCGTCGTGGATGACGACGATTTTGTTGTCCTTTGTCAGCTGGATATCCAGCTCAATCCCCGTCACCGGCAGCTCCGCTGCGGCGCGGAAGGACTGTATCGTATTCTCCGGCCATGCATAGCTGCAGCCGCGGTGAGCCCATATCTCAAAGTTTTCCGATCCCTTTGCCGAGCCGCTGCAGGCGGAAAACAGAAGACCGACGGCACCAAAACCAAGCATCCGTATAAAAGACTTCACAGTGAACCTCCATTGCGTTTGCCGCGCTCCTGCATGAAGCGCTCCATGATACGGGCCAGCGCCACTGATTCCCCGGCGGTCAGCTTGAACGCACGGTTCTCGTTGCCGTTGATGATATGCACAAAATCGCTCAGCTCGTAGCGGAGGCCGGAGCCGAGGAATGTAGAGACATAGCGGTCGATTTTGTTGGGATTCTCGTAGCGGACCTCAAAGCCCTTGGTGAGCCACCACGGGGAGGGAGCGAGGATATAGCCCTGCGTCCCCGAGATGAGCAGCTGCCCTTCGGACTTGACGCCCAGCCCCGTCTTTGAGAGGGCAAAGCCGTTCTTGTAGCGCAGGAAGGCCTTTGTGTAGATATCGACCCCGTTCTCTGCAAGCAGGCTCTCGAAGCGGATGTCCTCGAAATCTTTTCCCAGGAGCTTTATCATGGGCAGCAGGGTATAGCTGCCGTACTCGGTGAAGGAGCCGCCGTAGGCCGCATCAGTCGTCTCGCGCGTTCCCGGCGGGATGAGCCGGGTAAAGCAGGACTCGACGTCGCGGATTGCGCCGATAATGCCGCTCCGCGCTATGCTCACCATCTGCACGAAACCGGGGCAGTAGGCGGTCTTTATGGCCTCCATCAGCACCACGCCGTTCTCCTCGGCTATGTCAAAAAGCTCCCGCGCCTCGCCGGCGCTGAATGCGAGGGGCTTCTCGCAGAGCACGTGCTTTTTCTGCTGGAGCGCGCGCTTGGCGTAATCGTAGTGGGTCTCGTGGGGAGAGGCGATGTAGACGGCATCGATATTCTTGACAAAGACATCAAAATCGTCGGTAAAGCTTTCCAGATGGAAGCGCGTGCAGAAATTCTCCGCGCTGCTGATGTGGGGATTGTAGACCGCTCCGGGGGAGACGCCGCTCACGAATTTCGACTCGTCCACAAAACGGCGGGCGATACGGCCGGTTCCTATGATACCGAGCCTGACGATGGGATGCCGCCGGGTGCGGATGAGCGTGGAGGACACATGCTTTGTGCGGGGCAGATAGACGACCTCGCACAAATCCTTCAGGTAGTCGAACTTGCCCTCCCAGTCGGAGCCGATGGCAAAGACATCGATGTCGTATTTCTGGATATCCTCGACCTTCTGTCCCAGATGGTCTTCCACAATCACCTGATCAACAAAACCCGAATCGCGGACATTCTCTATGCGTTCCTCAAGGGAATCGATTATATTGAGCTTGCCGCGGGCCTCGTCGTACTGCTCGGTCGTCACGCCGACAATCAGGTAGTCTCCCAGCGCCTTCGCGCGCTTGAGCAGGTTGTAGTGCCCCTCGTGGAAGAGATCAAAAGAACCGTATGTTATGACCTTTTTCATGCTCTGTAAGGCTGCGCTCAACGCAGCACAATCCTTTGTTCCGGCCCGCCGTAGCGCCCGGAAAGTTTTCCGCCCAGGGCCTCGCGCAGGTAGGCGGCCAGCAGATCCGCATCGGCGGAGGGAGGAGCATCAAGCGGCTCGCATCCCCTGAACATGGCGTATCCGTCCCCGCCCGACAGGAGCAGGAATGCATTGCTCGCAATCGTATACTCGCCGTCCAAAGCGAGCGCCTCCCATGCGCCGTCCCGGAGCACCCGGATAGCACCCACGCGGCGCTCCCCCTCGCAGCGCAGGAAGGAGCCGCCGGCGTCCGCAATGACGGGCGTAGGCAGCTGCGTGGCCACCTCAAAAGAAATGCCCGACACCTGCAGAAAACCATTCGTGCCGGAAGGAAGCATCCTGCACGACCATTCGAGCGCGTCCGCAATCTGCTGCCCGGAAGCCCGGATTACGCACAATGTATTGCCGAAGGGGAAGAGCGAGAGCATATCCCCGCAGGAAATATCCCCCTGCGGCAACCCCGCGCGGATACCGGCGCCGTTCAGGACGGCGATATCGGCTTTTCCCGCAAAGCGGAAAGCGTCCGCGCAGACATCGCCGAGCACGGTCTCCTGTCTGGCCGCAAGGCGGCTGCCGTCATCGGCAAGGAAGGGCAGCTCCATATCGCTTTGCGCCACGATGCGCCCCAAAGCGGCTTCCGCATCGCGGGCAATGCCCGACAGCGCGGCAAGGACAGACTCGTCTTTTTGCGGGAAGGCGGAGACGAGCCGGAAGCTATATTTCCCGGAAGGCGAAATCACAAGGCAGCCGAAATGCTTGAAATGCGAACCGGTCGATGTGATGTGGACAGGTTCTCCGCGGGAATTCCGGCGGAGCTCGTCCTTCATGACGGTATGGGAATGTCCGTCGATGATGACGTCTATGCCGTGCGTCGCGGCCGCAAGGGCATAGGATGAATACACGCTGTCCGTCGCCCCCAGGTGGGAAAGGAGCAGCACATAGTCCGCCCCCGCTGCGCGGCAGGCATCCGCGGCATCCTGCACCGCGCGGTACAGGAGCGCCCCATGCTCCCCGCCTGCAAAACCACATCCGGCAGGAACAGGGGCAAGACTCGCCGTGTCAGGCGTCGTCACACCGATAAAGGCCACGGTTCTGGAGCCGCAGTCCAGCAGGGCATAGGGAGCCGTGCGGGAAAGGAATTCCGGCCGGGCAGCAGACGGGGCATCCCAGGAGACGTTGCAGCAGACATACCGGGCAGCGGCCTGCCCCACAAGGCTGCCGAGCCGCTCTATACCGTAGTCGAATTCGTGGTTGCCGTACGTGGCGACATCGTAGCCCACGGCGTTCATCGCGCTTATGGCTGCGGCGCCCTTGCTCAGCACCCCGATTGCGTTTCCCTGTATCGCGTCCCCCGCATCGACGGTCAGCACATAGGGGGTTTTCCTCAGGCTTTTCTTTTTGTATGCCGCAAGCTCCGCAAAGCCGAATTCAGACTCAGAGACGACGGAATGCACGTCATTCGTATACAATACGACTATATCAGAGCCGCTCCGGCAGGAAAAAAGCAGGACGGCGGCAAAAAGCGCCGCCAGCCGGGGCAGCCAGCGCCTCACCTGAGGCTCTCCTTAATCACCGCAAGCATTTTGTCCAGCATCGCATCGGTCATGCCGGGATATACGCCAATCCAGAAGGTATCGCGCATAATGCGGTCTGTGACGCCCAAATCGCCGATGACGCGGTAGGCATCCGTGCCGCGAATCTGGTCAAAGCAGGGATGGCGGGTCAGGTTGCCCGCAAACAGCGCGCGGGTCTGGATGTTGGCGGCTTCGATTTTTTTTACGAGCGCCGTACGGTCTGTCCCTTCCCTGCAGGTGATGCAGAAGCCGAACCATGAAGGCTCGCTGCTGGCAACCGGCTCAGGGAGAATGAGCTTGTCCTGCAGGCACGAGAGCCCCTCATGCAGCCGCCTGAAATTCTCCTTGCGTCTCTCCACGAATGACGGGAATTTCTCCAGCTGGGCGCAGCCGATGGCGGCCTGCAAATCAGTCGCCTTGAGGTTGTAGCCGAAGTGGCTGTACGTATACTTGTGGTCGTATCCGGCGGGGAGCGTCCCGAACTGCCGGTCAAAGCGGTGCCCGCACAGATTGTCCTTGCCGGAGGGGCAGACGCAGTCGCGCCCCCAGTCGCGGAAGGAGCGGACGATTTTGTGCAGCAGGGGGTTCTTTGTGTAGACCGCCCCGCCCTCGCCCATCGTCATGTGGTGCGGCGGGTAAAAGCTGGAGGTTCCGATGTCGCCTACCGTGCCGGTCTTGCAGGTCTTTCCGTCAAGCGTGTACTCGGAGCCAAGGGCGTCGCAGTTGTCCTCGACGAGCCACAGCCTGTGTTTTTTGCAGAACCCGGTGACGGCCTTGAGGTCGAACGGGTTTCCGAGGGTGTGGGCAATCATCACGGCCTTTGTCCGGGGGCTCAGCGCAGCCTCCAGCTGGCTCACGTCTATATTGTACTGCGGGATTGTCACGTCCACGAACACGGGAACCGCGCCGTACTGCAGAACCGGCGTCACCGTCGTGGGGAAACCGCAGGCGACGCTTATCACCTCGTCGCCCCGGCGCAGCTGCCGCTCACCCAGCAGGGGGGAGGTCAGCGCCATAAAGGCAAGCAGGTTCGCGGAGGAGCCGGAGTTCACGAGCGAGACAAACGGCGTCCCCAGGTATTCGCCGAGCTTGCTCTCGAACTGCTCGGTATAGCGCCCGCTCGTAAGCCAGAACTCCAGCGCGGAATCCGCAAGGTTCATCATCTCGTGCTCGTCGAACACGCGGCTCGCATAGGCGATGCGGTCGCCGTCCTTGTATTCCGGCCTGACCATGAATTTCTGGTAATATGCCTTTACGCTCGCAAGAATCTCGTTCTTTGCTTCTTCTTTCGTCATGTTCTCAAACATCTGCGGTACCCCTCGCTTCTATGGCGGACAATAAGCCTGACTGCAGGCAGAGCGCCTTGTATTCTTCGTCCCTGACCGCCCCTGATGCTATCAGATTGTAAAAGGAATCAAGGCATGCCAGAAACTGGTTGCACGTGCCGCAGGGAATCACCTGCTTTCCGCTCTTTGTGCAGAGCGTCACCGTGGACTCAAAATCATCAGGCGCCGTGAACGCCCGCGTGGAAAAGACCTCGCCGCAGCTTCCCCAGAGGGCAAACTCGCACTTGTAGGCATTGTCCATGCCGAACGAGAGCAGCGCGTTTGTCCCGGACTCGCGGAGGACTGCGGAGCCGAACAAATCCACCTCATAGCCGGCAGGTTTTGTCAGCGACGCGAACACAAGCTCCGGTGAGCGCAGAAACTGGCAGGCCGCCTTTACCGTGTAGCCGCCGCAGTCCAGAAGCGCGCCGCCGCCGTATGTGCGGCTGTAGCGGAAATCCGTGGCGGCACGGTGCGGAAAACCGAAGGTCGCCCGGATTTCGCGCAGATCGCCCAGCTCGCCGCCCGCATACAGCTCCTTTATTTTCTTGAACTGGCTATGGTAGACAAAGCCGTAGTTTTCCGTCAGGGCAAGGCTCTTGCGCTTTGCGAGCGCCACCAGCTCCTCCGTCTGCGCGAGCGCCACGCAGAAAGGCTTCTCCATCAGCACGTGCTTTCCGTGCTCCAGCGCGCATTTGCCCCACTTGTAATGCAGAGAAGGCGGCAGGGGAATATACACGGCGTCCACGTCAGCAGACTGTATCAGCTCCTCGTAGCCGCCATACACCTTTCCGCCAAAAAGCCCTACGAATTCCTGAGCTTTCGCCTGCTTGCGCCCCAGCATGAGCGCATACGCATCTTCTGTATGCGGCTCGTCCCATTCCGCGCTTGCGGCAATGGCGACCCCGGCATACTCAAAACTCCGGGATGCCTTGATTGCGGGAATCATCCGCCGTTTTGCCACGTCGGATGTCCCTATCACTCCGATACGAACAGCCATACCTAGTTTCCCAGCGCCTTCAGATAGTCATCATAGGAATCGAAGGTCTCGTTGCCCGCGTCAAAAGGCCTGTCGCAGACAGCCATCATGACGCAGTCACCGGAAAAGTCCTGCATGCTCCGCCATATCATCTCTTCGATATAAAGCCCCTTTGAAGGGTCATCCATATAAAAGCGCTCCTGCTCACGGCCGTTGTCAACGACAACCGTGCAGGAACCGGAGACCGGGAACAGGATAAGCTTTGTCTTTTTTGTCGCATGGTCACCTCGGGACTTTCCGGCGGCGACATCCCGGACAAAGAAAATCCGCTTTATGGCAAAGGGAACCTGATTCCCCTCCTCCATGACAAGCAGCGTTCCGTCCGCCTCAACGACCTTCTTTATATCAATCAGCTGCACGCCCTTCATAGGCATTCACGACCTCGACAACCTTTGAGATTTCTTCTTCCGCCATATAATCCATCATGGGAAGTATGACAGAATTATCGCATATATGCTCGGTCACGGGGAAGTCACCCCGCTTATAGCCGAATTTCGCCATGCACGGCTGCAGGTACGGCGGGGTCTTCCAGGAAATATCCGTGGCGACATCATGCTGCTTCATGTATTCCCGGAATTCCCCCTGATTATCGACGATAACGATAAACTGGTACCACGTATGGACGCAGTCCTCCGCGATTTTCGGGAGCTGGATCCGGGGATTCGCGATCTCCTTCAGGTAGCGCTGCGCTATGTGGTTCCTGTTGGCAAGCAGCTCCTTCATGTGGGAAAGCTTGACCCTCAGCAGCCCGGCCTGCATCTCGTCAAGCCGCGCATTGTAGCCAATCTCGATATTGTGGTAGCGGTAATCGCTGCCGTAATTACGCAGCACCTTCACTTTGTCCACGATGGCCTTGTTTCTGGAGACAACGCCGCCGCCGTCCCCGAAGCCGCCGAGATTCTTTGTGGGATAAAAGCTGAAGAAGGCGGCGTCCCCGAAGAGGCCGGTATACGTGCCTTTGTAGGGGGCAAAATGGGACTGGGCGCAATCCTCGAAGAGCATCAGGCCGTGCTTCCTGCATATATCCATGACAGACCCCATGCGGGTCGCCTGCCCGTACAGGTGGGTCACAAGGACGGCCTTTGTCTTTGGAGTGAGCGCGGCCTCGATATTTGCGGCGTCAAGCTCGTAATACTCATCAGGCTCCACAAAGACGGGCTTTGCGCCGCACTGCATGATGCCGAGCATCGTCGCGATATAGCCGTTCGCCTGCACGACAATCTCATCGCCAGCCTGTATCCCGGCTGCCGCAAGCCCCAGCAGAATCGCATCAAGACCGTTATCGACGCCGGCGCAATAGCAGCCGCCGCCCAGAGCCTCCGCAAATTCGCGCTCAAAGCCTTCGACCTCTTTGCCAAGGACATACCAGCCGCTCCTGAGCACATCAAGGGCTTTCTGCTCGTATTCCTGCTGGTAGAGCCGGAATCCCCTCGCAAGTTCATTAATCGGAATCATATACTATATCTCTAGCAACGAAAGCAAATTCCTGAGCTGTATGTTCAGGCAGTTATTGACCTGAGTCAGGATATTCAGCGTTCCGTAATCGCTCCATGCGTATGTATCCGGCAAGTCCGGAAGCTCATCCTTCTGTATCTGGATGAGCACATTGCGGTTCTGTTCCTGATAGAAGCGCCCGCCTTCCTCCGAGAGCATGACGTCCGCGATGACGCCCCGCTTTTCTTCCAGCCGTCTGAAAAAGAAGGAAGCCACACGGTCACGTCCTGCGGAGCAGCCCGCCTCCTCCTGCACCGTCGGACCAATCTCGACGGAGTCAAAGCAGCCTATCTCCGGCCTGACGCTCACAAGGAACTTATAGACGCCGCCGTCATTGCAGCACAACAGCCCGAAGACCGCGCTCCCGTTTGCCGCGAAGAGGGGCTGGTTCCAGTTCGTCACCTCGCGTCCTTCTATCGTTATGCTGCAGAAAATGACCTCGAAGGGATAGCCGCAGCGTTTCCTGAACGCCCCGTCACGCATCTCCCAGTCCTTCAGCGCGAAGAGCGGGACTTTCTCCAAGACCGGGGCGCTGAACATCTTGTAGTTGTTTATGCGGTTATAGAGGCTGACAATCGTCTCGCGGTTCAGCGATTTTATCGATTTTCTGTATGAATCCTGCTTGGTTATGAGGAAATCGTCGTCCTTCTCGTCCAGCAGCACATAGGGAATGCAGGAAAGAACTGTCCTCGTGTCCATGTTCACCAGATTGTCGTACCGCATGCAGTCCTTAATCTGGCTCAGCGTCATCCACTTATGGGAATCCGACTCCTCCAGCTGCGTAGCGGACTTCAGGATGACGTTTCTGTTCCGCTTGCCGAGGAAACGCGACGACTGTTCGGACTGAATCTGGTCGACAAGGACATTCTCCGGATCCATATCCAGGAAGTATTCCAGATATTCCGGCTTTTTACCGCCATGCTGCTGCGTGAAATTGCTTTTTGTCGCCTGAATCGTAGGGGACAGCTGGACGACATTCACGTTGCCCGGCTCGATTTTTGCCTGCATCAGGTAGTGCCAGACATCGTTGATTTTGCAGCAGATGATACCGAGGAATCCAATCTCATGCTGTATGATGATGGGCTGCTCGACCGTCGTCCCGTCCTTAAAAGACTGGCGGATTCCCGCAATCTGGAAAAAACTGCCCGCCTTGTTCCGGATTTCGCCGACAGCCTCGTCGTAGAACCAGGGGGCGCATTCCTCCAGCGGAATTTTTTTAAGCCCGACACAGAGGCTCTTGTTCCTGTGCTCAATCCATGACAGCAACTCTGAGTTTGTATGCAGGGATTTCATGGCGATATGCGTGCGTTCTGCCGGGCGGCGCAGGGCTCAGCCTGCGGCAAAGTATTCCCGTATCTGGCTGTCCGTGACATCTGCGGCGGGGCTTCCGCCCTGCACGGCTTTTTCCCAGCCCACAATCTTGTCCACCGCATCACGGATTCCCCACTGCGGACGCCAGCCGAGCACCGACCGGCTCCTGGAGCAGTCCAGCTTGAGGAAATTCGCCTCGTGCGGCGCGTCCGCCTCGGCGGCAGCCTCCCATGCGGCGCCGTTGCCCCAGCTGACACAGAACAACGTGGCGAGCTGGCCGGTGCTCACGCAGCTTTACTCGTCAGGTCCGAAATTATAGGCACCGGCGACGGAGCCGTCCTCATACTGGGCCTTTGCCAGAGTCAGGTAGCCGCGCAGGCACTCAAGTACATGCTGGTACGGCCGCGTGGAGTGCGGGTTGCGCAGAGAGATTGTGCGCCCGGCCTCCACGGCGCGGATGCAGTCGGGGATAATCCTGTCTACGGCATAGTCGCCGCCGCCGATGACGTTCCCGCTGCGCGCGGTCGAGACGGCAGGGGCTCCCTCGCCATAAAAAAAGGAATTGCGGTAGCTGTAGGTGACCAGCTCCGAGCAGGATTTGCTGTTCGAGTACGGGTCGTAGCCGCACAGCTCATCGTTCTCGCGGTAGCCCCACGGCCATTCCCTGTTCAGGTACACTTTGTCGGTCGTGATGTTCACGAAAGACCGCACATCCGGCGAGGCACGCAGCGCCTCAAGGACATGCACCGTACCCATCACGTTGACCCCGTATGTCGCGGCAGGGTCTTTGTAGGACATGCGGACGATGGGCTGGGCCGCAAGGTGGAACACAATGTCCGGCTTTGCGGCCACAAGGGCATCCTTCAGCCTCTTGGCGTCGCGGACATCGCCATTGACTGAGCGCATCTGCTTTTCCGTGCCGCTCTGCACGAATAGGCTCGGCCGCGTGGGCGGCTCAAGCGCATAGCCGGTAACATCCGCCCCTGCCAGCAGCAGGATGCGGGAGAGCCATGTCCCCTTGAAGCCGGTATGCCCGGTCAGAAAGACTTTTTTTCCGCGGTAAAATGGAAGAAGTTCGTTCATGGCAGTTTTCTCTGGAAATGCCCCCAGACATCCCACGGGGCATGCTCGGTCTCCCACAGCTCCACCAGCTCCTCCTTGTCCCTGAGCATGTCCATGGGGTGCCAGAAGCCGTCATGCTTATAGGCGTGGAGCTGGCCGTCACGCGCGATGTTCTGGAGCGGCGCGCGCTCCCACATGACTCCATAGGAATCCGCCGGAATGTAGTCAAGCGCCTTGTTCTCGCACACAAAGAAGCCGCCGTTTATCCAGCTGTCGCTCGGCTTCTCCTGGAACTGGCTGATTGTTCCGTCGGGCTGAATCTCCAGCGCGCCGAAGCGTCCTTCCGGCTTGACCGCCGTCAGCGTGACGAGCTTGCCGGACTTTGCATGGGAATCGACCAGATTGCCGATATCCACGTCGCTGAGCCCGTCGCCGTAGGTCAGCATGAAAGGCTCCGTGCCGATATAGGATTTTGCGCGGGCAATGCGGCCGGCGGTCATGGTGCTGGGGCCGGTATACAGCATCGTCACCTTCCATGGCTCGCTCCGCATCTTGTGAATCTGGACATCGTTGTCCGCCATGTCGATGGTCATATCGCTGTAGCGGTTATAGTAATTCAGGAAATAATCCTTGATGACGTGCCCTTTGTAGCCGGTCAGGATGACAAAATCATTGTAGCCGTAGTGGCTGTAGATTTTCATGATGTGCCAGAGAATCGGGTAGCCGCCAATCTCCACCATCGGCTTGGGTATAAGCTTCGTCTCCTCGCCAAGGCGGGTTCCCATGCCACCTGCGAGTATCAGGGTCTTCACAGTTTTCCTCCATTGCCTGCCAGCCGGCTAGCGGAGCCTTCTGAGTCTGTCACACAGCCAGCGCCCGGCTTTTGTAAAAGAAAGAAGGCGTACGCCTATCGAGCACAGGCGGCGGAACGCGTTTGCGGGCGAAAAAGCACCCCTGCGGTAGCGCCTGCAGTCCTGCAGTATGCCTGATATGACGGGAACAAGCGCGTCCCGGTGGAAGCAGCCCGGCAGAAGGAAATACGACTCCGTCCGGTCGTTTTCTACGGTGGCCTCCTCTATCCGCGACACAGCCCATGCAAGGAGCCTCTGTTCCGTGGCATGAAGCAGCCGGCGGGCTTCGTCCTCCGGCAGGCGGGGGCGCATAAAATCCGCCAGACCTTCCAGCACCAGATGGATAGACGCAAAATTGCACTGGTTTTCGGCAAGCGTATGCTCTTTGGTGGAAATCCCGGAGCCCACAAGGTAATTGCTCACAAGGATGTCACGCTGGATAAAGCGCCGCGTAAAGAACGCGATGCAGCTTGAGCCGTAGGTATCCTCCGTCGCGTTGATGTAGGCGTCGCCCATCGCGGCAAAAGCCTCTTTTACGGGCGCAGCCTTATACAGCTTGTTCCAGATGGTCACCGTCGCGTCCGGGCGGAGGAAATAGCTCAGGCGCTTATCTTCCGTATTGTAGGCCTCCGGGCGGACAAGCATGTTCTCCGGGCGCTGCATGTACGAAAATTCGCAGGCATCAAAACTGTCATCCTGCGCGATGACCTCGTCGCGCAGCTTCTGCAACGCATCGATGAAAAGGTAATCGTCGCCGTCCAGAAAGAGGATGTAGTCGCCGGAGGCAGCCTGCACCCCGCTTTTGCGCGCCATGAACAGCGAGCGGTTCTCCGCGTGCCGGATGACTTTGAGCCGGCTGCTCAGCGCGGCGAATTCCGCGAGCACAGCGGCGGTTCCGTCAGAAGAGCCGTCATCGACGGCGACAAGCTCAAAATCCCGGAAGGTCTGGTTCAGCACCGACGATACGGCGCGATGGATGCAGTCTTCCTGATTACAGGCGGCGAGTACGACGGAAATCAGCGGGCGGGCGGGCGGCTCCCCGGATTCAAGCGGCACATTCGCCACTTTCTTGGCATACGGCAGATTCTGGATGTTGGCGACGACCGAAGGGAAAACCTTTATCCGCTCGTTCACCCAGTACGGAGGCGTAACGACAGTCCTGCCGGGCTTCCTGTCAAAATACTGCCCCCACCAGCTGAACGACGAATTGCTCATGATGTGGTGCGTGCAGCAGGACATCAGGAAGATATCCCATTTGTTCCGCCGGGGAGTCTCGTTGCCGCTGATAAAATAGACGGGCGCCCTGCCGAAATCAAGGTTCCGCGCGGCCCAGCCGCTGTCGTCGGAGAAGACAAAAAAAGCGGCGTCCGGTACCGTCCGCAACACTTCCTTGATGGCATTGTTGAAGTACGCTTTGGTGGCTATGTTCCCCAGCTGGAAGTGGTTGTTGTAATCGCCGCAGCGGACATGCACGGAGACGGCGGAAGGGCTCTGCCCTATCAGGCGCTGCCAGTCTTTGTTCCGCGCGTCGCGGGGGCTGCCGAAGAGCCGGGCAAAATCCACATAGTCCTTATCGAAGAAGCGGCTGTCCTGCCAGTAACCGTTGAATACGATGTTGTCGGCAGCGGAAAAAGCGCCGCTGCGGAAAGTCTCGTCGTCAACAACGGTGAACGAGCGGTTCCGGCGCCGGTTCGATATGGCAAAGGCCTCATGCTCCAAGAGGTAGCCGCCATGGATGCTGTCTACTTTAAAATGCGTCGTGTTCAGGCGGATGTCGGCAGCAGGGAACTTATCCCGCAGATAGAGGGCAAAATTATACTGGAAAAGCTGGTTGCCCAAGCCGCCCATGATATTTACGACAAACACGGGCTAACCCCTGGCGTATCCGAGCTTTGCCGCGAACACCGCCTCAAGTTTTTCCTGCAAAGCCTTGTTCATGTTGTATATATAATCGACGCCGTCCTCCAGCAGGCGCGGGCGGCTTATGAACTCATTGTAATATGACTCCGAGTTCCAGAGCTGCCGCACCTCCGCAAGCACGGCATCAGCCCGCTCCGGAGCATAGAGAATAAGCGCGTCGGGGTTCACCAGCCCTTCCTCCGGTTTGTTCTCGGAGCCGTTGTATATAGGGATGCAGGCGGATCGGAAAGCCTCGAACAGCTTTTCAGTCACGTAGCCGCGGACGGACACATTCTCCGGGCAAATATTGAACATATAGCGGCGGAGATACGTAGGCTTGTCGTCCGCACAGTCCTGCCACAGGGAATCATCATTATGACGGAACGTGCCGGGGCAATCTATGCGCGCCACCGGAGAAAGCAAATCAAGAATCTGGCTCCGTATCCCGCCGCCAGAGGTGTTGTCGCCGACAGGCCTGTCGTGGTGGGCAATCAGGGCGCAGAATTTATCCTTCTTCATCCTGAGCGCGTTCAGCGCCCGTATACGCCGCAAGATTTCATCCTTATCAAAGGTATCGAAATACGTATGGCACCAGAGCGGCAGCCTCGCATAGTTCTCTTCCGTCCGGTCAAGGGAAAAGCCAACCGACACATCGCAGCATCCGGTGCATTCGTGGCTGTAGGCGGTGAAATTCCGTACGACATCCTCACCGGTATAGAACACTTTGACGGCAGCCTTTGATTTCTGAACCGCGCGGAGCGGACCCTCGACAGAAAAAAATTCAAGCTGCGGACGGTAGCAGCTCAGACGGAATTCCCCGAATGATTCGGGGAGATAGGGCTTCATGAAGAACGACCCCAGGCTTTGCGGGGTCATTTTGCCGTACCAGTTGGTGAAACAGACACGCGGGTGCCGGTCGAAAACCGCGCGCAGGGCATCCCGGAGCCAGACCAGAGATGTCTGCATGGCGCGGATACAACGCCTTGCACAGCGCACGCACACGCGAATCACGTCTCCGACCTCAAGAACGAATGCCCCCCCCACTTGCTTTTGTCACGCATCTGTATTTTCCTGTCAAAAGGAAGCTTCCAGTCCTGCGGGTACAGATATGCAGGGGACAAAACCCTGAATTTGCCGGGATAATCAATCATATAGCGGTTAAGATGGCTCTCATCATGCCAGAGCGCGATGACGTTCCGGGCGTAATCAGCCTCAGTCCTCTGAGACAGGCAGCGTGCCAGAGCAAGGAAATCATCCGCGCACCCCCCATTGAATGCCCCGGAAAAATAGGAGGAGCCCTCCTCCAAAGGAACGCAGGCGGAACAATCGGGGTTCCTGTCATAGGTAAAATCCCGCGGCAGCCTGTCGAAAAAGCCCGGATGGATAGTAACGAAAAGCTTCTCGTCCCCCTCAGGAAGGATTTCAGCGGCATGGACTTCCTGCATGACAAGCAGATTGGCATTCATGAACATGAGATAGTCCATTTTCCTGAGGGCAGACTCAGCCTTCAGGAAATAGCTGAAGCGGCGCAAAGTAGGGAACGGCCAGGGCTCGGCCTCCTGCCGGACAGTATGAACGCGTTCCGTCTCCAGCCGCAGCAAATTCTCGCTGTCAGTAAACAGGAAATAATGCTTCTCCACGTCGGTAAGGAATTTTTCCTCGCAGGAACGATAGAACGAATCCCAGAAAACCGCATACCTGCCGGTGCAGACATAGAGTATCCCAACTTTCTCCATCACACGTTCCTTCCTGCTATACACCTTATATGATACAGGGCGCGGCATGAGAAATCCTCAAGCAGGGCATACACGCTTGCAAGGAAAACCTTCAGCCTTGCAAAAGGCACCGAACGGGCATCCTCCCGCACCCATGAAAAGAAAAAGGAGACTACCCGCGCACGCTGCTCTTCGAACGTGCCGGTCTTCGGACGAATGGACGAGGGGTTGTCGTCATAATAATACAGCAGAGGATTGGCCAGATAAGCGATTTTATGCGTATACGCGATGCAAAACCAGCAGGCATAATCCTCGATAGCCTTAAACGGTTCCTCCTCCGGGAACGGTTGCCTCAAAGCGGAAAAAAGCGAAGCATTCGCGATGAACGAGCTGCATATCACAGGATTCCTGCCATAAAAATCCTTGAACGAATACTCGCGGTCTTTTGAGCCGCCGAAATATGCCTCGTATTTTGAGATATAATCCGTCCTCCACGCGTTCGTGCAGCATGCCCCAAGATGCTTTTTCCGCATAAAGTACAGCTGCGCCTCCAGCTTGGCGGGGAGCCAGCAGTCGTCATCGTCGCTGAACGCAAGCCATTCCCCGCGGGCATTATCGATTCCCCTGTTGCGGGCATAGGCCGGAAAACCGTGCGCCGGGCCGCAGGCTATGTATCTGACGCGGCTATCCTGAAGCGAGGCGACGACAGCCTTTGTATTGTCCGTCGAGCCATCATCGCACACAAGAACCTCAAGGTTCCGGTATGTCTGCCCTAAAATGCTCTGCACAGTCTTGAGCAGCAAATCCGCACGATTACAGGTGGGAATAATGACAGACACCAAGCCAAGTATTTTTTCTTTCATAAAAATAATGAAAACGACAATCAGGGCACGAATTTATGCAATCAAGCCGGAACAATAACAAGCTCTAAACCGGGCTATTCTTTTCCGTAAAAACAAAAGAAGAGACAGTCAAGAGGAAATTCGTGATACCTTAAGGCTGCGCCGCAAGAAGCCCGCTGCAACCGGCAGGATTGCTTCCATAATAATCCAAAAACAGGGGCACGTCAAGTGCCGTGCCAGCGGCGGGAAAGGAGCGGCTCAGAGCGCATGGAAGGACAAGCGCATGTCATACACCAAATCGTACCCGCATATACGCAAAGAACGGCCGTTCCAGCATCCGGTTCACCAAACGGGCAAGCAGAAAAGAGAAAAGAAGCAGTATCGCGTAGCAGCAAAGGAAATCAAAATAAGCATTCCGAAGCCTCAGCGAACGCACGATATTCGCAACAGCAGGGAGTAAGCAGACATGATAAAGATAGATGGCATAGCTGTTGTCACCCAGAATCTCCAAGCACCTGAAGCATTTTCCGCTGACAGTATTGAACAGCGTGTAACAGAAGAGGAAGAGCAATATGCCATATTGGACATGGATTTCCAGAATGTCCATATAGCACTTTGAGAGCAGGAAGCCGAAAGAAATGAAACATAGGCATACAAAGCAAGCCTTTCTTTCCTGCCTGAAGCCATCTCTTTCGAATGTATAAAACGCAATGCCCAATGCCAACAGCGGAAGCTGCCGCGGCAGCCAGTAATAAAAGAATTCCCCCGGCGGAAATCCCAATGCATAAAAAAGCCATGTGCTCAGCCAGCACACCAGTACTGAAACGATGAAAAAAGCGACGGCCCTTCGCGCAGTTCCTAGCAATCTCCTGAGCATCGGCGCAATGGCAAGGAAAATCACCAAATCACCCACATACCAGTTTGCATTAAAATTGATAAAACGATAAGAAAAGCCGTTCAAGAAGCTCAGGGAGAAAAAGAGCGCCTGCCAGATAGTATCGTGCAGACCAGGAATTTTCCCAATCCGCACACAATGCCATAGCAATGCCCCTAATCCAGCCGTATAAAGGACAGGGATAAGCCGTACCAGTTTGTGGGCGATATACTGAAAATACCCCCCTCCATATCTGTTACTGTCCAAAGATTTGAATGCCAAATATGCAGAAAGCACGAAAAAGAGCTGGACACAGTACATTCCCGCCAAAAGAACGCCACCTCCACGAGACACAGGAAAAACCTGCGCCGTATGAGTGGCAAGCACACCGAGAATTCCGAACCCCTTAGCCTTGGAAATCCATGCAATTTTTCTAGGAGCCTTCACATCGCCTTGCATTCCCGAAACCTACCATAAAGGGACAACACTTGTCAAGTTCCGCCCAGCACAGGGATCAGTATGAAAAAAAAATGCGCGCGCAGGCGGGAATGCTCAGGGCTCCCGGCAGATGCGCAGGAAAACATCGGAGGATTTCACGATTTCCTGAATTTTGCGCTTCTGCTTGTGGTAGGGGCTGGCGCGCATCATATCCGTGGAGACGTCCTCTAGGTGCTGCACGTGCAGCCGGGGGGAATAGAGCATCCTGAGCCCCGCACGGGTGCACTCAAGGTGCAGGATATCTTCCTCAAAATAAAGGAAGGTTTCAGGATTGAAGGCCGCACTGCGCTTTTTCATAAAATCTTCTGAAAATATATAACAAGAACCGTGCAGCACCACCGCTTCCATCTCCTGGTCGACGGGTACCGGGACGCCATGCCCCTTCTTAGGGAAAAAACGGCGCAGCCAGCCGAGCAGGAGGTGGCGCGTATAATAATATGGAAAGAATTTTAAAATGTGGCGGTTCCAGAGGTTCATCTGGCGGACATCCTCCTCCCCCTGCCCGCGCAGATAGCGCGCGTCCGTGGCGTAGCGGGGGTTCTGGTGGCTGCCGGTGGCGGGATTCACAATATCCGGGCCGAGCACGGCAAAGCGGGTGCGGCCGTACAGCTCGTCTATCCTGCAGAGGAAGTCCGGCTGCCGCACAAGGACGTCGTTGTTCATCACGACGACGTACGAGGGCGCAAAGCGCTCGCGCAGCCACGCATAGCCGATGTTGTTCCCGCGGGCAAAGCCCTCGTTCGCCCCGTTGAGCAGCACGTGCACGCAGGGCACATCCTTGTATCGCCTACGGAGGGCGTCCCCGCTGCCGTTGGGGGAGGCATTGTCCACGACGGCAATCCGTATCAGCCCGTGCGGAAAGAGCGACAGGAGCGCGTCAACGCAGTCGCAGGTCATGTCATAGGCCAGGTAGTGCAGGATAACGAATCCGAAAAGCTTGTCAGGTGCTTCCATGAGGCAAGTCTATTCCCTTCTTGAAGAATATGCAAGAAGAAAATATAATGGAGCCTGCAAAACCGCACTTTTGCAAGGCTCTGCCCGAAAACAATGCTTTTTTGAAGCAGGCCTTGATGGAGCATAATGGACAAGCTGGATTCCGACCGGAAACTCAGAAAAATAACCTTCCTCACGGGCCATTCCTGGAAGAGCAAGCGGCTCGGCGGCTTCCACAAATTTGCGGAGGCAGCCTGCGCGCAGGGGGCCGAGACGGTATTCTTCAGCTTTCCGCGCCCCTACTACGGGCTCCTCATGCATCAGGAGCTGTTCAACGCAAAGGCTATCCGGGAGCTGCAGAAGGGCGTCAGCTACACGGTGGAGGGCTCGACGCTGCACAACGTGACGTTCGCGACGCTCAAGCTGCCCAACGTCTGCCGCCGCTTTCTGACGGACGGGATGATGAACGCGCTGGAGCGATTCTCATTCACCCCGTTCTCCCGCTTTGCGCGGCGCTGGCTCGACGGCACGGATGTCTTTGTCTTTGAGTCGGCGGACGGCATCATTTTCATAGACCGGCTGAAAAAGCGCTACCCGCAGGCGAAATTTGTGTACCGCCCCAGCGATCCGCTCATGTACGACGGCGCGCTCAGCCGCTACGAGAAGAACGAGCGGCACATCATGGAGGCGGCAGACCTGAGCATAGTGGTGAACGAGGAGGGGCTGGCTCTGTACCGCCGCAAGATTCCCGGCTTCGACGAGCGCATCCCCCACGTGCTGCTCTCCAACGGCGTGGATATCGAATCCTATACAAAGGAATACCCTGCGCCGGAGCTGCTGCGTGGCAGAACCACGCTGCTCTACGTGGGCGCATGGGCGGTGGAATGGCCGCTGCTGTGCAGGGCGGCGGACGAATGCCCTGACTGCGATTTTGTGGTGGTCTGCCCGAACTACCCGGATGCCGGCACCCTGCAAGAGGCGGAAAGCCACGGAAACCTGCACTATGTCCCCGGCATTCCGCCTGAGGAGGTGCCCGCGTGGATAACGAACTGCACGGCAGTGATGGTTCCCTACGTGACGGGATTCTACAAGAACAGGCCGCTGGGCATTACGGCAAAATACTATCAGGCGATGGCTGCCCGCAAGCCCATCGTGGCATACTGCGACACCCCCAGGCTTGAGGATGCGGGCGTATCCGTCACCTACACCTACGAGGAATTCATAGCGGCGGCAAAACGTGCCGTCCTGCAGAAGGAATGCAGCTATGCCTTTGACCTCGCGGGACGGGACTGGGGGAAAATCACGCGGAAATTCATGGAGCTGCTGGAGGATTTGTAAGCTATGGACAAAAAGACGACTGACATCATGAGGAGAGCGCTCTCCTTCAGGACGGTGCTGGTGCTCTTCATCGCGGTGTGCCTCTGCTGCACCTTCCCCGCGCTCAGGGCGGCTATCATGTCGCTCATGGAGCACGTCATCGGCCGCTCGCTGAAGAACCTCCAGAAATGGGACGCCGTCATCACCTACTCCATGCGCTTCTTTGCGCTCGTCGCGTCGGCGACCTATTTCTTCATGTACACGGGAAAAGGCACGGAATTCCGCGGAAAAGCAGCGGCACGGCTCAGGGAGCCTTTTGCGGAGACGGCTGACCGCAGGCGCACGGCGCTCATCTTTGCCGTCTACGTCGTCTGCTACCTCGCGCTGCTCCGCGCGGACTACAACTACAAGGACGACGTGCAGCGCCTGCTCGGGGGGCACAAGTCATGGGTCGAGGCAAGCCGCTATATCTCCGAGTCGCTGGCGGTCTTTCTGCATACCAATTTCTACCTGAACGATATCTCGCCGCTTGGCCAGCTGATTGCGCTCGCCGTCCTTTCCGTCGCGTCTGCCCTGCTCGCATGGAGCACGGCAGGCGGCAGACCAAGGACGATGGCGCTGCTCGCCTCCGCATTCATCGCCATCACGCCCTTCTACATCGAGAACATGTCGTATAAATTCGACGCGCCGTACATGGCGCTCTCCATGCTGGCGGGGGTGCTGCCGTTCATGTTCACGGCAGACCTTCCCCTTTTTGCAGTCGTGTCGGTGCTGTCCCTGCTCGCCGCCTGCTGCTCCTACCAGGCGGCAAACAGCGTCTACGTGGTGCTCGCCGTCGGAACGGCGCTCAGCATGTTCCTTGACGGCAAAAAATGGAGGGACATCGGGAGCTTCGTGCTGTGCGCGCTGCTCTCCTACCTTGTGGCGCTCGCCTTCTTCCGCTTCGTGCTGATGATTCCGACCGAGCTTACCATCGACGAGCGGGATACCGGGCTGCTCCACGGCAGCCAGCTGCTCGCCCTTGTGCGCGCAAATTTCGCGCAGTACGCCCGCGCGGCGGCAAAGCAGTACGGCAACCTGTGGCTCAAGCTCTTTACGGCGGCGCTCGCGCTGCTGTTCCCCGTGGCGGCGGCGCTCTCGTCCCGGCGGAACAAATGGCTCTCCGCGCTCGTGGCGGTGGCGGGGCTGCTGCTGATGTTCGCGCTCTCGTTCGGGGCATACCTCTTTATCGGCAACCCCGTCACGGAGAACCGGGCGCTCATGGGGCTTGACGCGCTCATCGCCTTTGCGGGGGTCTTCACCGCAAGCAGGCTCGGCGGCAGGGGACGGGCGGGAGCCGTCTCCGCGCTCGTCACCGGCTGCCTGCTCTACGGATTCTGCATGTGCTGCACCGTAGCCGGCAATCTCTACGCAAAGCAGAAGGAATACGAGACCTTCCGCTACACACTGCTGATGCATGATTTGTCGCTCTTCGTCAGCGACCTGGGCAAGAGCACGATATACATCACGGGCGGAATCGGCCAGACCGCCGCCGGACACATGGACTACACGAACTACCGCATGGACATCGGCGACGTGACGATGGGCTGGGTCAAGCACAAGGTCATGGAGAAGAACATGAACTTCGAATTCCTGTCCGGCAACGCCTACGCCGACCGGCTGGAGGAGCAGCCTGAGCTGCAGGCCAGGCTCGAATCGCTGCCGCTCCTCCTGAGCACCTACTACCACAGCATCTACGGCGCCGACGATTTGTATTACGTGACGCTGAAGTGCCCGCAGGTAAGCGGCTACGAGAACCGCAGGAGCCAGGAATGAAGGGAATACTGATAAACGGGAACTTTCTGTGCAGGAACCTGACGGGCGTGGAGCGGCATGCCATAGAGCTCTGCCGGAGACTGGACGGGCTCGTCGCGGCAGAAGACGGATATGCGCTCCTTGCGCCGGCAAACGCGAAATTCGTGCCGGAATACACCCATATCCGCGTCATCCGCTCCAAGACGGCCATCAAACGCTTTCCGTTCTGGGACATGGGCACATTCGCCCGCGCCTGCCGCCGCCTGCGCATGACAGGGCTGAGCTTCTCGAACACGGCGCCGCTGGGCAAACGCTGCGGGCTGGCATACATCCACGATATCTACGCAAAAGATTTCCCGCAGGACTTCAGCACGTTCCGCGACCGGCTCATCTGCCTGTACGACCGCATGCAGTTCAGGAACATCGCGCGCTTCGCCAGGCACATAGTGACGGTGTCGCAGTTCACGAAGGAGCGGCTGGAGCAGGCGTATGGCGTCGCGCCGGAACGGGTGACGGTGACCGGGAACTCATGGGAGCACTTCGCCAGCATAGCGGCGGACGACGGCGTCTTCGGCCGCTTTCCCGCGCTGAAGGACAGCCCGTTCTACTTTACGCTGGGGAGCCTGAGCAAGCGCAAGAACCTTGCATGGATTGCCGCCTATGCGCGCCTGCACCCGGACGAGACCTTTGCCATCAGCGGCAAGGCCATCAGCGGGCTGGTGCCGGAGGAGCTGGGGCAGCTTGCCTCGCTGCCGAACGTCGTGCTGCTCGGCTACGTCTCTGACGGCGAGGTAAAGGCGCTCATGCAGCGCTGCCGGGCGTTCGTGTTCCCTTCCTATTATGAGGGATTCGGGATGCCGCCGCTGGAGGCGCTCTCCGTGGGGGCGCCCGTGGTAATCGCGCGGGCGTCAAGCCTGCC
Organism: Treponema sp. UBA4319; assembly: GCA_002393865.1. Lineage (GTDB taxonomy): Bacteria > Spirochaetota > Spirochaetia > Treponematales > Treponemataceae > Treponema_D. The sequence goes on from DGUD01000218.1 coordinate 24,081, forward strand.
GGAAATCTACGGCGGCACGGCACACTACATAGACCCGCACGAGCCGGGCGTCAGCATTCCCGCGCTGCTCAAGGAGCCGGTCGAAGCGCCAGAAGCCGTGCTGGGCGCCTTTACCTACGAAAAGCTCGCCCGCACGCTGCACTCCGCGATAGAGAGCCTGCCGGACTGAGCCCCGCAGGCGCCTGAAACCCACAGCGGAATGTATTCCCTCTGAAAACATGCATAAGAGCGGCATGATATGAAAACTATTTTTTTGATTTTTCCTCATGTTGCAAGGATGCAACAAGAAAAAATGCGCTCCCAGCGGAAAAA
>DGUD01000028.1 GCA_002393865.1 Treponema sp. UBA4319
GATTCCGGCGGGAGTGGTATCTGATTCCGGCGGGAGTGGTATCTGATTCCGGCGGGAGCCCCAAGCTCCGCCGCAGCCGCCATATTGCTATTTTTATGTAAGCAGCTTCCGGAAAAATGCATAAATATGCAAAAACTGGGGCAAAAACCTTGACATTCCGAAACTTTTTTTAGATACTGTAAGCATTATGATTACGCCCCTTGCACAGGAACTGAACGAGACCCTTTCAGGCACCACACCCGGCTGCCTTCTTTCGGATTTGGGAACACGGCTTTACTTCCCCAAAGGTATCATCGCGCAAAGCGGAGAGGCAAAGAAGCTCGGCAAAACCGCAAACGGTACCATCGGCATGACGGTCATCGACGGAACCCCCGCCGTGCTGCCATCCATCCAGAACATCGTGCCCGGTATGACACCGAGGGAGCTGGTGGCCTATGCACCCACCGCAGGGAACGCCGATCTCCGCGCGTTCTGGAAGGAAAACATCATCAAGAAAAATCCCTCGCTCAAGGGGAAATCCATTTCGCTGCCGGTCGTCGTGCCGGGGCTGACTGCAGGCATCTCCTATCTGGCAGACCTTTTCCTTGACGAGACCAAGCCGCTTATAGCAGCCGACCCGTCATGGGACAACTACGTTCTGATTGCAGAGGCACGGAGAAACGCGGCATTCGTGCAGTTCTCCATGTTCAAGGACGGAAAATTCAACATCGAAGGGCTCAAGCAGACGATGAGCGAGCAGGCAAAGTCCGGCTCCGTCCGGGTTCTCCTGAACTTCCCGCAGAATCCGTCGGGATACAGCCTTACCGCGGCGGAAGCACAGCAGGTCGTCGCGTTCATCAAGCAGCTCGCGGACGGCGGCACCAAAGTCATGGTCTGGAGCGATGACGCCTACTTCGGGCTCGATTACGAGGCAGACATAGAAAAACAGTCGCTGTTCGCCTATCTCGCCGACCTGAGCCCCAATGTCCTCGCCGCAAAAATAGACGGCCCCACAAAAGAAGACTTTGTCTGGGGATTCCGCTGCGGATTCATTACGTTCGGCTGCAAGGGAATGACGGAAGCGCAGTATGACGCCCTCGTCAAGAAGCTTATGGGCGCAATCCGCTCATCCGTCTCCTGCTCGTCAACGCCGCCCCAGTCCCTGCTGCTCCGCGCCTACAACGACCCGGAGACAGAAAAGCAGAAAGCGGCGTTCCGGGCGGTGCTTGAGCGCCGCTACAAGCTCGTAAAGGCCTTTGTCTCCGCGCACAGCAGCAAAACAATCGCCCCGCTGCCGTTCAACTCCGGCTATTTCATGGCATTCCATCTGGATGGAGTGGACGCAGAGGAGCTGCGGCAGAAGTTGCTAAAAGAATGCGGAATTGGTACAATAGCAATCGATGCGCAGACCTTGCGCGTTGCATTCAGCAGCCTTGAAGAGGACAAGATTGATATTGTATACAAAGCCATCTATGACGCAGCGGACTCACTCGCATCCCGTTAAAAACAGCGCTGTCCGGAAGCACCGCCGCTTTCCGGGCAGCCGCCATATACCTGCCGGTGCGGCAAAGCTCTGCATTGCCGCACTGCTGGCCATTCAGGCAATCATATCTTTTTCCTGCACACAGCAACAGAACCCGCTCATCATCTGGACTGACCAAGAGGAATTCGCCTCCTACACGGAGCTGTTCAACGCAAGCCATGGCGTCAAGGCCGTCGTCGTATACAAGAAAGAGCCCTCCCGCTCGCTGCCGCCCGCAAAGGACGAGCAGCCGCCGGATATCGTCATCGCATCGTGGCTCAAAAATTCCGCCACCAGAAAAAATTTCTCGCCGCTCGACTACATGTTCGGCGAGCAGAAAATCACAAAAGAAGCCTTCTATGAGGAGCTGCTCGACTACGGGGAAATCAACGGCGCGCAGTACCTGCTCCCCGTCAATTTCAACATTCCCGCAATGGTGCTCAGCAAGGAGAACGATGCGGTTCTGGACGATGACCATATCATATCCATCGGCGCGCTCAAGAGGAAATCCGAGGAATTCAACAAGAAGGCGCAGAACGGCTCCTTTACCGCCATGGGATATGCCCCGTCATGGGATTCAGATTTTGCCTACCAGCTGTCAAAGCTCCAGGGGGCACAGTACCAGGAGCATGGCACAACCTTCTCGTGGAACAGCGAGGCGCTTCAGCTCTCGGTAGACTACCTGCAGAACTGGACAAGCTCCTGCAACACCAGTACCGAAACCGAGCAGAATTTCCAGTTCAAGTATCTGTACATACCAAAATACCAGCAGGTCGCCAGCGGCCACTGCCTCTTTGCCTACATGTCCAGCAAAGATTTCTTTTCGCTTGGCGAAGGCCTTGCCGAGAATCTTTCTTTCCGCTGGCTCTCGGACGGAAAGAAAATCATGGTCGAGGACGACATCGTCATGCTGGGGCTCTACCGGCACGCAAAGGATTCGCAGAAAGCCGAGCAGTTCATCGAATGGCTCTTCAAGGAAGACACGCAGCGGCAGATGCTGGAGCGGGCGCGGGACATGAAGCTCGCCACCGTCCAGTTCGGGATTGCCGGCGGCTTTTCCTCCATCAAAAATGTAAACACAAGCATTTTTCCAAGCTGCTACCGGATGCTGCTCAGCAACCTGCCGGCAGAGGAATACCTGTACATCGACGGCATGCTCCCCGCCCGCTGGCCGCAGTTCAAGGAGCGGCTCGTGCTGCCATACCTGGCGGAAAGCATGGCCACGAGCAGCAAGGAGAGTCCGCAGTCGCTGGAAGAGCGCCTTGCCGCATGGAACCGGCAGGTCTACTGAGCGCGCATCATTCAGATGCGTTTGCCGCACATCGCCGCTGCCGTTTGCGGAAGCGATGCGCAGCTGCCCTGCCCATTCCGGCTGCTGCCCGCGCGCCGTACAAAGGCAAGCCCAAAGTCAAATTTAGGACTAAATAAAATTTTTCTGCCTCCGATAATGAAAATGAGGGTAGGAAAATGTATTCAAACGGGATATCACTTAACGCAGCATCATACAAGACGCTCTTTTCAAGCACTTCCGGCAGGCTGTATGTACCAGTCAAGCCGAATGTCGTCGTCTACGCGCAGCTCAGCCATGTACATGGCACGGCTGCAAAAGCCGGACAGAGCACAGTATCCATCGACAAAGTGCATCTGCTCAACACGCTGATAGATCAGCTTGTCAGCATGAAGAAAAATCCGATTGCAAAAGCCGATGTATTCGCGCTTTCTGACAAGCAGCAGGACGCGCTCATCCAGAAGTATCAGGAGCAGATTCATACCGCTGTCGTGCTTGCTTCCCAGCCGCAGACATACGGTCTGGCAGGGCTTATCCCGGAAGAAGGCATCATACTCAACGTAGCCGCATAAACAGAGTGCCCCCGGTATGCACCGGGGGCTTTTTTCGGCACAGCGCCATCTGCAAATTAGCAGTGAATCATATCGTGCTGCTCTGCGGCAATCTTCTTTGACTGCACAAACGGGATGACTAAAAAGTTCAAAATGCGGTGGTTGAGCCTGTCGAAACCACCATATATAGCGTAGTGGTCATTTCGACAAGCTCAATAACCACTACGAAACGAACTTATTGGACATCCCCTTTATAGGCTATTGTCCTCCAAGTGCTACGGCGGGGAAAAACGGCCTAGCGTTTCTCAAAAGGGCCCGGGAGCGGATTCTCCGGGCGCTTGTTCCCAAAGAAGTCCGTGTCAAAGCATATCGGAGAGCCATCCGGATTCTCGAAGCCTTGCTCCGGCTCAAAGGCTTTGCCCAAAGTCTCCGTGCAGACGAGCTTTACCGCAGGACGCGGGAGGAAATCGTACAGGTTCGTCACGAGCTCCGGCATTCCGTCGCCTTCCTTTACTTCCAGCGTCACCGTATGCTCACGCTCCTCGCAGAAATTCTGCTCCTTGCCGCAGCGCTTTGCCCCGTTGAAATAGACATTGCCGCCAGTCCAGACGGGCAGCGACTCATAGTAGCGGTCGCTTGCAGGGGATCCCATGCCGCAGTAACCGTCGAACATAGCTTTCCATTCCTCTTCGGTCGCATAGTCGTTGTAAGGCTGTGTCCCGACAAGCACATTCAGGTCGGACCAGCCGTTTCCTTCCATCTCCTTGGAGAATTCCACCATTCCCTGCCGAAGCGGCTTCTGCACAAATATATTGTTGTAGAAACGGGCATCGCCGTGCAGGATAGTCATAAAGCCCGCGACTTCCGTACGGTGCGGCACATGGTACGGCGTATAACGGGGCGACGGCTTTGTTATGGAGCCGTTGTTCACGCCCTGACCGACCCCTACCAGAGATCCGGCAATCAGATTGTGCACCAGCGCAAAGCCTTGCGTGCAGAGCCGGAGCGCGCAATCGGAAAGCAGCACGTTGTTGTCGATGAGCGTCGGACCGTGGGAAACCTCCACGAATATATCCTCGCCGATACCCATGCGCCCCTTGCCCTGCAGCAGGTAATCATAGGGCAGCGTATTATTATAGAAGAAATTCTGCGTGACCCGCGTTCCCTGTGCCTGCCAGTCCAGCCAAAGCCCACGCGTGCAGTTGTGGATATTGTTCCGGCGGATGATAACATCGATGGCCGCATGCATTTTGATGCCGCCGATTTCGGCACCGGCAAGGTTCTGCTTATTGTTTATATGATGGATATGGTTGTCTTCGATGATGGAGAACACCCCGCCCAAATGCCCGACGATACCGGTCTGCCCGCAGTCATGGATATTGCAGCGGCGGATAATATGGGAGCCTATTTTCTCTTTGCTCCAGCCTTCGGTCTGCGCAAGGCAGATGCATTCACGCTCTGTCTGAGTGCCGTCCTTATACTTCCATTCAAGCCATTTGTTGTCGTTGGATTTCTGCAGGTACTTGCCGAGCGATATGCCGGAGCATTTTGAGTCGCTGATCTCGCAGTCCTCTATAATCCAGCCCTTGGACCAGTGGGGACCGACCATGCCTTCCTGATAGGCCGTGGGAGGAGCCCACTGCGTTGCCGCCTGCCGCACGGAAAAACCGGAAAGCGTTATGTAGCCGACACCTTCCTTGGACGGATAGAAGCAGTTTTCCCGCACATTTATCTCGACATTCTCCTTGGAAGGGTCTGCGCCATGGAAATTCGCATAGATTACAGTCTGATTGCTGCCGCTGTCCTGCTCCGTGTACCATGCATAGACGGAAAAATCCTTGTCCCAGGAGGCTTCGTCCGGTACCGGGGAAAGCACCTGCTCCAATGATGTCACCTCATACAGGGATTTCCCGTTCAGGTACACTTCCCCGGTATGGGCAGTAAACGTCGCGATGAACCAGTCGCCGTGCACCAGGGTCGTATAGGGATTATAGGAGCCGAACAGGCGGTTGTCTATCCGCGCGACAAAGACATCACCTTTGTACGGTTTCCAGTCCGTTATGCGCTCCGCGCCAGAGATAACGGCTCCGAGCGGACGCTGGGAGCGGTAGCTGATACGTGCCGTCTCGGTACCCGCATTCGCGGGGTCAACGTATTCCCGGTATACGCCAGGCGCAACGACGACGCTGTCGCCCGCAACAGCCCGCTTTGCCGCCTCAGAAATCGTCCTGAACGGTTTTGCCTGAGATCCGTCGCCAGAAACCGCGGCGGCTATATCCACATAGTATGTCATAATTCCTCCTCTCTCAAAGCTAAGGGGATGCCGCAAAGCCCGCAAGCCAGCAAAACACCCCGCCGGCGAGCACTCAGAAGCCCAGTTTGTCCTGAACGCATCTTCAGGACAGGATCACCACCCTAGGCCAGAACCACGTCTGCCTGGGCAACGCCATCTTTCAGCACAAACGGAGCGCTCACCGCCCCCGTGCTCAGGCTGTATGTTCCCTTAAAGCCGTGCACGTCCGCAAAGCCCTGCGCATCCGTGGTGAGCGTGTAGTCAGTCCACCATTCCTTCTGAATCAGGTTCTTGAGCATGGTATAGGCAGGCTTCTCGCTGTTGTCCTTCCGCAGCAAGCCGCTCGGCGCATTAAGCCACGCGCCGTCCGCAAAATCCCAGCCGGTCACAGCCTGCACCTGCGGATGCGCAAAAAGCGTGCGGTACATCTCCTCCAGCTGCTGTGCCTGGCAGGCCTCGCCTTCCGGGGTGGACGGCCAGTCCTTTACCTGCCAGTCGTTCAAATCCTCTATCTCCGGCGGAATCGGCGTACCGGAAACTATCGTGTTCTCCGTAAAGTGGAGTGGCAGCCCGAACCTTGCAAAACGGGCAAGGACATTCTCCAGCTTTTCCTTGCCCCAATAGCCCTGATGCTGGTGGGACTGTATGCCGATTGCACTGATGGGAACCCCGGCGTCCAGCAGCCCGTCCAGCAGAATCTCATACGAGACAGAGGTATTGAAATCATTGATGAGGAAGACGCCATCAGGGTTCGCGGCCTTGGCGGCGGCAAAAACCTCTTTTACCAGCGCGCTGCGCCCCAGCTTGCGGCAAATGCGGGTAACGGCATTGTCGTACTTGGAGAAATCAGGCATGATGACAACTTCGTTGATGACATCCCAGATATCGACGATCCCCTTGAACGCCGTGACATCCCGTCTGATGCGCTCAAGCTGCTTTTTCAGGATGGTGTCGGTGTCATATTTCAGCAGCCAGTCCGCACAGACCGTATGCCAGCAAAGCGGATGCCCCTTTGCCGTCACACCGCGGCTTGCCATCAGGCTGGCAGCGGCACGCAGCGCATCCGTCCGCGGCTTTCCTTCCTCCGGCTCAAAATTTCCCCAATAAAAAGGCAGCGTCCCAAAATTGAAGAGCGAGAACCATTTTTCGGCACGCTCCTCAAGGAAGGCACGGTCGGCGCCCGGATAAGGATTTGCTGCCGCAAGGATATCAAAAGCCCCGCAGCCAAAGAGGAATTCATGCTTCTGCTGCTGGACCCTGACGGCAGCCCCCGCAAGAGCTTTGTTATGCGCATCCAGCAGCCTGACCCTGCAGCTGGATTTCCGATGTTCGTAACGAGAAGATGTGTCTGTCATACCGCTCCTTTGGGCACAACGGAAGCTCTGTTCCTAGTGCCGAGCTCCATAATACGGGGGCAGCGGCCCGGACGCTACGCATAAGTTGCTCTGTTTTTTACATTTATTGCTTTCTCCTCCCGCAAGTTTTGCCAGAAGAACAGCAAGAATTATGTGGCAGGGCAATGGATATATGCTATACTGGAAAACTGGACGCGCGCTGGCAGCATGCATACACCGGCGCCATCCTGATAGTATTGCTATCAAAACAAAAATACCGCTCCGGCCAGCACTTTGCGCACCGGGGCGTGTCCGGAGGACGTATATGAAAAAAGCAGGATTGGTCTGCACCCTTCTTGCGGCAGGGATTTCCTTTGCAGCCTGCACATCAAAACGCGCGGAGGCGGCGGCACAGCCCGCAAGCAGCCAGAGCAGCAGCACGGAAACGGAAGCGAAAGAAGCCGAGAAAGAAGAGAAAATCACAATTCCGCCTCTCGACGTAAATGTCCCCATCCTCAGGGACGCGGTTGCCGCCCCCTCAGGCTTCGGCAGGAACATCATTTTCGGCGCGGCGGTAAGCAGCGGGGAATACCGTGACGACAAGTACATGAACCTCATTTTCCAGCATTTCAACGCCGTCACGCTCGGAAACGAGCTGAAGCTTGACTGCATGAACGGTTACTACATGGGCAACCGCGCGCCGCGCGGCATCGAAAGCGCCGTCCTGAACGGAAAGACGATACAGGTGCCGTCTCTGGATTACAGCAGGGCAAACGCAATCCTGGACAAAATCGTCGCATGGAACGAAGCCCACCCGCAAACACCCGTCAAAGTGCGCGGCCACGTGCTCGTCTGGCATTCCCAGGCGCCGGAATGGTTCTTCCACAAAGACTACGACGCCAGCCAGCCCTATGTCACAAAAGAAGAGATGGACACACGGCTCGAATGGTACATCAAGACCATACTGGAATACTACACGTCCCCCAAGACGCAGACAGGCAAAAAGTACGGAAAATATTTCTACGGCTGGGATGTCGTGAACGAAGCGATAAGCGACGCCACTGGCACCTACCGCAGCGATACGGAGCCCGGACAGGACAAGCTCACCGACCCGACCCACGGCAGCAAGTCCAGCTGGTGGAAAGTCTACCAGAGCAACGAGTTCATCATCAACGCATTCCGCTACGCAAACAAATACGCCCCGCCGGAACTGGAGCTGTACTACAACGACTACAATGAATGCACGCCAAAAAAAGTCCGGGGCATCGTCGCGCTGCTGAAAGCGGTAAAGGACGCGCCCGGCACCCGCATCAGCGCCATGGGCATGCAGGGGCACTACTCCGTCTACAACCCCGACGTATTCCTGCTCAAGGACGCAGTGCGCGCCTATGCGGAAGTCGTCGGCACAGTCATGATAACCGAACTGGACATGAAGGCAAGCTCCTCATTCAACGGCACAAACCTTGAGGAAGAATACCTGCTGCAGGCAAAACAGTACCGTAAGCTGTACACTGCGCTGCTGGAGCTTGACAAGGAGCCGGGCATCACCATCAGTGGCATCACCTTCTGGGGCGTCACAGACCCGTATTCCTGGCTGCAGGGATTCTCCGGCGTCGGCGGCGGCGCGGACGGCAAGCAGAAGCAGTGCCCGCTCCTCTTCGACGGGGCGTACAAGCCCAAGCCTGCCTTCTACGCCTTTACGGACGACAGCAGGCTCGACGCTATCCTTCAGACAAAGTGAATCCGCATCTGCCGGTATTCAGACGGGGTGCAACGGTTAAAAATCTTGAACATCCTGATGAATGCCGACAGGCTGGTAAAGCCGGACTGGAACGTTATCTCCGTGATTGACATATCGGGGTTCAGCAGGAGCTTCTGCGCGCAGGCAATGCGCTTCTGGTTCAGGTACTTGTAGAACGAGACCCCCGTGAACTGCTTGAAGAGACGCGAGAAATGGTACTTGCTGAAGCCTGCGAGCGAGGCAATCTTGTCCAGCGTAAGGTTTTCCGTGCAGTGCTCGTTTATGTAATTGCAGACGGTGACGAATTTCATGCCGTACTTCTTCCGGCTGCCGCTGTCCGTGGAATTCCCGGCGGCATCGGCAGCACTGTCCGCGCCCAACGGCTCCTGCCCCGCGTAATTGCTCCCGATAAGAATAAACAGATTGAGCAGGAGCGAGTATACGGAAAGCTCCGCAACAAAGGACTTCTCTTTGTATTCTTTGTCTATCTGCTCCAGAATCTCCCGCGCCTGAGCATAAAAGCCCGGTGTTCCCTGAGGCGTAATCAGGATTGCGGGGAATATAAGGTTCAGGATTGATCGGAATGATTTTATCTCCTGCAGAGGCGCCACCTCGGCCTGAAAGATAAAGCGCCGGCCATATTCCTTGCTGTGCAGCGAATGGAGCACGCCCGGACAGATGACGGCGATGTCACCCGGCCCCAGCATGTTCAGCTCCGTACCGACGGTAACCTGATAGTCTTTGTCGTAGGGCATGATAATCTCCAGCGGCGTATGCCAGTGGCTCGGATAATCTTCGGTACCGAGATTGTGGTAAACCTTGACGGTCGTATCCTGCTTAAAGTTCACCGTCTCGTAAATTCCGTTCAGATTCTCAATCATGCCCCTGTATCCTGCCGCCGGCGGCCTTCTCCGCCCCATAAAATTCTACATTATGGAAAGAAAAAGTCAAGAAAAAAAAGCAAGTATTGTATGGAGAATAGCAATTTTTTGAAGGAACGGAGCTTTCCGCAGTGGTAGCATATAAGGGAGGATGCCGCCGTTCCGCACTTTTTTTGTTAAGCACAACATGCTGCGTGTTCCGCGTTGCAGAAAAGAAAAAAAGGAGGCCTACCATGCTAAAAATTCTTCTTATCGACAAGAATCCCCTGACACAGAAAGAGCTTTCTTCGCTCATCAGCTGGGAGCAGGAAGGATTTGAAGTCGCAAAGGCTGTCCGCAGCGCACAGGAAGCATACACGTTCCTGAAGACCCAGCACATAGACCTTATCATAACAGACATCAATCTGCCGGACGCAAGCGGAACTGAGCTTATACGGCAGCTCGACGAAAAAAAGCCGCACGAGGCATGCATCCTCGTTATGAGCGACTGTGCCGACTTTACGCTCGCACGGCAGGCCTTCCGGCTCAGGTGCACGGACTTCCTGCTCAAGCCATTGCAGAGCCAGGAGCTGATGCGTGCCCTGCAAAGCGTACGGACGCAGCACGAGCAGGCATGCGGCAGAACGCAGCAGCTACTTGCAAACAGCATCATCTCGCTGCTGCACGGGAAATTCGGCGGAGAGGAGCTTTTATGCGTGCAGGACAATACGCAGCTTTCCGGCGCCATGCGCTACATCCAGATACTGCCCGCCGACCCCAAGATGAGCAAACTGGACGGCAAGGAAAAGAGGCGCATCCAGAAACAGCTGTATGAGCGCTGCCGCGATTTTCTTCAGGATTCCGCCCACTACGCAATTCTTGATGCCGCAGAAAACGAGAACATATACGATACCGGCCTCATCTATTGCAGGAGCCTTGCAGCCGGACGCGCCTGCCCGCAGGATACGTATTTCCAGCAACTGTACGCCTCTATCAGCGCGGCAGCTCCCGTCCGCATAAAGATGCTCGTCGGCAAAGAAGTGCAGGAGCTCCGCTCGCTGTCAGAATCCTATACTTCAACCACCATGATGCGCAGCTGCCTCTATCTCTACGAGGACAAAGAGATTTTTGTCTACGAAAAAGAAATGCAGCAAAACGGCGACCACAGCGTTATCTGCAAGGAGCAGCTTGATGACCTCATCTACGCAATCAACACTGACAACCACACGCAAATCCACAAAACGGTGGAGCAGCTTTTTGCGAGATTCCGCCAGATGAAGCTGAGCGAGGCCATGCTCAGCATGAACATCCACTACCTTATGTTCGGGCTCATCCACCTTGCCTCCGAGCAGAACAGCGAGCTCAATCAGGAAGAAATCCTCCGCCTGCTCTACGAAGATGCCTTTGACGGCACGATACGGAAAAACACGCAGGCCCATATAGCCCGTTTTGCATGCGACTACGCGGATTATCTGATGCAGCTCCACCGGCAGGTACCCAGCAGCACGCTCCATAAAATCGCGCAGGAGATAAAAACAAATTACAACCAGAACCTTACGCTCAAGGATTTAGGGAAAAAATACCACATAAACAGCGCGTACCTCGGACAGCTGTACCGGAAACAATACGGCTGCTCCTTCAAAGACAGCCTCAGCCGCTTCCGCATCGCAAAATCGGAGGAATTCCTGCTGAAGACTGACAAATGCATTTATGAGATAGCGACACTTGTCGGATACCGGGATCCCGATTATTTTGTGAGCCTGTTCATCTCCGAGAAAGGCTGCACTCCGGCGCGTTTCAGGAAACAGCGGATGAGAGTGCTGCAGGGCTAACGCAAGCCCCGCTGCCTTAGCGGAGGCTCTTGTGATGCTGCCGCTTTTCCTCGTAGAGGGCGGCATCGGCTTTCATGATAAGCTTGCGCACATCCTGCATCTCCGGCTCAGCCTCCGCAATACCGATGCTAAGCTGGAGCATATACGGCTTTTCTTGTGACGCATTATATGCGCCGAACGCGCCTTCTATGCTGGTCTTGAGCGACTGCATGGAAGCAGCCGTCTCCATGCTGCAGACAATCACAAATTCATCGCCGCCATAACGGGCAAGATATACACCTCTGCCCCCATGGGCATGGCACTGGCGCTTCAATATTCCGGCGGTAGTGCAGAGCGCCTCGTCGCCTTCGATATGCCCGTACTTGTCATTTATCGTCTTGAACAAGTCGATGTCGCACATCATCAGGAATAGCCCTTCCGTCCGTTCCTCCTTGAACAATAGGTTCAGGTAATTGTCGAACGAACGCCGGTTGTTTATGCCGGTCAGCCCGTCCTGCGAAATCTGCTTTGTCTGCATCTCTATGTACAACAGAGCAAGAGAGACGGACAGCGCAAGCCATATCGTCGATGTGGAGGGCACAATCGCATGGACAAGCCCCGAAGCGATGAGCAGAATAATAAAAATAAGCCTGATGCGGATTTCATGACGGGTAAAGCGCCGTTGCAGCATTCTCACAATGAGCAGCAGGGCAGAGCTCGCAAAGAATGTGTAGGTGATTACCGGTTCCGCGGCATGCATCACACCATGCGTGCGCAGATTTGTCTCAGGGGGAATATAAAAGACCCAGCCTGTCCATATCGAGCAGATGGAGATGACGGCAAGGAATATGATAGGAGCCATTGGAAGATAGCGAAGGATTACGGCGGGGCGCTTTTTCTTGCTGCCCCATGTCTCCATCGCAAGAAAAAGGAGCCAGCTCGCGCTCGCATAGCCGGAAACAGCATAAAAGGCGGCGGAAGAGACAAGATTCAAAATGTAGCAGAGCCTGCCGGGCATGCCGTTGCAAACAAGCCGCACGCTTGCAGACAACAGCATTATGCAGACGGTAGAGAGGGCATTACTGAAAAGTATATTCTCAAAGCGCTGATCCGGCCTCGTACGAATCTCAAAGAATATCCATCCGAGCACAATGATGCAGACCGCATTCGCCTCCAAAAAGCCAATTTTATCCATACAGCTCTTTTTATGGTATAGGAAAAGTATCTTTTGTGCAAGGCTTAGCCGGCGCTGTCCCGCGGCAGCGTCACCGTCAGCAGGGCGCCGGGATTGCCGTTACTGGCAGTCACGGAGCCGCCAAGCGTCTGCATAATCGCGCGTGCTATAGAAAGCCCCAAGCCGGAACCTCCAGAAGAGCGGCTATGAGAGGAATCCCCGCGGAAAAAGCGCTCAAAGACATGGGGCAGCACCTCCGGGGAAAAGCCCGGCCCGTTGTCCTGGATGCAGATTAGCGCTTCCTCCGGGCGCTCGGCAAAAGAAAGCTCTATGACGGCTTCCGGGCCGGCAAATTTTATGCTGTTTGAGATAATGATGGTACAGACCTGGTGCAGCAGCTCGGCATCGGTATGCACGACGTGCCCTTCGTTCTCCCCAAAGACAATCCTGCTCCCGGCAGAAACAGATCTTGTTTCCTCACGGAGCCGGGCAAAGAGCAGCCCCACGTCGACATCGCTCTTTGAGGGGCTCAGCCGCCCGTTCTCCAGACGCGAAAGCTGCAGCAGATTCGTTATGATGGATTTCATGGAATTTGCCTCGCGGATAATGATTTCCAGCGATTTCTCCAGCTGGGCGGGATCATCCTTGCCCCAGCGGCGCAGCAGGTTGCTCTGCCCCAGCACGACGGCAACGGGGGTCTTCAGCTCATGGGACACATCGCTCGTAAAGCTGCGCTCCCGCTCAAAATCGCTCTTGAGCCGCGTAAAAAGGTCGTTGAAAGTCAGCGCCAGACCGTCTATCTCATCCAGCGAGCCGGGCTTATGCTTGACGGGCAGCTTCTGGTCAAGGTTCGAGCTGCTTATCTCACGGGCTGTCTGCGTCATTTTGACGACGGGCCGCATCGTATGCCGCGTTATGAACAAAGAAATGCAGAAGGAAACAAGCAGCACGGGTATGACAAGAAAGGTTATCGTGCGCGGGATTCCCTGCAAAAGCAGCTCCGTGGAATCGCTATCCATGTTGAGCACCGTCTGGATGATGATGGAGCGCCCCTTATGGAAATAGGGAACCGCATAGTACAGGATATTCAGGTCGCCGTTCGTAAAATAGCCCTTGCTGATGTAGGGCACTGCCTTGCCGTCAGTCTGGGGCAGAATAGGAAGGAAGGGGTCGTTCGTGTACATAACGATGCCGGTACCTGCGTCATAGACCGTATAAGTTATAAAATACGGGACATTGGAGAACATGTACAGGCGGTTGGACGTATTTGTAGCGGCAAGATCTTTCACAATCTCGCCCGCAGCGTCAAACAAATCCGAGGACTGCTTTATACGGATAAAATGCCGCAGGGTCAGCGTAAACAAAACCGACAGCAGAAGAACCGCAGCCGCAAGGAGCACGGAAAAACGGAGGGAGAGCTTTACCGCGACGGAACGGTATTCCTTCTTCTTCATGCGCCGCTACTTCCGTCCGTCATCATATAGCCGGTGCCACGCATGGTCTTTATGTACTCAGAGCCGCATGCCTGGTCTATCTTGGCGCGCAGGTAGCCGACATAGACATCGACGTTGTTGTCATCGATAAAATGCCCTTCTCCCCACACCGCGCTCATAATCTGGTCGCGGCTGAGCACCTGGTTCACGTGCTCCATAAAATTCTTGAGCATCAGGAATTCCGTCTTGGAAAACTCCAGCGGCTTTCCGGCAAACGTAACCTTCATGCTTTCCGGATAAAGCTCCAGCTCCCTGTTCTTTAAGTGGGCAGGGGCAGAAGCCTGCCCCACGCGGCGGAGCACCGCATGCATACGGGCAAGCAGCTCCTCTATCTCAAAGGGCTTTGCAAGGTAATCGTCCGCGCCCGCATTCAGCCCGTTCACCTTGTCGTAGGTCTCGCCGCGAGCCGTAAGCAGGATAACAGGGACAGACGAGACTTTGCGTATGCGCCGGAGCACCTCAAGCCCGCTCAGCTCCGGGAGCATGATATCCAGCAGGATAAGCCCCGGTTTCTCGCTCTCAAAGAGCGAGAGCGCCTGCCGCCCGGTGGCAGCAAGCACCGTAGAAAAGCCCTCATGCTGCAGCTCCCGGCTGACAAAATCCGCGATTCCCTCGTCGTCCTCAACAATCAGAACTGTATCCACTGCTCCAGCTCCCTGTCATAGCGGAACCGCTCCTGCGCCTGCAAGCCCGGCACATCCGCCGCCATCACCGTCCCCCCCGTATAGGTGCGGACTCCCTGCAGCGAGACAGAGAGCGGGAACGCGACGGCATCCTTCAGGCGGATTCGCAGCAGCGTGCCCTCATGGTTGAACGAAAGCTTGGCGCTATCATCGACTGGCTGGCCGTCCAAAAAAATATTCTCCAGCTGCACGGAGCGGGGATCGATTTCTCTGCTGAAAAAAAAGTCTATGACAAGCGGTTTTTTTTCTTTTGAGGGTATACGGATTTCCTGCACGTAAGCCTCGGTCTCCTCAAGGGGAATCCTTCTTCCCCGGTAATTGACCACAGGAACTTCGGCCTCCTCTTCTGCCTGCTGCGCACAGAGCGGAAACAGCGCAGAAAAGAGTATACATGCTGTCACAAAACAAATTTTTGTCTGGCTCATACTACTCATCAGGGAACAGAGGCTCCCAATACTTTCAGAGGCAGCCCCAAAAATCCCGGACGGACTCCTGAAACTGGTCAAAACACAGCGCAAGAATCGCACATGGGGCGCCCGTCCCGCTGAGACTCTCGCACGAATGCTTCAAAAGCAAGAGGCTTTTAAAGCATACCCTTTCAGTATATCCGCATTTGCGTAAATACGGAACACCTAAAAAAATAAGAATTTTCTTATCTTTTTCTTAGAAAGATTTCATGAATTCCCCGCCGGACTACGGTATAGTTAAGACCATAAGGTTGCGTTTGCAGCCCGTATCTAACCTCCTAAAACACGAAGTCCTACTCTTTGAGGAGTTATTGTGCCACCCTGTCCGAGCTTGTGCCGAGCGCGGGCAGGGTTTTTCTTTTACAGCACCCCGTCCGGACTTGCGCACAGGGCTTCAGCATGAGAT
>DGUD01000026.1 GCA_002393865.1 Treponema sp. UBA4319
CGGGCAGAGCTGCCCGCCCCGTGCGCCCCGCGATTTGCCGGATATTAGTATGCCGGCGGCCATGGCGGAGGGGCAATACCCGTTCCCATCCCGAACACGGAAGTCAAGCCCTCCTGCGCCGATGATACTGCCCTCGCGGCGGGAAAGTAGGAGGCTGCCGGCTTTTTTTTCTCCCCCTGCCCCTGCGGCGGGGGGTATTTTTTTCCCTGCGCGCGCCCTCCTGTGGACTGTATGTGTCCTCCTGCGCGGGCGGATGGCTGCGGCCGTGAGACGCGGCGGCAGCAATTGGTCTTACGGCACGGGCCGTTTATCGTGTAAACTGCGTTCTTTTGATGGCACTCTGTCGGACAGCGTTTCCCTTGGGCTGGCGCTTGTGAACGCGTACGCAGGGGAATTCGGCTACCGCGAGCTTGATTGCGGGCTTGCGCGTAAGCTTTCGGCGATGCAGCTGCTGCGCGCAGCGGCTTAGAAGCTGTATTTTATTCCGGTGGTGATGTCTACCCGGTCAAAGCTTGGCGAATCGTCTTCCGCGTAGCCGTGGTAGTAGACGTGGACTCCGCCGCTTACGGAGATATTTTTGTTTATCCGCCATGCAATATCGCCAAAGAAATGCGGCGAATACCAGGTGTCTGTATAGGGGAAGGCGATATAGGGGCTGTAGGAAAATGATGCTGCTCCAAGCCGCAGGTCGATGGACGCGATGCTCTGCGTCAGGAACACGGCGGCCACCGGGTACACCTTGGGAGTCCAGTTTATAGGGTCTGCGGATGGCCTGTACGATATGCGGGTCTCTAGCCCTAATCCTCCAAAGAACGTAAGCCTGGTCTTGGTGGGCAGACAGTCTATATAGAACGAAGCCGTTACCAGCCCGTCCTGGATGAGTGTCGTAGCCCCGCTGAGGTCTGTGGTGGCCGTTGTTTCCCGGCTGTCCGCATCGCTTACTGCGGGGGCAATCGGATACTGCTGGGAATACTGGAGGTGGTAGATGATTCCAAGCGATGTGCCCGGCTGAATCATCCATTGCTTGAAATAATTTTGAAATATGTTCGCGGAGCCTGTCACATCAAAGCTGTTCTGCTGCATGATGACGTCCAGGTTGCAGTCCCAGAACGATGCGGTGTGCGAGTAGCCCCACTGCGCTACGATACGATTGCCGCCCCGTGCGGTCTCGACGTCGGAGTTGTCCTCAACTGCGGTCGCCCCCGCCGAAACCGTGAATTCGTTCACGTGCGTTTCCGCGGGGCATCTGAGAGAAGCTGCTGCAATCAGTCCGATGATAAGCGCCGATTTTTTTCCGTTCATGTCGTTTTCAGTGCGCTTGCCCAAAAACGGCCTGCACTCCGCGCCGCTGCGGCAAACGTTCCAACTATAGCATTTTTTTATACACTTGTCGAGTTCCAATGAAGGCCGTTTTCCCGTAAGATTGGGCTATGAGCGAACACACGTTTGATGCCGTCATCCTTGACATAGACGGGACTATCTGGAATACGACCGGTATCGTTGCCGTCGCATGGAACCACGCGGTGGACAAATCCGGTTACGCTGCCCGCAAGGTTGTGGCGCAGGACTTGCAGAAGGAATTCGGCAAGACGATGGACGTCATTGCCGCCGATTTGTGGCCGGACCTGACGGAAGAGCAGCGCTGCATGCTGATGTCCCTCTGCTGCAAGGAGGAGCAGCTTGCCCTTGATGAGTCCACTATGGATATCTGCTATCCGGGGGTGCGCGAGACCGTGCGTGAGCTTTCCGCCGGGAACAACTTCTACGTGGTGAGCAACTGCCAGGCGGGCTACATAGAGCTGACGCTGGAGAAGACCGGGCTCGCGCCGTACATCAAGGACTTTGAGTGCTACGGCCGCACCGGCAAGGGCAAGGCGGAGAACCTGCTGCTCATCAAGGCGCGCAACCAGATGGTTGCTCCCCTGTACGTGGGCGACACGCAGGGCGATGCCGACGCCTGCGCCCAAGCGGGCATTCCCTTTGTGTGGGCGTCCTACGGCTTTGGGCAGAAGGTTAGCTCCTGCTTTGAGAGGATCGATTCCTTTGCCGAGCTCCGGCGCATCGTGCAGCTGTAAGGAGGCGGGGCATGCTTTACATCTTTGATATGGGCGGCGTGGTCTGCAGCACCAGCCATGTTGAGGAGGACGTCGGCACAGTCCTCCATATCACACGGGATGCGTTCCTCTGCTTTTGCCGGGGGAATGGCCCGGATGAAGACCTGCGCGCCATGAATTCCGACGGGCGGATTAATTCCGCGGAATTCTGGCGGCGCTTTTCTGAGCGCTCCGGCATAACGGTGCAGACTGACTGGTGGCAGTGGCTCTTCCACCCGGTGATGGACAAGGGGACTGCCGCCATCATCGCCGCGCTCCGTGCGGCGGGGAACCGCGTGGTCTGCGGCACCAACACGATTGATTCCCATTACCGCAACCACTGCGAGCGCGGCGATTACGCCCTCTTTGACCAGACCTATGCGTCATTCCTGATGGGCGTCTCCAAGCCGGATCCTGCGTTCTGGCGGATAATCCTTGCGGCGGAGGGCGCGGAGGCCGCCTCCTGCGTCTTTATCGATGACCGGCAGGAGAACTGCGACGCCGCGGCCGGGCTGGGCATCCGCGCCATCCGCTTTGAGGGAGCCGCCGCCCTTGCCCACTCGCTGGGACTGCATAATCTTCCGCTCTGAATCCCGGTTTTGAAACAGGGTTTCTTTGTTATGGAAGGCTTTTCTCTATGCTGAGAGAAAACGGGATTCAGGATGAAAAAATGCGCGGAAGCGGGGTTCCAGGCAGCACCACCATTTGCAAGGCGAAGCTTGCAACAGGCGGTGCTGCTTGGGTTCCCGCTGGAAGCGCATGTTTGTTTCTCATCCTGAATCCCGTTTTTGAAAGTTCTGCCTTTACAAAAGCTGTTCCCGTCGGCTATAATAAAAAGATAAGTGGCCGGCACCGGCTGTGTCCGCCACTTTTGCGATTGTAATACGTAAGGACAGAGGGAACAGCATGGCAGAGAGTGCTTATGCGGTCGAAGAACCGGACATATTCAACACGTTGTCGAACGGCATAGAGGAGAGCGAGCGCCAGGATATGCTCCGCCGCATGGGCAAAAACGGCGCCGGCGGTGCCGACGCCTCCATGTTCAGCCGCAAGATGTCTTATGACGAGAAGCATGAGATTATGCGGCGCTACCACAAGCTGTCTTTTGTGACCCGCTTCTTTATGTGGCTGCACTCCTTTATGACGGGGACGGAGATAGAGGTGCTGATGAACGAGCACGACGTCCGCAAGCTTGCCCGCGAGGTGGAGAGCCAGAGCCCCGGTCTTATCCTGTACCGCAAGAAGATTCTGTGCGAGAGCTTTTACCGGGAGCTGGTGCAGCTCAAGGCCGCGGCGGACTTTTTCCGCCCCTACGCGGAGAAATTTGACCGGAATCCCGAGTCCGCCTATATGTTCATCGGGAACCTGCTGGTGCCGGAGGCGGGCGAAAAAATCATGCGCGAGCTGGACGCAGCCCTGCTTGCCGCGGACAAAGATGTGCTGCCGGACGCCCAGAAGAAGATGATGGACGCCATGCTTGGCACCCTTGCCACCATTCCCGCGGAAAAGCAGCTGGAGATGGCGAGTTTTGTGCGCAGCGTCGTCTGGATAAACCAGCTGACCAAGCTTTCTCTCGGTGATTTTTTGACGCTGTTCGGGAAGCCGGGCTCTGCCGGGCACGAGTGCCTGTTCTCGCTGGTGCGCAAGGACGTGGCGCGCCTTGCCGCCGTCATCTGCGCCTCCGTGCCGCTGGAGGACAGGGTCGTGGAGGTCTTTGAGTACCTGCACGGCAAGGCTTCTCTTAAGGAGGAGTCGGACTTCTCCGTGGAGGCGCTGGAGCACATCCCCACCCTCAGGCACTTTGCCAAGTCCGTGCCGATGGAGAAAATCGCGAAGGTCGTGCATGGCGACGCGATGTACAAGGTGCAGGAGCTCAAGCAGGACGAGGGCTGGTTCGATGTGTACACGCAGGAATGGAAGCGCATCTTTGAGCACAAGCTGTCGCAGTGGCGCCTTGGGCAGAAGCGCGGCCAGCTGAAGGTAATGCTTAAAGAGCATTTTAAGCAGAATGACTTTCCGCTTCTGCCTTCCCGCCCGTGGCAGCAGATATGGGACGGCATTCCGTTCCGCTACGATTTGTCCATGGGGCTGATTTCCTTCTTTATGGACAAATACTACGCGCAGTACATAAAAATCCTTAAGATTCTGCTGCTGGAGGGCGATTTTGCCCTGCGCGATAACCGGCAGGAGCTGAACAGCGCCGTGGACGACCTGACGCGGATGCACGAGCAGCTGAACATGCTGCGCGGGCAGCTTGCCGCGGGCGGCGAATATTCCGTGGGAATCCTGCGCTTTAAGGACAAGCCCAAGGGCAGCTCGCAGGTGGCGGCCTCCCAGGTGAACAAGGTGATGGGCTTTATCGAGCGCGACGCCCGCGAGATAGAGAAGCTTGCCGATACCGCCTGCTGCCATCTGATGAGCCTGCTGCCCGGCTTCCTCTCTGACAAGATTATCGGGCGCTACTGCACCATCTCCAACCTGCACCAGCTGCACAACGAGGAATTTGACATCGTGGGCATACTGACGGACTGCAACAGCCGCTTTCTGCGCCTCTATGAGATACTGAAGGATCTGGAGCTGATGGAGAAGGAGAGCGCCAAGGATCAAGGCGCCAAGCCTTGAGCGCAGGGCTTCAGCATGAGAT
>DGUD01000162.1 GCA_002393865.1 Treponema sp. UBA4319
CATCATGGCACCGGAAAAATCAGTGACAGCCTTCGTGGGAATCGAGTAGCCCTCCGCACGAAGGCGAATGGCTTCAGCATGAAAACAAAAATGCGCTCCGGGCAAGAGGCTTTCGCCCCTTGCCCAACCGGAATTGCGCCGCAATTCCGGCAGAAAAAACGCCCGGACTGCCGGTTGCACGCTTCGCTTTGCAAATGGCAGCCCGGACGTTTTTCCGCTTCCGCGCATTTTTTTTCATATTGAATCCAGCTTTCCTTCTGCGGAGAAAAAAAAGCACCGGGCGGAACCGCGCCGGTGCTGCAGGCATGAGGACAGCTGTGCTACCACGCTTCCTCCACTTTATAGAAATAGTAGCGGCCAGAGCGGAACATGGCGGCGTTTGCCGACGGGTCGCTCAGGTCAACGCGCGTCCCCATCGTCTGCTTCTGCCAGTTCGCAGGATCCTGCGTGGCATACCAGCCGCTGTCATCGTCAAAGGAGATGCTCAGCAGGTTGGGGCAGTTGAAGAACGCGTTTTTGTCAATGCTGGTGACGGAATACGGGATGGTCACCAGCACCAGATCCTTGCGGTTGCGGTACGCTCCGTAGCCAAGGCTCGTCACGGATTCGGAGATTTCCTCAATCCGGCTGTCCTTCTGGGCTTCCGCGGTATCAGACGCAAAGGCATACACCGCAAAGGGTGCCAGCAGCAGGACAAGAACTTTGATTTTATCGCTCAATCTAATCATATCCGCCTCCTTGCACCAGATGTGTGCGGAGAAAGCGGCCTAGCTTTTCCTCCTGAAGGCTGCGGCAGCTTCCTTCCTTCTTTAGTATACACCTTCCGCAGGCAGCTGGCAAGCAAAAATATCAAAAATCTCTAAAAAACAATTAGTCTGTCCGGAGGCCGGCAGCTTTTCCCCATCCCAGCCAGCGCCACTGCGCCGGACAGCAGCAAAAACGGGGGCCGAGGCACCCTGCTCTGGCGGCAGACCCGCACCCGAAGGCAAAAAAATGCCGGGCAGGAATATGCCCGGCAGTGTCCGCTCAGTCCTTATTTCTTTGTGGCCTCGTAGAGCGGGTAGACCTTTGCGGCGACGGTCTGCAAATCCTTGATACGAGTCTCGTGGGACGGGTGCGTGCTCATGATTTCCGGGGGCTGTGAGCCGCCCAGCGCGGACATCTTTTTCCAGATGCTCACCGCCTCGTAGGGGTCGTAGCCGGCACGCGCCATCAGCTCGGTGCCGACGTGGTCGGCCTCGGTCTCGTGCTTGCGGGAGAACGGCAGCGAGATGGTGTACTGGGAGGCAAGGGCAAGAGCCGCCGTGCCAAGGTCGCTCAGCCCGACGACATCGGATACGACGGTGATGCCGAGGCTGCGCAGCGCATCCTGGCTGGCCTGCTCGCGGCTATGCTCGCGGAGCGCGTGGGAAATCTCGTGCCCCATGACGGCGGCAAGCTCTCCGTCGGTCAGCTTGAGGGAATCGATGATGCCGGTGTACACGACAATCTTTCCGCCGGGCATGCACCATGCGTTCACGGTATCGTCCTTTATGACGTTCACCTGCCAGTTCCACTTGAGCGCGTCGCTGCGGAAGGTGCCGGTCTGCGCGATGAGCCGGTTGGCAATGTTGCGGACGCGGTTCGTGACGGCGGCATCGGTGTTCAGCGTGCCGGCGGCCTTTGCCTCGGAGAGCACCTGGGCGTAAGACTGCTCCGCGCTCTGCTCCATGGTCTCCTCGGAGATGAGCAGCAGCTGGCTGCGGTCGGCGCCGACGGTACCGGCCTCGGTCGTCGTGGAGAGGCAGCTGGTAAAGCACAAGGTGGCAGCAGCAAAAACCAGTGATTTCACAAAATTCTTCTTCATAGATATCTCCTGTGGCCGCACCCGCAGCTTTGCTGCAGGAGGGCACTATCATACAGCGGCTTGCCGGAACGATGGAATCCCGGACAAATCCAAAGGCGGCCCCAGAATTCCGTCCGGATATTTGAAACCGCCTTTCCAGTATAGCCGAAGGATAGGCATTGCGCAATCAGCTAAAAGCCCTGCCCTGCTCCGGCCAGAAAACTTTAATATACACTTAAAATCTTCAAAAGTTTTTCCTTACCGATGATGCGCATAAAGCTCGCGAGACGCGGCCCCTGCTCCTTGCCCACCAGCACGCGGTACATCGCGGTGAACAGCGCCTTGGGCTGCATGCCCGCTGCGACGGCGATATCGTACATCTTCTGCTGCAGCTCCTTGTCGAGAGGGATATCGTCCATGGCGGGGACGACGCTGTCGCGGATCTGCACCACCGCGCGCACAGCGGCCTCATCCAGCTCGGCCCGGCTGCCGTCAGTGCGCAGGGAGAATTTGAATTCCTCCGGGGCGCATTCCGTCACCCAGAACCACGCGCACTGGCAGCGGCGGCGCAGGCACACCTCCTGCTCAGGCTTTACGTCGCCCAGCGAGCGGATGACGGCATCGATATCCCCGGAATAGGTCTGCAGCAGCGTCGTCAGCTGGCGGAACGCAATCTGGTACGGCATGACGGCAGGCATACCCGGCTCAATCTGCGCGAGCTCGTACACGCGCTTCTCGTGGCGGAAGAGATCGTCGCTCTTTGCCTTCTCCAGCCCCCAGGCAATGCGCTCGGTGCGGTCGTAGGCCTCGTACATAGTGATGACGTCGATATCGAAACTGATGGCGAACTCGTGGTCGGGCTTGTTCACGGCAAAGATGTAGCGCAGCAGCTCCGGCTGGTAGACGGCGAGCGCGTCCGGCAGCGCGATGACCTTGCCCTTGGACGAGGACATCTTGCCGGGGATCCCCTTGAGCCCCACGAAGTCGTACTTCATGGTGAGGGGCGCGTCCCAACCGAAGACCCGCTTTGACACGAGCTTTGCCGTGTCGTAGCTGCCGCCGGGGCTGATGTGGTCTTTTCCGCCCGGCTCAAAGACGACCTTCTCCTCGTTCCAGCGCATGGGCCAGTCGACGCGCCAGCCCAGCTTGAAGCCCTTGGAGGTGCGCAGGTCGCCCGTCTCCTTGTTGCCGCAGTCGCACTCATAGGAGACTCCGTATTCCCCGTCGTAGCCAGTGATGCGGGTGGTGTCCTTGTTGCATTTTGAGCAGAATACCGCGACCGGCCAGTATTCGTCGGAATCCTTCATCTTGTGCTGCTCGTCGCGGTACTCGTTCAGGCACTGCTTGATGAGCTGGCGGTTCTGCATGGCCTTTTTCATGCCTTCCGCGTAACGGTTGGCACGGTAGCGCTCCGCCTGATAGAGGAATTCCGGGTATATGCCGACGCGGGGCAGCTCCTGCTCTATGTCAACCTCATGGTGCCGCGCGTAGTTCTCGTTGCGGCCGGAGGTATCCGGTACCATGGTGATGGGATAGCGCAGGTACTTGCCGAGGGTGTCCGGGTCGGGCATATTGGCGGGAACCTTGCGGAACACGTCGTAGTCGTCCCAGGAATAGATGAAGCGGACGTTCTTGCCCCGGTCTCGCAGGGCACGCACAATCAGGTCTACGGTCATAATCTCGCGGAAATTCCCGATATGGACGGTGCCGGAAGGCGTAATGCCGGAAGCACAGGTATACAGGGGCAGCTCGCCCTTCTGCTGTATTATCCGCTGCGCCTGCTGGTCTGCCCAGTGGCACAGCTCTTTGGGGTCACGCTGACCCGCGTTCGTGTTTTCGTTACTCATGATACGCCGATTATAGAACAAAAGCATGAAAGATACAACAGAAGGCAGGGCTTCAGCATGAAAACAAAAATGCGCGCCCCGCGGAAGCGGCATCTGATTCCGGCGGGAGGGGTACCGGATTCCGGCGGGAGGGGTACCTGATTCCGGCCAAATCCGGCCGCTACGCCCCCGCGGTGGCGCGCAAGCCCGGCGACCGCCGCGCTACAGGTCAATGATGTCGAAGCCGGTACCGTGCATGAATATCAGGTGCCTGAAGCCCTGCTCCCTGGCGCTTCCGATGACATCGCCGAGGCTGCGCTTGCTGCTGAAGGCCTCGCCCTGCCAGTCAGATTCGTCGCCCCACACAAGCTGGTCGCCCGCATTGTAAGTGAACAGGCCGTAGCCGGGAATCCCCTTCTCATAGAAGACGTCAAGGCACACCAAGCCGGTTACGGCGGGATACACGCGGACGGGGAACCTGCCGTCAAAGGGATATGTCGCCCACAGCTCCGCGTCTTCGGCTATGTACATCGCGTAATCGCGCTTCTTCCCCTCGGTCAGGCGGTTCACCGCAAGGATGTTCTGGTACATCGTGCTGTCCGCGTAGCGGTTCCGCGCCCAGAAGGTATGCCACACGGCAGAAAGCGCGGCAGCGCCGTGCCCCGACTTCAGCAGTGACTTTACGTCCTCCGTAAAATGCTCCGTTTTAAGAGAGCTTTCATGTATCCGCTGGAAGGCGATGCCATGCAGGAGCCCGCCCACGTGGGCGTTGCCGAGCATGACAATCAGCATGGCGGCGACGGCACCGTGCACCAGCAGCATCCGGGAGCGCTCCCGCACAAAGCCCACCATGCGTTCCGGGATGCCGAATCCCACAAAGGCGATGACGGCAGGCAGCTCCTGCGCAAAGGAGAAGCACATGGCGCTGCCGCCGACAATTCTCATCAGTATCCCCGGCAGCACGCCGAGCAGGTAGAGCACCACGAGCAGCTCCTGCACAAGGTAGGGCGCACCGGCAAAGAGACGGCGCAGGCCACGCCCGCGGAAGTCCACGGTGCAGGCGATGACGGCAAAGGCAAAGAAGCCCAGCACCGCATAGTGAAAAAAGCCGCAGCCCGGCGCGACATAGTCCTTCACGAAGCAGAAGATGTCGAAACGGCTGCCCTGCAGGCTGATACCATCCTCCGTAATCACGAGCGGGGCATTCCCCTGCAGCGGCGCGTTCGGGGCGGCCATCACGTAATAATATGGAAGAAAAAAGGCCACGAGGTAGAGCGCGATTGCCAGCCAGTAGCGCGGCGAGCGCACATTCCTGCGGAAGAGGTACCAGCAGGCGCCCCCCGCCAGCAGGAAGCCCGTGGAGATTTTCGTCATGCCACAGACAAAAATCGCAAGCGGCGTCACCACATACAGAAAAACCAGCCCGGACACCCCGCCGGTCCTGCGGGAGCAGCCCCGCTCCAGCAGGACGCGCAGGTACAGGAGCGCAAGGATTACCGAGACGCCGCAGGAGACGGAATCCGGCAGCACATACTTCCATATACGCGCAGGCTTCAGCATGGCCTCCGGGAGCACGCCCACCATGAAGGCGGCAATCGCGAGCATGTCGTAGAAGGAGAGCGTGCCCGGCCGCCCCAAAAAGCGCCTGGCGGCGGCGGCGCAGGAGACTATCATATAGATATACAGCGGAAGGAAAAGCACCGGGTAGGTATAGCGGAAGACAAAGAAGGCGGGCACGCCGGAAATCCTGCTGATTAAGCCGAGAAAACAGTATGCCGCCGCATGGTAGCGGATTTCGTCCAGTCCGCCCAGCAGCGTGGAAACTTTGCCGTAACAGGCATAGCTGGAAGCCAGCTGGGAAAAATACAGGTCGTCCGTCCACTGCGTTCCCTCGCTGAGCTCCCGGAGCGGGTCGAGCGGCAGCCGCTCCCCGTTGAATTCAAGGCCGCTCCTGACCTGCAGGAGAAAAAACGCCACCGCGAGCAGGCAGACGGCAATGCCGCAGAGCGTCCCCCGCGAATACAGCCCCCGCATCTGCCGCACGGAGCAGGCAAGCAGCAGCGTCCACAGCGCAAGCACGAGCGCGGACGAGACGACAAAAAACGCGTCGTAGCCGCTCCCGTAGCCTGCGGTCACGACAATCTCTGTTCCGCAGATAACCACAGCCGCCATCCATGCGGCAAAAATCGCCATACATTCTTTACTGAAAAATGACTGAAAAAAATCTGAAAAACGCAGCGGTGCAAAAGATTCCTTGTGCATACAGCCATTGTCCATGTTTTGGGGAACTTATGCAAGGGGGCACGCAGGAATCCCACGGAAATCAATTTTGTGTTCCG
>DGUD01000157.1:0-8884 GCA_002393865.1 Treponema sp. UBA4319
ATACATCTCATGCTGAAGCCCTAGAGCCGCGGCACGCTTTCAGCATGAGATGTACCGCAGGAACGGAGGCTTATTTATAGAAGACTTTTTTCTATGCCGAAGCCCCGTTCCGGGGCAGGGCAAATTTTTTTCCGGAGGGCGCTCCATAATCCGCAGAAATATGCTAGAATAGGCTATGCGCCTTTCCAGACCCCGGCACATACGCCTGACAGCCTTACTGATTCTCATCGCCGCTGCCGCGCAGGCATACGGTGCCGGGACGGGCATCGGGAACCTCCAGTACCTGCGGAATGCGTACCCCGACGTGGGCTTTGAGCGCAGCTATGACCGCGAGGTGAACGACTGGAAAATCACCGTGCTCATCCCGGACGGAAAGGACGGCGCAAGGCGGGTGGAATCCTTCTACTGGGCGGACGGCAGCATGCTGCCCGCATCGGAGCTGAAGAACAAGGACATGTACTGGCCGCTGCTCTACGAATACCCGGAGACGCTGCCCGACCCCGCGGAATTCAGCGAGGAGGAGAAAGCCGCCATCCGGGCATACAGCTCCGCGGAAAGCCGCAGCAACGGGGCAGGCACCCCCATGTACTTCTTTGACGCGCTCTACGACTCAGCCTCGCGCGGCAGCACGGAGACGCATATCGTGCGGATTCCCTTCCTTGGCAAAAAAGTGAACGTGCACGAGCGCATCAGGGAGCCGCTCGCAGCCGTGGAGCGGAAAATCCTTGCGCTTGCGGCGACCAATAAAGAAGTAAAGGGCTTTGTGGACGGGCTGCGGACTACAGACGCGTATTACTGGCGGATTATCGACGGTACGAACCGCCGCTCGTTCCACAGCCTGGGCACAGCCATAGACATACTCCCCAAAAACCAGGGCGGCAAGCAGATTTTCTGGGGCTGGGCAAAGGACAAGTACCCGGAGACATGGATGCTCATCCCCCTGAACCAGCGCTGGATGCCCCCGGAACCCGTAATCCGCGCCTTCGAGGAGGAAGGATTCATCTGGGGCGGCAAGTGGACAATCTGGGACAACATGCACTTTGAGTACCACCCGGAGCTCATTCTCTACAACAAAATCGTCCGGAAACCTTAAAAACGGCATCGCCGCAAGGCGCCGCCGAAGAAAGGCACGGCCAGCGGGGAATCCCTTGCAGTCTGCTTACAGTTTCAGTTTATTTTACACAATCAACAACAGAGGAATAGCAGCCTCCTATGCTCCACAGCAGGCGATTCCCCTCCCGGAATCCAATACCACTCCCGCCGGAATCCAATACCACTCCCGCCCGCGCATTCCCCTGCCTGCACCACCGGGCGGACACGGAAATCAGTTTTGTGCTCCGCTTAGCATAGAGAAAAATATGAAAAAAAACTTGTTTCCGCACCATTTTTTCTGTACCTGTCACAAATAATGCATAAAAACTGATTTCCGTGATGATACAGCCTATTGCGTTGACTATCTTTCGCTTATTTTGTATAGTAGACTGCATGGCTACGGGAAATTTCTTTCAGACGCTCTTTTCATCCATTCTTGGCGGCAACGACGCAGACGCCCTCAAGAGGAAGATGCTCAAAAAAATAGCGAAAAATCTTTCTAAGACTAAATATCATTTCTATAAATACAACTCACATGAGGCGGACGCCTCGCTCGCGAAATTCTTCTATGAGATATACAAGGCAATATCGCCCGCCCAGCTCATGTTCGCGAACACCAACCCGAACGCGCTCAAGCGGGTCGTCATAGACGCGGCGCTGAGCGACAAGCAGCGCGAGATACAGGACAAGCTCAGCGAGGAGGCAATCGCGGAGCTTGCCCGCAGCACCCCGCTGCCGCAGGTCGCACAGCAGGTGAACGGCATGCTGGAGAACTTCAACGCGGAATTCAACGGCGACAAAATCTCGCAGACGGACGCGCTCTACACGAACCTCCTGCTGCTGCAGAATTTCTGCCAGTACGACTTCTATTTCCTGCTCAAAAAATTCGACAACACCCTGCACGAGCGCAGTTTCGACGCCCCGCCCCATTTCCAGTCCATCAACGGGACGTACATCACGGAAGACCTCAAGAATTTCATCGCCGTCGCGTGGACGTTGCCGCAGGACGCGGACTGGGAAAGCGTGTTCAAGCTGCTCAAGTCCATCAAAGGCGTCGAGCCCATCACGCTCGGCACATGGAAAAAGATACTCGCCCGCCTGAAGACGGTGCGCGAGCAGCACATATTCGAGATGATTATCCAGCTCATCACCGAGAACCCCGCCTACAAGGACACGTTCAAGAGTGAAGAGCATCACATTATGGATGATTTTATCTCCCAGACCCGTCACACGGCGGAAGAGACGCTGGAAAACCTCAAGGCGGAGCAGACCGCCAATAAGGTCGGCGGGCTGCTGGGGCAGATTTTCGGGGAGGTATCCATCGAGCCGCTCAGGAACTACAACGAGGGCTCCAGCGAGATTTTTGTCCGCAAGGGGCTGAGCGGATTCCTCTACTGCGACCCGCTGTGCTACCTCAAGCAATTCCTCCTTGACTACGTAAAGCGCGACGTGCGGGAGCTCTCCGACATCCTGCTGGTGCGCGGCGAATGGTCAACGCAGTCGCTCTCCCAGCCGATGAGCGAGGCCTTCCACGAACTGATGGAGATCTCCAAGCAGGTGAGCACGCTCGACGATAAATTCGCGGAGAGCGGAGAGTTCGGCAACAAGCTCAAATCGCTCCTGCCGCGCGTCGAGCGCGACAAAGAAGCCCGCAACATCAGCACCATCGTGCTCAACGACGCAAACAACGAGGCCGCCCAGCTGATTATCAACGCGCGCACAAACCTCATCAACTACGCGCGTATCCTCAAGTCGATGCTTGAGGACTTCATGAAGCTTCCCCACAGCCAGCTCATCATCAACTGGAAAGACCTTGACCGCTTTGCTGAAGGCAAGCTGAAGCAGAAATGCGTGGATGTCTACAAAAAGATTTTCGCCTTTGTGTCGCTGCTGCAGAATTTTGACATCAGCATAAAGGAATCGTAATGGTCTGCAGCACCACGTTCAGCGTACGTCCCTACGAATGCGACAGCTACCGCCACGTGAACAATGCCGTCTACCTCAACTATCTGGAATACGCCCGCATGGACTTTTTGCGGCAGATAGGATTCCGCTACGGGGCGCTGGTGGACGCCGGCTATTACCTCTACGTGACCCACGTGGACATCTACTACAAAGCATCGGCCTACCTTGACGACACGCTGTGCATCGAGACGGAATCCGTCAAGCTCGGCGCGGTCAGCGGCACCATGCACCAGACCATAAAGAAAGAGGACGGAAGCATCTGCGCGGAGGCCGACGTGACGTGGGCGTCCGTAAAGGAAGGCAAGCCTTCCCGCATCCCGCAGGAATTCATCGTCCCCGGACTCAAGCCGGAGTCTGGCAGCGGCCGCTGAGCCGGTCGCGCATACAGCAGAAGGAGTTTCGATTCATCCAGAAACCGCAATGCACGGTATTGCTGGCAAGGCCTCAAAGCGGTTTTTGAAAGCAGGCTTCAAAAGCAAGAGGCTTCTGAAGCCTCCCGATGACACTATTATGGTAGAAATCAAAGCAGAAGAAGAGAAAAAAGTACGCTGCCTGCTCATCGGGGCACCGGCGCCGCGCAAAGAAGGCGAGGAGCCTGCGGAACCCAAAGAGCTGAAGGGGCTTGCAAAGACGCTCGGCATGGAATGCGCGGGCTGCATTGTCCTCAGCAGGATTGAGCCGACCCCGGCGTACGGCATCGGAACCGGCAAGGCGCAGGAAATCGCAGGGCAGGCAAAGGAGCTTGCGGCGGACTGCATCATCTTTGACTGGGAGATAGACCCGTCCAAGCAGCGCAACTGGGAGCGGCTGACCGGCATTCCCGTGTTCGACCGCAACGAGCTTATCATACGCATCTTTGCGCAGCGCGCGCAGACAAAGGAGGCCGTGCTGCAGGTAGAGCTGGCGCGGCTGATTTACTCGCTGCCCCGGCTGAGCCATTCCTACGGGGACATGGCGCGCCAGCGCGGCGGCTCCTACGGTACAAAGGGCAGCGGAGAGACCAAGCTGGAGCTTGACCGGCGCCAGATAGAGGACAAAATCGCGCAGATTAAGAAAGAGCTCGTGCAGGTGGACACGAACCGGCGCACCCAGCGCAAGCAGCGGGAGCGCACGGCACTTCCGTCCTGCGCGCTCGTCGGCTACACAAACGCAGGCAAGTCCAGCCTGCTCAACGCGCTGACCGGCGCAGGCGTCTTTGTGGAGGACAAGCTCTTTGCCACGCTTGACCCGACGACGCGCAAGCTCGCGCTCGCGGAAGGCTCCTCCGTGCTCATCACCGATACAGTCGGCTTTATCTCAAACCTGCCGCACACGCTCATAGATGCATTCCGCTCCACGCTGGAGGAAGCCGCGCTCGCAGACCTGCTGCTCATCACCGTGGATGCCAGCGACCCGGACTGCCGCATGCAGTACCAGCAGGTGCTGAAGGTACTGGAAGAAATCCATGCGGACAAAATCCAGCGCCTCGTGCTGCTGAACAAGGCGGACAAAGCCGGCAGCGACGATGTGCTCCGCTCCCAGCTGGACAGCTGGTTCCCCGGCGCACTCTGGATAAGCGCGCGCACACAGCAGGGCTTTCCGCAGCTGCTCGCCGCTATCACCGAATCTCTGCTGGGAACAGAGCGCTCGTGGCGCATTCCCATCGGGCAAAGCGCGCTGGTGGAGCTTGCGCGCAGGAACGGCACCATCACGCAGGAGACATGGGCGGAAGACGCCGTAGAGCTCAAGGCGCGCATCCCCGGAGAATTCTCCGCCGACGGCAGCGCGAGCACACGGACGCTTGCACTCCTTGCCCCTTATCTGGTAAAGTAGCGGTATGCGAGACTACACGAATGCAGATTTCTACTACGGGCAGGAACGCGGGGGCTCGATGCTCAACAAAGTGCTCCTTGCCGTGCTGCTGGCGCTCGTCGTCATCCTTGTCTGCGGGACGGCAGTGGGGCTGGTCAGCGGAACGCATAAAAAAAGCCCCCAGTACCGCCGCGCGGATCCTTCCCCGCAGAAAGTGACGCACAGCGGCAGGAAGAACCAGAAACTCGACGCATTCACCGAGCTGGGGCAAATCCGCGCCGTCACCAAGGCGGAAGAAGGCGAAGAGGGCGGCATACTGCTGGTCGTCTCCCCGTGGTTCTCCTATCAGTCCGGCGACACCGCACTCTTTGAGGAGCTGGCGCAGAAGAACCGGCAGGAAAAAGCAATCATACTGAACTACTTTGGCAGCTACACGGAAAAAGAGCTGCTCGCAAAGGGCGAGCGGAACGTAAAGGAAGAGCTGCTCTCGCTCATCAACGAACAGCTGGTGCTCGGCAAGATAACGAACGTCTATTTTGACCAGTACCTTTTCTTTGAATAGCGCAACGCAGCGGACTGCCCCCGCGCAACATTTCCGCCACGGCTGTGTCCAATAAACGGCGGGTGCCTGCGGAACGGCAGCCGCAGCACTGTTTTACCGAGGTTTAGCGTATGGAAACACAGCAACTTAGCCCTGCGGCACAGGTCATCATCGCACTCATCCCCGTCGTCAGCATCTCTTTTGCGGCGGTGCTCATATTTTTCGTGACGCTCTGGCAGCACCACGAGACAAAGCTACGCATCCTGAAGGGAACCTACAGCCCGCAGAAATTCAACGTAAAGGCCTTCACCCTGCTCACCGGACTCTGCCTTGCGGGCATCGGGCTCGTCCTTGCCGTCATGTTCGCCCTGATGGAAGGAATTTCCTGGGGAATGCTCAGCGGGCTCATTCCGCTCGCAGTAGGGGCGGCGCTCCTCATCTTCTCGCACAGCTGCCCCGGCGATGAAAAATAAACCGGCGGCAGGTATTGCCCGGAGCATAGAGAATGCCCTGCTCCAGCGGCGCGACGCCATGCTGGTCAAGGAAAGCCTCGGAGGAGATGCCGCCGCGTTCGCAAAGCTCATGTCCCTGTACCAGAACAGGGTCGAAGCGGTCGGCATGAGCTTCTTCCACAATCGGACGGACACGGAAGACTTTGTGCAGGATGTCTTTCTCCGGGCATACACGAGCCTGCCCGGATTCCGGGGGGAAAGCCGCTTCTCCACGTGGCTCACGCGGATTGCCTACAACATGGCGGTCAACATCAAAAGCCGCAGCAAAAGCTACGACAGCATCGCCGACGAGACTCTGCTGCCTTCACCCGCACGGAGCCCGGAGGAGAACGAAATCCGCCGGCTTACCGCCGAGGCCATCAAGGAGGCGCTGCGCGAGCTGCCAAAGCAGTACGCCGCCTGCCTTGACTTCTACTTTTTCCACGACATGTCCTACGACGAAATCGCCGCCGTAACGGACATTCCCCTGAACACCATAAAATCGCACATTTTCCGTGCAAAAAAAATCCTGCGGCAAAAGCTCAAGGAATTCATATAGGAGGCTGCCATGGACAAAAACTGCGACCAGTATATAGAAGAATATCTCTCGCTGGACAAGGGGCAGCAGGTGCCGCTGCACGTAACGCTGCACCTGCTGGGCTGCCCGCATTGCCGCGCGGAGGTCCGTATGCTCTCCCGCGCGGAGCGGCTCTCGTCCCGGCGGCTCTCCTCGCCGTCGCCGCTGGAGGACGAGTCCATCTCTACCGTGCTGCGGCGGATTGATGCCCCGCGCGCCCAGCCGAGGCACAGCGTCAGCGTAGTCCCGTGGCTCGTCACCGGCATCATCCTCACGCTCGCG
This sequence comes from Treponema sp. UBA4319, assembly GCA_002393865.1. GTDB lineage: Bacteria > Spirochaetota > Spirochaetia > Treponematales > Treponemataceae > Treponema_D. Next base: position 6,740 of record DGUD01000157.1, read on the forward strand.
CTCCTGCTCGTCCATGTGGCGCTCCACGGGCGTTCGGGTGGCATTCTCAGCTTTAGCGTGGACGCCGCAGGCGCCGCCGTCATCACCGCATATATCGCCATCTGCATCGGTGCAAACCTTGATTTTTTCATAAAACGTTCAGGCAGTCACTAAGGCTGCAAGGCGACGGTATTCCAAGGCTTCAGCATGGAACACATGCACGCCCGGCGGGACTGGTACCTGATGCCGGCGGGAGTGGTACCTGATTCCGGCGGGAGTGGTACTTGATGCCGGCACCGCCGTCAGGAAACGACACATCCAGAAGCCACTGCGCTTTGAAAGCGGCTCAAGGCGCCCCCAAAACCCCGGCGCAGCCTTCTCTTCCCGCTTCCCCCAAATCTGAAATTTCCGTGGTAAAATTCCGGCGTCTCCTTACCGACAATAAAAGTATGCCGTCTAAAACGAACAGCTATGCAAAGCCCGATTTCTGGTCGCAGAAAGCCTTCAAGGAAGGCTACCCTGCCCGCAGCGTCTACAAGCTGCAGGAAATCGACAAGAAATTCGGCATGCTCAAAAAGAACCACACGGTTCTTGACCTCGGCTCCGCGCCCGGCAGCTGGACAACGTGGCTGCTGCGCAAGCTGGACGGCAGCGGAAAAGTGGTGTCCGTTGACCTGAATCCGCTGGACAAGTCGGTCAAGGGGAGCAACCTCCTGTTCCTGCAGGGGGATTTGCTGGATGCCCGGATCCGCGGGCTCATTCAGGAGAACGGCCCGTACGACCTTGTGGTCTGCGACGCGGCGCCGCTCACCACGGGGAACAGGACGGTCGATACCGCCCGCTCGCGCGCGCTCGTAGAGATGGCAATCTGGTATGCTGAATCCATGCTTAAAAAGGGTGGAAATTTCTGCGTAAAGATTTTCCAGAACGGTGACCAGCAGAAAGAGCTCCAGAAAATGCGCGCCATATTCGGAAGCGCCAAAGGCTTTAAGCCGGAGGCATGCAGGACGACATCATTCGAGACCTATCTGATAGGGCTTGATAAAAAAGAGGATTTCCCCAAAAACTGAGGGGGCTCCGATAAAAAAGGGGACAGAAAAAAATGAAAGAAATTGCTTTTTTCGCGGAGTTATGCTACAGTAGAAAGCACAGAATGAAGGAATATGTAAAAATTGGTCTGTTTTGTTCCCTCTTTGTAATCTGTGCCGCAGGCTTCGTCGTGGCGACGACGCTCGGCGTCATCCATTACAATAATACAAAAGGCCAAGGCGGTCTGGAAACCCCCGGTCTGCCCGAACTGACGGTAAATATTCTCAACGAGGAGGAGCCGGCCGGACTCCAGCTCGCGGAAAGCGCGGGCGAACCGGAGCAGCCCGCCGACAGCCCCCTGTACTATATGGCCTACTGCATCAAATCGGGCGATATGATAAGCCGCATCGCAGAGGCATACAACGTCACGCAGGACACCATTCTCAGCGTGAACAATATCCATGCGTCGCGCAGTATCCAGCCGGGGCAATATCTTAAGATTCCCTCAATGCCCGGCATCCTGTACAGCGTAAAGAAAGACGGCGAGACGCTCAACTCCATCGCAGAAAAATACAATGTGGACGTGCAGAAATGTGCGCTCGCAAACAATGTCACGACCACCGACGAGCTTGCCGCAGGCAGGACTATCTTTGTGCCGGATGCAGAGATGGACTGGGCGACAAAGCAGGAAATCAACGGCGACCTGTTCACCAAGCCTATCCACAGAAGCTACTACATCTCCTCCCGCTACGGCTGGCGCAGCAGCCCGTTCGACTCTTCCCGCCGCACCTTCCACGGCGGTCTTGATATGGCATGCCCCAGAGGAACCACCATCTACGCGGCGCTTGCGGGAACGGTCTCGGCGACCGGCTGGAGCGACGTATACGGCAACTATGTCATCATCACGCACCATTCCGGCTACAAGACGCTCTACGGGCACATGAGTAAAATCACCACCGTCAAGGGCGCCAAAGTAGGCACCAATTCAAAAATCGGCGAGGTCGGCAGCACCGGGCAGAGTACGGGTCCGCACCTGCACTTTACCGTCTACAAAAACAACAAGAGCATGGATCCGCAGCTCCTGCTCAAATAAGAACACCCTTCCCGGCAGCGTTGCGCGGGCTTTTACGGCGGGAT
>DGUD01000157.1:8954-14767 GCA_002393865.1 Treponema sp. UBA4319
AAAAAACGGGGCAGCCCCGCCGCTGCATTTAAAGCAAATTCATCATATATAGAGTAAAATCGATTTACAATTTTTTATTTACATTATATAATAAGAGCTATGGCTGACTTGCTTACAGATTTACAGTTCAATGAATTCCGCACCTTGATTTACAAGACAAGCGGAATTACGTTTTCAGAGACAAACCGGTCAATTCTGGACAGCCGTCTGAAGGAACGCTTAAGGGAAAAACAGATAACCGACCTTGACCAGTACTACAAACTGATTACCAGCAATCAGGACGAATTCAAAAACTTTTTGGACAGCGTGACGACAAACCTCACGAGGTTCTTCCGCAACCAGCCACATTTTGACGCCCTCATCAACTATGTCGTTCCGCATGTCATCGAGAACAAAAAGAACTCCTTTGACAAGAAGATTCATATCTGGAGCGCGGGCTGCTCCACGGGCGAGGAGCCCTACACCATCGCCATGCTGCTCAAGGACAAGCTTCCTGCGCCCTACAGCTTTGACATCGTAGCCTCAGACATCTCGCTGAAATCGCTGATGGTGGGCAGGCAGGGCTTTTACCCGACGAGCAGGGTTTCCGGCATTCCGCAGAACTATCTGGACAAATTCTTTACGAAAACGGCGGACGGATATCAGGTAAAACCCGAAATCCGGTCGACGATACGCTTTGACTACCACAACCTTGCGAATGACAGCGGCTCAAAGAATCTGGACATCGTGTTCTGCCGCAACGTGCTCATCTATTTTGATGAGGCGGCACAGAAAGCGACGATAAACAGGTTCTGGGATGCCATGGCAAAGCACTCATACCTTTTCATCGGGCACTCAGAAAGCCTGTTCGGCATGGATACGAAATTCAAGTTCCTCAAAACCGAATGGGCCTGCCTGTACGAGAAAGAAGAGGGGTAGCGCGGACGGGCAGATACCCGTCGGCGTATCCCGACAGACGGAACAGAGCTTTCAGGAAACAATCTGAAAATAAATATAAACAAATACAGGACACCTCTCCGGACGGCACAATTCCGGCGGTGTCTTTTATGACAGAGGGATATTAAACTATGGATGACATTCAAGTTCTTGTATGTGATGACTCCGCATTGATGAGGAACCTCATATCCCGTATGGTGGATTCTACGGAAGGCATGCATGTCGTGGGAACTGCAATGAACGGGAAATTCTGCCTGCAAAAAATTCCTTCGCTGCATCCCGACCTTATCGTCCTTGACATTGAAATGCCGGAGATGAACGGCATAGAATTCCTGAAGGAGCGCAAGACGCAGGGCATCGACATCCCCGTCATAGTGCTCTCCTCTATCGCGACAAAAGGCGCCTCGGTCACCATGCAGTGTCTGGAACTGGGGGCAAGCGACTTTATCACGAAGCCGTCCGGCTCAATCTCCAGCAACATATCGTCTGTGGCAGGGGATCTGGTGGAGCGTATCGCCTCCTACGGCGGACGCTACGCGCGGCGGCAGGGCAAGGAAATCGCACCGCTCGACTTCTACATGCAGCAGGCAAAGCTCAAGCAGGCGGAGACGGCGGCGGTCAAAGAAGGCATCATCGACAAGGTGAAGCCCTCGGCCACAAAACCCTCCATGCCGGTCTACACGCCGACGCTCTTTTCTTCCCAGAAAAAGAAGGAGCCTGAGGTCATCACGCCGCTGCGCAATCCGGGCGCCATTGAAATCGTCGCCATCGGCATCTCTACCGGCGGTCCGAACGCCCTGCGCGAGGTATTTGCCCACATAGACCCCAAATTCTCCCGCCCCATTCTGGTTGTGCAGCACATGCCGGCGGGCTTTACCAAAGAATTTGCCGCAAGCTTGGGGCGCATCTGCCCGCTGGCGGTAAAAGAGGCGGAGGACGGGGATTTGATTCACCCCGGTCAGATTTACATCGCGCCGGGCGACTACCACATCGTCGTGGAGAAATCGACGCTGTGCAACGTCATACGCCTCTCAAAGGAAGAGCAGCGCAACGGACACCGGCCGTCAGCGGATGTCCTCTTTGAGTCCGTGGCAAAGATATACCAGAACCACGCGCTCGGCGTCATCATGACCGGCATGGGTCGCGACGGAGCGGTCCAGCTTGCGGAAATGCGGAAGCAGGGCGCATGGACAATCGGGCAGGACGAAAAATCATCCATCGTGTACGGCATGCCGAAAGTGGCATTCGAGCTGGGCGCGGTGCAACGGCAGGTGCCGCTGGAAAAGATGGCGGACGAAATCAACGCGCTTGTCCGCGACCATGCCAACGGCTAGGAATGCGCTGTTCTGCCCGTAACAGAAGCGGCTGCAGGAGCCTTTCCCATGGACGCAATTTTTACACCTTATTTACAGAATATAGAAAAAGAGATACATGCCGCGTTGCCGGATCAAAGCAATGATTTATGGCAGCGCGGCGCCTTTAGGCAGGAACCGCCGGATGTGCAGCCGGAGCATATTGCCCCGCTGCTCCAACCGACCCGCTCGCTCGTAGATTTGGGCGGCAAACGCTGGCGGCCGCTGCTGCTTGTCCTGACGGCCGAGGCATTTCTCCGCGACCAGCAGGGCTCCGGCGCAGAACTGCGGCAGGAGCAGCTCGCAGCGGCATTCCATCTGGCGCCGCTTGTGGAATTTGTCCACACCGCAAGCTTAATCCACGATGACATCGAGGACTGCTCTGATACCCGCCGGGGCAAAGCCGCCGCCCACATCACCTACGGCACGGATACCGCCATCAACGCCGCATCATGGCTTTATTTTCTGGCGCCAGTCTGCATAGATACGCTCGCCGTCTCCGCCGCCGAAAAGGCCCGGCTCTACGCGCTCTACGCAATGGAGCTGCGGCGCCTGCACCTTGGGCAGGCGATGGACATCGCGTGGCACAGGAATACGGATTTTCTGCCGACGGAGGGGCAATACCTTGCGATGGTCATGCACAAGACCGGCACGCTCGCATCCCTTGCCGCGCAGACCGGCATGCTGGCTGCAGGCGCCAGCGACGGGCAGGCGGAGCAGGCCGGCAGGCTCGCCGCGCAAATCGGCGCGGGATTCCAGATAATCGACGATGTCTTAAACCTGACGGCGGGGAATCCCGGCAAAAAGCGCGGTGACGACATCGTAGAGGGGAAAAAATCGCTGCCGGTGCTGCTCTTTGCCCAGCATGCCAGCAGCGCCGGGCGGGCAGCGCTCTCCTCCTGCTTTGCACAGGCACGGCAAGACGGCATAGACAGCCCCGCCGTGGAAGAAGCCATCGCGCTCCTTACGGAAAGCGGCGCCGTGGCCAGCGCACGGGAAAAAGGCTCCATGCTCATCACGGAGGGCTGCCGCGCATACGGGGAACTTTTTGAGCCGGGGAATATTCCGGCAAAAAACATAAATACATTGTTTACATCCTTAATTCCTGCTATACTGTAAGAAGGACAGACAGCTTTTGCTGCGTGTCAGATGCAGGGGCGGAAACGACCGCGCAGGCAGCCGCACAATTCCGGCAGGAGGTGCCGCGTATATGCTTGAGACAAGTGAGAACCTGAACAATCAGGCGATAGAGCTGGCTTCGCAGGGCGACTATGCCGAGGCAATCGCCTGCTTTCAGCGCGCTATCAGCATCGAAAAAGAAAACTATCTCCTCTGGTTCAACCTGGGGCTGACCTACCGCGACGCAGGGAACATCAACGGTGCCCGCGCGGCGCTGGAAAAGGCATACGGCATAAACCCCGTGGACGAAGAAGTCCTTGAGACGCTCGCCATCATCTGCTATTCGATGAGCGATTTCGACGAGGCCTTCAAATACACGGCGGAGGGGCTCAACCTGAACGAGGAGAACTACCGTCTGTGGAACACGCTGGGCGTGCTCTACTTCAACCAGTCGGATTACGGCAGCGCGAGCGAAGCCTTCGAGCAGGCGCTCACGATAAATCCCTACTACTACGACTCGCTCTTCAACCTGCGCGACGCATACGGCGAGATGGGCAACACCATCGGCATGATTGAGTGCTCCAAACGCATGGCAGCGCTCCCGTCCCGCTGACAGCAGAGGAAAGACCATGTACAAGCAGGCAATGATTGTTTCGGTAAAAGGCGACGAGATAGAGGCGGTTTCCCCGACAGGAAGCTCCTGCTCGTCCTGCACGTCCAACTGCAGCAGGAGGGGCTGCTGCTTTCCGGTGGCAAACCCGCTCAATCTCCCCGTCAAAGCGGGCAGCGTCGTGCGCGTGGAATCGTCCGCGTGGGCACAGGCGCTGGAAGGCATCTGCTCGCTGCTCGTTCCCTTTGCATGCGCCGTCCTCGGCTACTTTGCGTCGGCACCGCTGGCAGCGCAATTCAGCGCAAAGGCGCAGGAAGGAATCCGGGCCTGTTCGGTGCTGCTGGCGCTCTTTGCGTCGTCCGCGCTCGTGCTCATCCTAAGCCGCCGTTTCCGCCCGGCAGACAAGCCCTCCATCAGAGAAATCGTCGCATAGCCGTCACGTCGCGCTTTTCTCAGAGGCAGCGGATGTCCTCGCCTTCTTCTGCTTATAGAGCGCGGCGTCCGCTTCGGCAATGCAGGTGCGGATGGCGTCAATGCCGTTGCCCAGCCGGGCATAGCCAATGCTGACCCCCAAATCATAGCGGCACTGCGCGGTGGCATTCCGCTCCGCCAGCAGGGAATGCACGGATTCGCAGAGGGCGCGGATTTCTTCCTCGGAGGCAGAGCGCGCCACCACGATGAATTCGTCCCCACCGTAGCGGGCAATAAAATGACGCGCGCCCGTGGCATTGCAGGCAAGCTTCAGCGTGTCGGCGACGCGGCGCAGGGCGCGGTCACCTTCAGGGTGCCCATACTGGTCATTTATCATTTTAAATTTATTTACATCAACCATAAGGATGTAGGTCTGCTTCTCCGCGGAAGAAAGATGCTGGCTGTTGAGCAGAAAGCGTTTGAGCTCGTTGCGGTTGTTCAGGCCGGTGAGCGGATCCTGGGAGATAAGCCCGTCCAGCGAATTGATATAGACAAAGAGCATCGCGATGGTGCAGCCGTAGCAGAGTATGGGCAGCATGAGCCAGATAATCTGCAGGATGGTGGAAAGCAGAACGATAAAGGGGTAGAAGCCGATTATCAGGTGCTGGGGGCGATCCATAAAGCTTTCTTTGCGCAGGGCATAGCGGACGCCGTTGACGGCGGTGATGATGACGTAGCAGAACGGCAGGGCAATCATAAGCGCATAGAAGACGCTTACGTGCATCTGCGGGCGCGGGCCTTCCGGCGTCATATAGCCCACATGCATGACAAAACCCGCCAGCGCGAGCGCACAGGAGCAGAAGGCAGGGATTCCCCGCAGCATCATGCCGCGCATGCCGTACACCGCCCGGCCGTGGAGCACTTCAGAATACACGTACCACGAGAAGGCCGTCAGGGACGCAAGGATAAAGAGGACGGCGTCTATCGCATTGTCAAAGACGGAGCCGAAGGGAAGGATGTCTTCCTTGAAAAGAATCCACAGGGAGTCAAAGAAAAAATACAGCATCTGGAGCACAAGCACGCGGTCAAAATAGTGGTGCCACTCCTGCCTGTCAACACCGCGCACATCTTTGAACAGGATGAACGCAAAGACTATGAGACAAAAACAATTCGCTTCTATATAAAAAAAACTGTATGGCATGCAATCCTCCCTTGCATTCCTTTCCCCAGTATAGCACGGCCGCTCCGAAAAGTACAGAAAAACCGCCGGCGTACCAGGGCTTCAGCATGCGATGTCTTTTATCTGAAGACGGCCGCGGTATTGGCACATTATGTAAACTGTTTTAAAATGCTTTTCTTTTTTATGCTACCAAAGCCAAGGATTC
>DGUD01000220.1 GCA_002393865.1 Treponema sp. UBA4319
TTTTCATGCTGAATCCCTGGCCGGAGGCGCGGGGCACATTGCCACGGGAGCCGCAATTCCGTATAATTCCGGCTATGTACCTTGTTGTCCTCAAACAGCTTTTTATCATGCTCGCCATCGCGGTGGCGGGTTTTGCCGTCACGCGGGCATTCGCGTTCGGAAGGACGGAGCAGCAGTTCATGAGCAAGCTGCTGCTTTATGTCGTGAACCCCTGCCTTATCCTGCGCACATTCGACAAGCCGTTCTCGGCGGAGCTCCTGCACGGATTCCTGCTGGTCATGGTCATCTCCCTTGCCGCGCACGCCGCGCTCACCGCCATCGCGCTCCTCTTCTGCCGCTCCGCATCGGCAGAGGGCAGGCAGCTGGACTGTCTTGACCGGCTGGCGGTGGTATTCACGAACTGCGGCTTTATCGGCATACCGCTCATCACGGGCGTATTCGGCGAGGAGGGAACATTCTACCTGATGGGCTACCTCGCGGTGTTCAACATATACCTCTGGACGTTCGGCTACTACATGACCGCCGGGACAATGCGGCCGCTCAAAGTCATCACGAACCCCAACGTCATCGCGGTGGTGGCGGGAACCGCGCTCTTCTGTATCCCGCAACGGCTCCCGGAGCTTGTCGCCAGCCCGCTTGAGCACATCGGGAACATGAACACGGCGGTCTCCATGCTGCTGCTGGGCATGCTGTTCGCCTCGTTCAAAAAGCCGGAGACCACGCTGAAGGAATACGTGCTGCGCGTCGCAAAAGTCTCGCTGCTGCGCCTGGTGCTCTCCGCAGCCGCCGTGGCGCTCATCGGCTGGGCGGCAGTCCGTATATGCAGTGGCACGCCGGACATACGCCTTATGAGCTACGTGGTGCTCATCGCGGCAATCTGCCCCACTGGAATGAGCGTCTCAAGCTTTGCCGTCATATTCGGCAAGGATGAATCCTACGCCAGCATGCTGGTGGCCGTAACGAGCGCGCTCTGCATCCTGACGCTCCCCGCAAGCATCGCGCTCGCGGAACGGCTCTTCTAGGCGGATGCCGGCATCATGCGCGGAGGAAGAGACGGCGGCAGTTGTCGTCCACGGCGGCGCAGAGGGATTCGGAGGGGATTCCTCTGGCAGATGCGATGAACTCGTAGCTCAGGCGGATGTTGAGCGGCGTGTTCACAGTCCCGCGCAGGGGCACAGGCGCAAGATAGGGGGAATCGGTCTCCAGCAGGAGCCTGTCGGCCGGCACATAGCGGAGCAGCTGCTCCATATCCGCAAGGGCGCGCTTTTTGGCGTAAGTCACCGCGCCGCCAAAGGCAAGATACCAGCCGCGGTCAAGAAAGGCCTTTGCCTCGGCCAGACCATACGAAAAACAGTGTATCACGCCGCAGTCATAGCCACATTCCGCGATGACGCCGATTGTGTCCGCAAAGGCGTCGCGGGAATGCACCACCACCGGCAGGGACAGGCTGCGGGCAAGCGCCAGCTGCATGGCAAAAAGCTCCCGCTCGCCCTCCAGCAGGCCGCTTTCATCCGCGCGGTTCCAGTGGTGGTCAAGGCCGCACTCCCCCACCGCACGCACCCTGCCGGGGAACAATGAATGCGCCCCGTTTCCGCATGCAATCTGGGCGGCAAGCTCCGCGACGGCGGCATAGCGCTGCCTGATGGCCTCCGGATCCGGCCAGATGCCCGCGCTGAAGCAGACGAACGCGGCGGCCGCATGACGCAGGGCAGCGTCATCTATCAGGTTCAGGCTCTCGTGCACGGATTCCATGCGCGGCAGCAGATCGTCGCTGCGGGTACCGATATCCATCCCGAAAGCAGTGCCGTTCCCCGCCATGGCGGCAAGGAGCCCTGCCCCGCCGCTCATCCCGAAACGCCGCGCAAGGTGCTGGAAGTGAAAGTGAGTGTCAGAGTACATGGCTCCATTGTAGCAGAAAGGCAGAGCCCGTGCAAATGCACGCCACGCGCCTCCACGGGCAGCAGATCCGGGCGGAAGCGGAACGCACCCGCGGCTCAGAGTGCGGGCGTCTGGGCAAGCTGCCCCTGGGGCTGCTCGTTGTCTATGCTGCGGGTTTCCTGGATGACGGTGGCCAGCATGAGCATGGTTGCGGCTATACCCGCGACATCCGGGTCAGCAGGGGCATTGAGGGGATGGAGCTCCCGTCCCTCAAGCGAAGGCTCGCCGTCATCCGCAAAGGCTATGTAGTCGTAGCGGCTCTGCAGGCTGCCCCGGAACACCTGCGTGTAGAGGCGGCACTTCTCCGCCACGTCCTCGTCGAGCATGCGCTTGATTTCCTCGCCCTGCGTCTTCTCGTAGGCGGCGCGGGCGGCGGCATCCCGCTCGGAGCTGCTGACATGCACGCGATCTTTTCCCATGCGGCGCACCTCGCAGAGGTTGATATCCCCTTCCTCCGGGACGCACTCGCTCGTCAAGTCGTGCAGCTTCTTGAACTGCACGCCGGTAAACAGATACTTGTTCCCCTGCACGCAATACTTTATGGAAGCAAAATCGATGCCGATTGCCGCCTTGTAGTAGAATTTGTGGATGTAGAGGATTTCCTTGGGCTCATCCCGGCCGAACGGCGACGGCAGCAGCTCCTTGAGGCGGGCTCCCATCCCTTCCGGAGGCAGGGGAACAAAGGCCTCCTTTCTGACCACATAGCCATGCTTGAGGAATTCCATGGTCTCAAGCTTGAACACAAAGTGAATGCCGGCCTGAGCGGCATCCAGCTGCGAGCGGGTCTCAAGCCGTCCGTGCAGGAGCAGGTTCTCCTGCTGCAGCCCCGCAATCAGGCGGTCTTTTTCTTCCGCGGCACGGAGCGCCTCTGCGGCGGCGGCTGCGGCGCGCTTATCGCGGTCGGCGACAAAGCCGTCGTACAAGACCGCAAGGCAGCGGATGACCGGCAGCATAAGCACGACGGTCAGCGCGTTGGACAGCAGCAGCGCGGCAAGCGGCAGCGCGCGGAGAAAAAGCGCGGCACAGGCGACCTGCGCCGCTATCAGCACAGCGCACACGCAGACGGTCACATACAGCGCCGCCCGCTTCTTTTTTTCCCGCAGGAAATCCCTGAATGCAGCTCCCATTTACGCTTCCTCCCTTAAAGCCAAGCCCGGAAAGCCCTGTTCCCGGAAAATGAACGCAGCTCCGCGGCCCGCAGCGGAAGCTCCGCAGCATGTACGTAGCCCCGTCATCTGGTGATGCGGTCGAGCACGGCGTCCTTCTGCCGCCAGTTCTTGTCAACCTTTACCTGAAGGTCGATGTCCACGCGGTAGTCAAAAATCTTGCGGCAGGCCTTTATCGATTCCACACGGATTTCCTTTATCATGGCGCCGCCCTTGCCGATGACAATGCCCTTCTGGCTGTCGCGTTCCACGCAGATTGCCGCCCGCACCTTCATCAGGCTCGGCTTTGCCATCGTCATGTCCTCAATCTTGACATAGATGGCATGGGGCATCTCCTGCTCAAGGCGGTTCATCGCCTGCTCGCGGATAATCTCCGCGATACGGAAATCCACCTCCTGGTCGGTGTAGTATTCCTCCGGGTACAGGTGGGGCGACTCCGGGGCAAGCTCGTACAGCACCTTGAGCACGTCGTTCACGTTGTGGTCGGCCTTGGCGCTCATCTCAACGACGCGCCCGGCGGGGAATCCGGGGAATTTCTCTTCTATAAAGGCATGCGCGCCGGCAGCTTTTGCGCGGACATCCTCCGTCTTGTTGATGGCTATGACGAGCTTGTCCTTGTGCGGGACAAGCTGCCCGGCAATCAGGGACTCCTCCTCGCCGCATTCGCGGGTGGCATCGATGATATAGAGGATGGCGTCGCTGTCGCGCATCTGGTCGGCGGCGATACGGGCAAGCCGGAGGTTCAGTTTCTTCTCGCTCTCATGCAGGCCCGGCGTGTCGATGAACACAAGCTGCCCATAGGAAGTGTTCACGATGCCCTTGATGGCGTTGCGCGTTGTCTGGGGAACGGCGGAGACAATGCTTATCTTCTCGCCGCTCGCGGTGTTGAGGAAGGTTGATTTTCCTGCGGACGGGCGCCCGATGATGGATACGACCGCTGTCTTGGGGCCGACAGGCGGCTGCTCCTGCCCGTCTGCCACGTCATGTTTCTGTTCTTGAGCTTCCATATTCCCCAGAGTATACGGCAAAAGCAAAGTTTTTGCTAGACAGCGCGGGGC
>DGUD01000036.1:0-7116 GCA_002393865.1 Treponema sp. UBA4319
GCACAGAATTTGAATATCATAAGAAAACTTGTTATGAACCTGCTAAAGGGATTGGATTTGCCTGTCGCAACAAAAAAGAAGAATCTTACAATAGGCAACAAACAGACACTCTGTTCAAAAAACGAAAAATGTCTGCTTTACGCCTTGCAGAATCTATAATGCGTTTGCCCTGCTTTCTTGCAGGATATGCTATCTTCTAAACTCCCTGGGGCAAGAGCGCGGCCGGCTTTCTCGGACTCTGGCAGTCTGGCGATTATTGTCTTGTATTCAGCCTTTGCTTTTCCTGTTGTCTTTGCTGCTGATTCGGGGCTGCATTGTAAGTCCTCTTCCAGGTGAAGCCTGAAGGATTTTTTGTACAGCGCCCACATCGCGGACGGCAATCCCAGATGTTGCATGATCTTCCTCCTTGCTTTTTTGGCGGCCGCATAGCCCCTTGTGAGCTCTACACCTTCCATGTATCGATGAATCCCAGAATCCGCTTAAAGCTGTCCTGGCGCGCTTGCTCACATGCTTCGGGATATCGTTTTTCTGCGGGAATCATGTGGTGCAGCGCCCATTTTGCATAGCCCGTCATCTCGTCAAGGCCGTCCGTGAGCGCGTGGCTTGCTTTTTCGTAGATGTGGGATTCTACGCGGTACGGGTACTGCGCATCCGCAAGGATTTTTACTATCCGGGAGACCGCGGTGTCGGACGGCCAGCAGTCGTCGTCCTTTGCCGCAAGGAGCAGGATGTCGGCATGCATGTCCTCGACTTTTATGCGGGATGCTTCCGCCGTGGGGTTGTGGTCGTAGCCGTAGCGCATAAAACGCGCAAGCCCGTAGCGTTTGTCTTTTGCTGCGGCCAGAAGGATGCGGGGAATTCCCTTGTCTATGAGCGTCCATGGCGAATAAGGGATTTCATCCCCATGCCAGGTGTAGACGGATGTTCCGAGCCGCCTGAACGAGCTCGTCGTTCCTTCCATGACATAATCGTAGGGAACGACGGGAATCACGCAGCCGATTTCCGGAATGAGCGAGGCGGCAAGCAGCGTGTAGCCGGCGCCGGTGGAGACCGCAGTCATCGCGATTCCCTCAACGCCTTTTTCCTCCTTCAGCCACCGGATTGCTTTCTCCACGTAGTCGACAGGAATCGCGGCCAGATTTTTGGGCAGCCCTTTCCACAGATAAAAACCGAGCACAAGCACATTGTAGCCTGCCTCGCGGATAAAACGGCTCATCAGGACGCTCGTTTTTTCATCGCATGAGGCACCTCCGGCGGCAATCACCACCTTGCTGGGCGATTTTGTCCCCGCAAAATAGATTCCCGTAAAGCCATGTTTTTCAAGCGTGCAGCGTTCTCCGCCGGATTGGCTCAGTCCTGTAGGATTCCGCTGCCCTGTGCCTGCCATAAAATGCCCCTTGCCGAATATTTAGTTAGCTTTTACTAATTATAGTAAAAAGCGGCTGTTTTGTGAAGTGCGCGGGAAGCCTCATCCAATCCGTTCAATCCACGCGCAGATTTCGTCGAGGGCAAGCTTTCCGTTCCCGACGTTGCAATGGTTCTGGGCGTTTTCCTTGTCGGTGAACAGGCGGAACGTCAGGCTCCTCACGTTTTTCAGCATGTTGATTTCGCGGCCAATCAAACGGTAGTCTATAAAGTGGTCGTCGCTTGCGCCGAGAATCAGCATGTCCTGCGTGATGCGGTCTGCGACAGGCTCAATGTCGTAGCGCTTGAGTTTTTGCGCGTAGCCGTATGCGTCATTCGCCTCGTAGGCGTACATGCCGTGCTTTAGGCCCCAGTCAATCACGGCTTCCTTTTTTGCTTTCTTTGCGAACACTGCGTTTATCAGGTGGCGCAGATGGAATCTCATGCAGAAATAAAAAAGCTTCTGGACCGCAGGCTTCTGCATTCCGACAATGACATCCTGAAAGCACGGGAAGACCGACCATGCGACTACTTTTGTGATGCGCTTGTCAAATGCGGCGGCACGGGGCGCAAGATATCCGCCAAGAGAAATCCCGATAATCGTGACTTCGTTCAGCTTGAAAAAATCAAGCACCGCCTTTACGGGCTTTTCCCACTCGTGCGTAAAATGCATGCCCTGCAGCCGCATGACGCCGCCCTGGCCGGGGCCCTCGAACATATAGACCTCAAAGCCTTTTTCCTGCAGGTACAGAACCGTAAAAAGGAATTCCTCAAAATAACTGTCGTTTCCGCCGTGAATCAGAATCGTGCCTTTTTTTGCGCCGTCGGGAACAAGGTGCATTACCGGCAGCCTTACGTTCTGATACGGAACTTCGCATTTTTCTATGCGGCTTTTGCCGTTATGCGGGACAAAAAAATCCGCATAGTATTCATAGAATAAATCCGTCGCTTTTTTGTAGTAGCGCAGTTTGTCGGGGTCGCCGTCGTACATAAAAAATTCGCTCATGCGGTAATAGGCAATGGCGTTATCTATGCGCTCCTCTTGCAGCGCCTCGTCGCCGAGCGCAATCAGCTCGCGCTTCCAGTCGGCGCTGTTCTTGATTTTTCCCGCGATTTTCTGGATATCCTCAAGGCGGCCGCCGTCCCAGTTAATCACGCGGTTCAGCTGGTAGTCAAAGTTCCGCTCGTCATTCAGATGGTATACGCCGCTTTTCAGCGTGATTGCTTGATTCACATCGTATTTCTTCATGGTTCAGTTCCTCCCTGTGCCTTTGTTCTGCTGGGTGCGGCCAGAACGCCTGCCGGCTGCCCAAAGATATACGTACCACACAATCATTCCACAGTTCATGCAGAAGGTATACAGCCCTTTTGAGAAGGCGCTCTGCGGAAGAAGCATGGATATGGTGCCTGTAATGAGCATGGGAAAGAGCGGGGTGGACAGAAGCGCCTGCTTTTTCAGCCTTGTCTTTCCTGCAAGAATTACGGCGGCTGTGGCGATGAATGCTGGGGCGCTGCATGCGTACGACGCAAAGAGCACCGGCCGTAAAAGACTGTCCAGCCTGCCGGAGAAGCTGGCTGCCTGCATGGCGCCGGACATCCGTGCGGCAATGCCGTATGCTGCCACATGGAATGTCACAATCAGATGGAGGAACAGCCAGCCGAATGCGCAGAGGCCGGAAGCTGCGTCCAGTGCGCGGCCGCATGCTGCGCTGCCACAGAGTGCGGTTCCGGTATGCGACAGGGCGTAGCAGAACAACGGCGCGGCCACGACTGAGCACAAAAGCGTGGCCGTTATCCGCCATGGCGCAAAATCCGCGCCGTGCCCTTCGCTTATAAAATAAAACGCGCCTGCAACGGGTTCCGGGGAGACAAAGCCCAGAAGCCAGTCTCCGGCACCGAACAGAAGCGCTCCTGCCAGCGCGCATACGCATATTTTTTGCCCCTGCATTCCTTACCCCGCATAAAGGATAGCTGCCGGAAAGCATCGGTCTTCCCGGACAGCTCTTAGTATACACGGGCGTTCAAAAGAAAACTTTCATTTAGATGCTGTTTTGTCTGCTTGGGTGCTCCATGCTTTTGGTAAAATCCGAGAAAGAGATGCCGAACATCCGCTTGCACGTCGCGGCAAAATGTGATGGCGAGTCAAAGCCTGCGTCGAGGGCTGCCTGCGAGATGTTCCCGCTCTTCTGGAAGAGTATGTATCCCTTGCGCATTTTTTCCATGGCGAGATAGCGGTGGAGCGAGATGCCCACCTGCTGCGTAAAGAGGTGTGAGAGCCTGCTTTGCGAGAGGCATGCGATGGAGCTGAGCCGCGGCATTATGTCTTCGGGGATTTCATCAAGCGATTTCAGGAAGCTGAGGACGCGCTCAATCCGCAGGTCGGATTTTTCTTCATGAAGCGGGCTCAGTCCCAGTACCGAGCGGATCTGAACGTCTGCCGCCGCAAGGGAATGTGTTTTCTCTGTATTCCAGACAGCGCGGATTTTTTCTACGATAGCGTTCTCAAGCACGCAGAAATCGGTTCCGTTGAGATAATCGCGGGAAAGGATTTTTGACGCGGAGGAGCTTGTGTCAAAAAGGTACAGGAGCAGTTCCCCGTCTGGCGCGCAGACGGTATGGAGCACATCGGACGCAATGCAGACACCGTTTGCACGGAATGCATTCCCTGAGGCCTCGCCGTGCAAGTCCCCCGCAAGCGAGACGACGACATGGCTTGCAAGATGACGGTGTAAGTCCGGCGTCTTGTATTCGCTCCGGATAAGGATGTGGTCGTACTCAAAAAGTATGTCTGTCATGGCATAGAAAATGGTACCTAGCTCTGGCGGAATGGTCAAGTGCGTGCGGACGGGCGCCGGGGTTTGGCTGGGGGAATGGGACTGCGCTCCGGGCGGAGGCCATGTGTGCGGGGGCTGATGCGGCTATTCCCTTTTCCTCTGCGTGCTGCTATAGTATCGGCATGTCGCTTGCCGAAAAAATCTACGCCGCAGTGCGCCTGATACCACGCGGGAAAGTCGCCTCGTATTCTCAGATTGCGGCTCTTGCGGGCAACTGCAATCTGCGGCGCTTTGTGGGAAATACGCTGCACAAGAATCCGAGCAATTCCCGTACGCCCTGCCACCGCGTTGTGAATGCAAAAGGCTTCTGCTCCGGGAGTTTTGCCTTTGGCGGAGCGGACGCCCAGCGGCAGAAGCTGGAGGCGGAGGGCGTTGTCTTTACGGACGGGCACGTCGATTTAAAAACGAGCGGCATTACGGAAGATGATTTTGAGATGATGAGCGCGGCGCTTTCGGTGCTTGGCTGACGAAAAATGCTGCCAAAAGCGCAGACCTGTGCTATACTGAGAGCATGATTCAGTCACTTTACCGGGTTCCGGATTACACGCAGGAAAAAGTCGATGCTGCGGTTCGCGCCATCATGGAAGACCATCGTATCAGCAGCAAGCTCTCGCCGGGGATGAAGGTTGTCCTCAAGCCGAATCTTATCATGGCAAAGTCCCCGCAGTATCCGGTGACGACGCATCCGGCGGTCGTCCGGGCGGTAGCGCTGTATCTGCGCTCCGTGGGCATCAGCGACATAACGCTTGCTGAAAGCCCCGGCGGCCCGTATACGGCGGAATACATGAAGGGCGTCTACCGCACCTGCCGGATGGATGAGCTCAAAGATGTCCTTGTGCTGAACGAGGATTTTTCTTCCGTCCCTGTCAGCTGCCAAAGCTCGTTCCGCAACCGTTCGTTCAATATCATACGACCGGTCGTTCAGGCGGATTTTGTCATAAATATCTGCAAGCTCAAGACTCATGCGATGACCCGGTATTCCGGCGGCATAAAAAACCTGTTCGGCACCATCCCTGGCCTGGAGAAGCCCCAGCTGCATTACCGCTGGCCGAACATAGAGGATTTCTCCAACATGCTGCTGGAGCTTGCCCAGACGGTAAAGCCGGCGCTGACAATCATCGACGCCATAGAGGCGATGGAAGGCAACGGGCCGACCGGAGGTACGTCGCATCCGCTGGGGCTGCTGCTGGGCGCGGAGGATTTCTACACGCAGGACTACTTTGCGGCGGGGCTCATGCAGATGGAGCCTGCATCGGTCGTCATGATACGGCAGGCGGTGGAGCGGGGGCTTGCGAAGCCTGCCGGGCTTGAGCTGAAGGGCGACGCGGTTCCGGAGGGTCTGACTGCCTTTAAGCTGCCAGATGCAATCGGGCTGGATTTCTCGGATGTGCTGCCGGGCATTTTCGGCAAGGCCTTTGCAAAAGTGGCGGCAAGGCTGCTGAAGTCCTACCCGCAGGTGGACAAGGAGAAGTGCATCGGCTGCGCAAAATGCAAGGAAAGCTGCCCTTCGCACATAATCAGGATGGAGAACGGCAAGGCTGTGTTCAGGAAAAGAGGCTGCATCTCGTGTTTTTGCTGCCAGGAGATGTGCCCCAAGCAGGCCATCTTTGTCAGGAAAGCCCTGTGAGTCGCGCGGATGCAAGCCTGTGGCGGGGCTTCGCTGATTCCTGTAATGGCGCTTAAAAATATATGAATTTGATTCCAATGCCGCATGGTGTTGGGACGCTCCCCCTGTATGCCGCTTGCCACGGGAATCAGTTTTTTGTTCCGCCCCTCACAAAACTGATTCCTGTGGCAGCCGCTCCGCCCGTTGCTCAAATGTATATTTTCATCTATACTATGTGAATGTTTCGTATCTATGTAGAAAGAAAGGCTGGCTTCCAGAACGAAGCGGCGCGGATTTATTCCGAGATAAACGGTTTTTTGGGCATTGCAGGGGTTACCGGCGTTCGCTACCTGAACCGGTACGATGTGGAGAATGTTGCGGAAGAGGTTGCGAAGGCTGCCGCCACGCGCATTTTCTCCGAGCCGCAGAGCGATTCCGTCTGTTTTGAGGAGCCTGATATTCCCGCAAGCTGCACGCAGATTATCTGGGAATACCTTCCCGGGCAGTATGACCAGCGGGCAGACAGCGCGGAGCAGTGCCTGAGCTTGCTCCGTGAGGGGATGCGGAACAGCACCACGGTGGGGACGGAACCGCCGCGTGTGCGCTGCGCAAAGATTGTCCTTCTGTCAGGGACGGTCAGCGCGGAAGACGTGCAGAAAATAGAGAAATACCTGATAAATCCGGTGGACAGCCGTCTGACCGACAGCAGCCTGCCGCAGACGCTCCAGATGGAGACTTCCGTTCCCGCGGATATTCCGGTGGTGGATGGCTTTACGGCGCTCGGCGCGGAGGAGCTGGAGGCCTACCGCAAAAAGCTGGGGCTCGCCATGGACTTTGCGGATATCCGCTGGATGCAGGATTACTTTAAATCCGAAGGCCGCGATCCGACCATCACGGAAATCCGTGTGCTCGACACCTACTGGTCCGACCACTGCCGCCACACCACATTCAACACAATCCTCCGCAACATAGAGATTGAGGACGGGTCGTATAAGAAACTGTTCTCCGGCTCGCTTGATTCCTATACTTCCATGCGGACGGAGCTGTATGCCGGCCGCAGCGACAAGCCTGTGACGCTGATGGACATGGCGGTAATCGGTGCGAAGTACCTGCGCAAGCACGGAAAGCTGGACGACCTTGAGGAGAGCAAGGAAATCAATGCCTGCTCTATCTACATAGATGTACATTACACCGCGGACAGCAACGGCAATCCCCTTGCCCCCGACAGCCCCGGCGCCACGGAGCGCTGGCTGCTCCAGTTCAAGAACGAGA
>DGUD01000036.1:7159-9614 GCA_002393865.1 Treponema sp. UBA4319
AGAACGAGACGCACAACCATCCCACGGAAATAGAGCCGTTCGGTGGTGCCGCCACCTGTATCGGCGGCGCCATACGCGATCCACTCTCCGGGCGCAGCTGGGTATATCAGGCATTGCGCGTCACCGGTGCCGCCGACCCGACGGTGCCGCTCAGCAAGACGATGCCGGGCAAGCTGCCGCAGATGAAGCTGACGCGGGAAGCCGCGCAGGGCTTCTCTTCTTATGGCAACCAGATTGGGCTTACGACAGGCCAGGTCGCGGAAATCTACCATCCGGCATTTGTGGCAAAGCGCATGGAGCTGGGAGCCGTCATTGCGGCGGCGCCCTGTTCTCAGGTGGTGCGGGAAGAGCCGGAGACAGGGGACATCATTATCCTGCTCGGAGGCGGAACCGGCCGGGACGGCATCGGTGGTGCCACAGGCTCATCAAAGGTGCATGACGTAAAATCAGTGAGCACCGCCGCCGCAGAGGTGCAGAAAGGCAACGCCGTGGAGGAGCGTAAGATTCAGCGGCTCTTCCGCAACAAGGACGTGTGCCGCATGATTCGCCGGAGCAACGACTTTGGCGCGGGCGGTGTCTCTGTCGCCGTGGGCGAGCTTGCGGAAGGGCTGGATATCAATCTTGATGCGGTGCCTAAGAAATATGAGGGGCTCGACGGTACTGAGCTGGCGATATCTGAATCCCAGGAACGTATGGCCGTCGTTGTCCGCAAAAGCGACGAGGAGCGCTTTATCAAGGCCTGCAACGCGGAGAACCTGAACGCGGTGCGGGTTGCGACGGTTACCGACACAAAGCGCATGGTCATGCGCTGGCGGGGAAAAGTCATCGTGAATCTGGACAGGGGCTTTATCGATACGGCCGGAGCACCTCACGAGGCCGACGCGCGGATATGCTCGCCGCTGCCCCCGGAGCAGTCGCCGCTTGTGCGGGCGCTTGACTCCGCTGCGGCTGCGCTTGGTGCGGCTACCGGCGCTGCTGCGCTGCGTAATGCGTGGCTTGCGGATATGGGCGACCTTGCCTGCTGCTCCCAGCGTGGTCTGGGCGAGCGTTTTGATGGCTCCATCGGGGCTGCCTCGGTACTCTTCCCCTACGGGGGGCGGTATCAGGGAACCCCTGAGGCTGGCATGGCGGCTAAAATTCCGGTCGTCAGCCCGCAGGAGACTTCCACCACCAGTCTCATGAGCTTCGGCTATGACCCGCGTGTCGCGCAGTGGAGCCCTTGGCACGGCGCGCAGGTGGCAGTCCTTTCCTCCCTCGCAAAAATCACCTGTCTTGGCGGCTCTGCGGAAGATTGCCGCCTGACTTTCCAGGAATTCTTCGGGCGCACCGTGAACAAAGAGACGTGGGGCTATCCGGCGGGCGCGCTGCTCGGCTCCATTGACGCCCAGCTCGCGATGGGCACCGCCTCTATCGGCGGAAAAGACTCCATGTCCGGTACATTCGAGGACATCAGCGTCCCGCACACGCTCGTCTCCTTCGCCGTCGGGACGGAGGACGCCGGGCACGTGACGGGAGGCTCCTTTAAGCAAAGCGGCGACGGCATCTACATCGTCATGACCCCTTATTCGGCGGAACTTGCTCCTGACTTCGGCACGTTCAAGCAGAACGCCCATGCGCTCCACGCGCTGAACGCAAAGGGCTGCATCGCTGCGATGTACCCTGTGGGTGCGGGTGGTATCGCGGAGGCGGTAAGCAAGATGGCGCTCGGCAACCGCATCGGGGCGGTGCTGGAGCATATCCCGGCAAGCCCTACTGCGGCTGGCATCCGCAGCGCTTCCCCTGCTCCGGCGGATTTGTTCACCCCGCTGTACGGCTCAATCATCGTTGAGGCAATGGACGGGGCGCTTGATGCGGCCGCCGGGGAATTTGCCCCCGGCAGCGTGGTTCGGATTGGAAGCACGCAGGGCAAGGCCAGTATCATCCTTCAGGAAGGCTGCTGCGCCATCACGGAAAAGACAGAAGTCCTGCTCTCCGACATAGAGGCTGCGTGGGAATCCAGGCTCGCTGCCGTATTCCCGCCGCTTTCCGGCGCAAAGCCCCAGCCTTCGCTGCCCGCATTTGCGCTCGGTACCCATCCGAGCCTTGCTGAGGCGCGGGGGCATTTTGTGGCAAAGAGCGGTAGCGCAAAACCCAAAGTCATCATTCCTGTGTTCCCCGGCACGAACTGCGAGTACGATATGGCGCGCGCGTTCAATCTGAACGGAGCCGATACCGAAATCCTCGTGTTCCGTAACCGTACGCCGCAAGACCTTGCGGAATCCCTTGACGCGTTCAAGAAGAAGATAGACGGTGCACAGATTGTCGCCTTTTCCGGCGGCTTCAGCGCCGGGGACGAGCCCGACGGCTCCGGAAAATTTATCGCGAACGTCATCCGCGAGCATCGCATCGCAGACAGCATTATGGCTTTGCTCCGGCAGCGCGACGGGCTGGTGCTCGGTATCTGCAACGGCTTCCA
>DGUD01000036.1:9658-18849 GCA_002393865.1 Treponema sp. UBA4319
TCTGCAACGGCTTCCAGGCGCTCATTAAGACCGGGCTCGTCCCCTATGGCGAAATCCGTGACCCGGCCGCAGACATGCCGACGCTTACGTTCAACACCATCGGGCGGCATATCAGCCGCGTGGTGCGGACGCGTATGGTGAGCGCCGCAAGCCCGTGGGCGCTCTCAAAAAGCGTGCTGGACGAACGCATCCACCTTGTGCCGGTAAGCCACGGCGAAGGGCGTGTCATTGTCAGCGAGGCGCTGGCCAAGGAGCTGTTCGAGAAGGGGCAGGTATTCAGCCAGTACGTCGGGGAGGACGGCGTTCCCGCCATCACCGAGCCGGACAACCCGAACGGCAGCCTTTTTGCCATCGAGGGGCTGACGAGCCCGGACGGGCATGTGCTCGGCAAGATGGGGCACAGCGAGCGCACCATGGGAATGGAGGCGGACGGGGCAAGCGCGGACTTGCTGCGGAACATCGCCGGGAATCCGGCCACGAACAAAACGGAGAATTCCTGCCAGAACATCTTTGCGGCAGGCGTCTCCTACTTCAAATAAAAGGCATCGGATAGAGCTGTCCTGAAGCAGAGCTTTTGGGACGGCTTTAGCATGCCGTCGGCTTCCCGCCTGCTGCAATCTGTCGGCAGAGAAGCCGTATTTTCAAAAAAAGCGCCGGAAGCCAGCAGCACTTTCCGGCGTCATTGTACAAAGAGGATGTATATGGGAAAAAAAGGCATTCGTGCCGTCTGTGCCGCGCTGTTCCTTACCGCAGCCCTGCTCTCCGCTTGCCAGAAAAAGGCTTCCGGCTGGAGCGGCTGGCGCACGGATTTTGACAAGGCCTGCAAGGAGGCCGCAAAAAAAGAAAAGAATATTCTCCTCCTTTTTACCGGCGAAGACTGGGACGGCAAGACCCCCGCATTCAGGACGAGCGTGCTGGAAAGCAAGGAATTCAGGGCAATCGCAAAACAGTATGTCCTGCTGCATATCGATTTTTCCCAGGCGGAATTTGCCCTGACCGACATCGGGGATGATGCCAGCGCCGAGCAGCAGCGGCAGGCAAAGGAAATCGAGGCCGAATACGAAAAGCGGGAAGACCTTGCGGATACCTACAACCTGACGCAGTACCCTTCCTTCTATATATTGTCGCCGGAAGGCTACCTGCTTGCCCGTTTTCCCTACGAGCGGGAGAGCATCGGCACGACGGCGGAGCTGGCGGAAAAGCTGGCGGAGCTGGGCGATACCATCGCGGCTAAGGAAGCCCTCATCGCGGCGGTCAGGACGAGTGGCGGGCTGGAACGGGTGCAGGCTATAGACGCGCTCTTTGAGGATACTGCTCCGGAATGCAGGGCATGTCTTGCCCCGCTTGCGGCGGAAGTGCCGCAGCTGGATGCCCGGAACGAAAGCGGGCTGCTCGGCAAATATGAGTTGTGGAACGCCTATATCAGGATGCAGAAAGCCTTGCGCAAGGACATGGACAGGGACAGCTCCATCCAGCTGCTCATAGACGCCGCGGAAAGCGGCCATCTGGACGGGGAGCTCCGTCAGGAAGCCTACTACACTGCGGCCTATCTGCTTGCCGCGCTTGGCAGCCAGGACTTCGACAGACTCTTTACCCTGCTCCAGCTGGCGCAGGACGCGGCTCCTGAGAGCCCCCATCTCCAGTACATCGACAGGATGCGCGATGCGCTGAACCTGATGAAAGCCGACGCCATCGGGGAAGGCATAAGCCCGGAGGATGAGGAATCCGGGCCGGCGCACGGAAGGGAATGATGGACACTGAGCAACCCCCTTCCCTTCCGCTCTGGGCGCTGCTTGCCGCCGCAGCAGTGCTCATTCTGCTTTCGATGATTTTTTCCGCGTCGGAAAGCGCCTTCCTCTCCATCAACAAGCTGCGGGTCCGTTTTCTCCACAACAAGAAGAACAGGCGCGCGATGCGGGTATGGAAGCTCCTGAACGACAAGGAGCGGCTCATAAACACGCTGCTGATTGCGAACAACATCGTCAATATCGCGCTCTCGTCCATACTCGCGTACATTGCGATTGCCCTTTTTGGCAATGCGGGCGTGGGCATTGCGACCGGCACGGCGACGCTGCTGCTGCTCGTTTTTGGCGAGATATCGCCTAAGACCATCGCGACCCATCACCCGGAGCCTATAGCCTTCTTCTTCAGCGGCTTCGTGCGCTTCCTTGAGACCGTGCTCTATCCGCTCGTCGTCGTGTTCAGTGCGTGCTCCGGCTTTATCCTCCGGCTTTTCCATGTGGATACCAGCAAGAAGACCGTCTCTTTTACGCAGGAGGAAATCCGCACCTTTATCGAGGTGAGCGGCGAGCAGGGCGTCCTCCAGAAAAACGAAAAGCTCATGATGCACCGCGTCTTCAAATTTACCGACCTGGAGGCGAAGGACATCATGATTCCCCGCAAGAACATCAAGGCGATTCCGCTTGCCGCCACTTACAAGGACATCATCGAGCTTTCCGAGCAGTATTTTTTGTCCCGCTTTCCGGTCTACCGGAAGGACATAGACGACATCGTCGGTATTCTCTATATAAAAGACCTTCTTTTCTTCAGGAACACGACGGAGACTTTCTCTGTGGAGAAGGTGATGCGCCCGCCGCTGTTCATCCTTGAGACAAAAAAAATGTCCAGCATCCAGCAGATGCTCCGCGAGAACCATCAGAGCATGGCCGTCGTCATTGACGAATACTCCGGGACATACGGGGTGCTCACGAGCGAGGATATCGCACGGGAGATTTTTGGGCCTATCGCCGACGAATACAAGCCCTATGCCCGCCGCGTCGAGGTGCAGATAAAGAACCCGCGGAATTCGGAGATTGACGGGCTTGCGCGGCTCATAGATATCAACGACCAGCTTGGCACCCGTTTTGTGTCCGACTACGCCGAGACTATCGGCGGCTATATCTGCGAGGCGCTCGGCCGCATCCCGCGGGAGGGAGAAAGCATTGTCCGCGATGGCTTTAAGTTTACCGTAAGCCAGATGGACGACAAGCGCGTCGGTAAAATCCATGTGGCGGAGTGCAGGGAGGCGGAGGAATAAATGCTTGCGGACATCGCCAGAATCGTGCTGCCGCTTGCGGCAGAAGTGCTGCTTCTCTGCTGCGGGGCATTCTTTGCGTCCACGGAGACCGCATATACGGCGCTCTCCCGTATCGCGGTGCGGCAGATGCTCAAGGACAACGCACCCCATGCAAAAGAGGTGGGTGCCTTGCGCGATAAGCTTGATCGCCTGATATCGACGGTGCTCATCGGAACAAATTTCATCACGACGCTCTCCTCGTCGCTCGCAACCGCCTATGCGCTCGCCGTATTCGGCTCTTCCGCCGTGTCCAGCGCGACGGCTGTCATGAGCGTGCTCATTATCATATTCAGCGAGATAATCCCCAAGACCTATGCGTCCGCGCATCCCCAGCAGACGGCGGGCAACAGCGCCCGCCCCATCATCGTCATACAGAAGATACTGTTCCCGCTGGTCTGGATTTTTGACCACCTGTCGGCCTTTATCGAATTTATAGAGCGCAAGCTTATCAGGCACAAGCCGCCGCTCATCACGGAGGAAGAGCTGAAGACGCTTATCGATGTGGGCGGCACCGAAGGAACCCTGCAGGAATCGGAGAAGAAGATGCTCAGCAGAATCTTTGAATTCTCTGACCTGCATGTGCGCGACATCATGAAGCACCGGGCAATCGTCAAGTACGTGTACGACACGGATTCCGTGGACACGGTAATCCGTGCCTTTGCGGAATCCGGCTATTCCCGCCTGCCCGTCTGCAAAGGCAGCCCGGAGACCGTCGTCGGGGTGCTCCACTACAAGGCGGTGCTCTTTGCGGACAATGCGATAACGCAGAGCAAGGACTTTATCCGCATCTGCATGCGGCCGGTGCAGTTTATCCCGGAGACGCTGACTGCGGTGGAGCTGCTGCAGCATTTCAAGAAGGACAAGAACAATTTTGCGGTGGTGGTGGACGAATACGGCAGCACCGCCGGAATCGTCACTATGGATGACATCCTGCGGGAGGTTTTCGGGCGCATGACCGATGAGTACGGGATGACCGAGCTGCCGCCGGAAAAGCGCATCACCGTCATTTCCACCGCGGAATTTCTGGTTCCGGGGGACATGAAGCTGGACGATTTGAACGATGTGCTGAAGATGAGCTTGTACAGCGAGGATTTTGACACGCTGGGCGGCTGGCTGCTGGAACGCTTTGGGGAACTTCCGTCAACGGGAGAGGCCTACCGGGAAGACGGAGTCATATTTGTCGTTGAGGATCAGAGCGCCCGCCGCATACAGAGCGTCAGGATTCGCTTTAGCCATGCGGCGGAGCAGCAGGGCTTCTGAGCCTAGGTGCGCTTTACCAGCTCCACGATGAGCTCCGCCGTCTTTTCCAGCCCAAAGAGCGAGCTGTTTATGATAAGGTCATAGTGGCTGCGGTCTCCCCATGTCAGCTCTGTAAAGGTGTTGTAATGGTTTGCGCGGCGCTTGTCTATCAGTTTTACGTCACGCTCGGCTCCATCGGGGGAGAGCCCCTTCTGCTCCACGGCGCGTTTTACTTTGTCTGCCAGCGGGGCCGTGATAAAGACATTCAGCACGTCGTCCGGGTTTATCTCGTTGCAGTGCTTGAGGATATAGTCCGCACAGCGTCCTACGATGACACACGGCCCCTTCTTTGCGAGGTTGATGACGACGCGGCGCTGCGCGTTGAATACCTGATCTTCGAGCGGCAGTACGGGGGCTCCTTGCGCTCCTGCCGCGACGGTGGCGCCGCGGGGGCTCACGTAATTTGCGCCCAGCAGCAGGGTATACAGCAGCCCGGAGGAGATGCTCTGCTCGGTTTTCTGGATGAATTCCGGCGAAAGCCCCGAATCTTTGGCGCTCATATCGATTATTTCTTTGTCGTAAAACGGGAGGTTCAGCCTCTGCGCCACGTCTTTGGCGATGGAATGTCCCCCGGAACCGTACTCGCGGCTGATTGTTATAATTTTTTTCATCGTTCGCCTCCTGCCCGCCGTGGGCTGCGTGGAAATCGTCCGGAAGAGCCGCTTTCCCGGCAGGCTCCGCTGCGGCAGCCTCTGGTGCCGGACGATTTTGGGCTGCCCTTGTTTTTAGTATAGCA
The DNA here is from genome assembly GCA_002393865.1 of Treponema sp. UBA4319. Taxonomy (GTDB): domain Bacteria; phylum Spirochaetota; class Spirochaetia; order Treponematales; family Treponemataceae; genus Treponema_D. The sequence goes on from DGUD01000036.1 coordinate 14,770, forward strand.
CGGAAATGGAGAAAATGTCAGTTTTTCTTTACGCTAAATCGGGGCGGCGACGGCAAGGGGATCGACCTTGAAGGCTTTTGCCAGCTGGCAGCGCACGGCCTCCAAGTCGCGGGGATACGGCGCCACAAAAGTCATCCGCTCCCCTGTCCGGGGATGATCCACGCTCAGCGAGTAGGCATGGAGCGCCAGGCGGGAAAGCAGGGGGCGTTCCTCCAGCGGGTCGCCGTTCCAGCGCCGCTTGAAGTCGCTCAGGCGCACGGGCTTCTGGTTGCCGGAATACAGCGGGTCGCACACAATCCCCAGCCCGTTTGCCCGCAGGTGCGCCCTAATCTGATGCGTCCGGCCGGTGCGGGGGCGGGCTTCCAGCCAGCTGTAAGGGCCGCAGTTCCCGATGAGCCGGAAGTCCGTGACAGAAGGTTTGCCCGTGCGTTTGTTTACCACCGTGCGGTGTCGTTCGTCCCCGTCCGGCAGGAGCTTCAGGTCTACGTGCAGCTCCTTCCAGAGCGGATGCCCGTTCACAAGGCAGTGGTAGACTTTCTGCACGGAGCGCGCCTCGAACTGCATGGACAGCGCTCGCTGGGCATCGGGCGTCCGTGCGTACAGGACAAGCCCGCTCGTATCCTTATCTATGCGGTGCACGGCATACATCTTGCCGAATTCCTTCTCCACCGCAAGGTCCAGGCGGGGCGCATCCGCATCGTAGCGGTCGGCCGCAATCAGTATGCCGGAACGCTTGCTCACCACGACGATATCCTCATCTGTATATATAACCGTATAATCCGCAGGAATTTTCATGGTGCCAGTATAGCGCATCTGCGATACTTTTTCTATTGGCAGGAGGGGCTTCGGTAGGAATGCCGGACTAACAGCTAGCCGCTGCAATAAGGCTGATTGTATGGATAAATATTTTAAAACCTCTTGACACTATTTGTGAAATGCGTTATAGTATAAAAAGCTTGTAAATAAGCTGATAAACTCTCTCCGATTTGTCCGAAAGGACAGTACCGCTCCGGGTCGCAAGATTCGGAGCGGTATCTTTTTATGCGGGTAACGGCAGGCAAAGCCGATGTTTTGTCCGTCTCCGCGCTCTTTTTGCCTTGCAAGAAAGCATGTTTTTTGCGATAATATAGAAGATGTATTTTTAAAAGTTCAGACGGACTTCTGGAACTGGACAAAATACACCTCTAGAACCGCAATGAACTGTATTGCTGGCAAAGCCTCAAAGCGGTTCTTGCAAGCCTGTCTCACAAGTTACGGTCTTTGAGACGGACGTGAGAGACTAGAGCTGATTCGGAAACTCCGGTTGCCGGACAGGTCTACTATTTTACTGTGAAAGGAACAGGACTATGAATACACCGTCAGAGATAGCAAGGATTTATGTTGACGTCGGCTTTGGAAAGGCAAAACTTCCCCGTTGGAAAATGTTTGTTCTGGGAATTTTTGCGGGGGCTTTCATCGCGTTCGGGGCAGCGGGGAGTGCCGTCGCATCCTGCGGGGTTCAGCCGCCGGCAGTCGCGAGGCTGCTGTCTGCGCTTGTGTTCCCCATCGGGCTTATGCTCGTGCTCTGCGCGGGCGGAGAGCTTTTTACCGGGAACAGCCTGCTCCTTGTTCCGCTGATTGAGAAGCGTATCACGATGGCGGGGATGCTCTCCAACTGGATAACCGTCTATCTGGGTAATTTTGTCGGCAGCATGCTGGTATCGCTAGCGGTCGTTGGCAGCCACACGCTGAGTCTCTACGGGGGCGATTTGGCGCGGCTTGCCGTCAACACTGCCATCGCAAAAGTCAGTATGCCCTTCAGCGATGTGCTTATCCGCGGCATCCTCTGCAACATCATGGTCTGTCTGTCTGTATGGGTGGGCTTTGCCGCAAAAGACCTTATCAGCAAGATAGCGGGGCTGTACCTTCCTGTGTTCCTCTTTGTGCTCTGCGGTTTTGAGCACTGCGTCGCCAACATGTACTTTATCCCCACCGGTATACTGGCCTCATATATGTACCACATTCCGTTTGTGACGGAAGTTGTCAGGGGCTCAACCACAAGCCTGACGGGCATTCCGCTGGAAAACTTCGCATGGCTCAGCTTCCTCTTTAACAACCTGCTGCCGGCAACCATCGGCAACATTATCGGGGGCGGCCTCGCCGTGGGCTGCGGCTACTGGTTCGTCTACCTGCAGGACAGCAACTGAGCCCCGCGCCTCTCGGCACGGGGCGCTTTTCCGGCTACCATAGCGCTATGAACCGTGCGCTTCCTCCTTACTTCTGCTCCCTTGCCGCCGCTCTGGAAAGCTTGTTTTCCTCTTCTGTCTCGATTGTGCGGACGGAGCGCCTCTCTGGCGGCGATATAAACAAAGCCTATGCCCTCTTGCTGAATGACGGCACCCGGCTGTGTATAAAGACCAACAGGAAAGAGAGGCTCCCGTTTTTTACAGCGGAAGCCGCCGGGCTCGGAGCCATCGCGGATACAGGGACAATCGCAAGCCCTGGAATTCTGTGCACGGGGACGGACGAGAGCGCATTCGGCGGCTGTGCCTTCCTGCTGATGGAATACGTGGGCGGCAGCAGGAGGCGAGCCGATTATTGGGAGACGCTTGGCCGGGAGCTGGCGGCGATGCACCGGGCCAGCACGCTTGCCTTTGTTCCTGGGGCGGAGAATCCGGCTGGGGATGCACATGCCGCCCGCTTCGGCTTTTTTCAGGACAACTTTATCGGGGCGCGGGCGCAGAAAAATACTCCGGCTGCCTGCTGGACGGATTTTTTCAGGGATATGCGCCTGCGCCCGCAGTTTTTGGCAGCGGAGCAGTATTTTTCTGCTGCCGATTGGAAGAAGATAGACGCGCTGCTGGACAAGCTGGGCTCGTTTCTGGTGGAGCCTGAGCGGCCGTCTCTGCTCCATGGAGACCTGTGGAACGGGAATATCCTGTGCGGTTCCGGAGGAACGGCGCTCCTTATCGACCCCGCCGTGTATGTCGGCCATGCCGAGGCTGACCTTGCGATGACAGAGCTTTTCGGCGGTTTTCCGCCTTCTTTTTACGCCGCGTACCAAGAGGCGTCCCCGCTCCAGCCGGGCTACACGGAACGCAGGGATTTGTACAATCTGTATCAGCTTTTGAATCACCTGAATCTCTTTGGCCCGGCCTATCTTGCGCCGGTGCTGGGAATCGTCACGAGCTACGCTGGATAAAAGGGGGACTTTGAGGCACAGGCGCAAGGCTTTGCGTATGCCCGGAAGCTGTCTTCTGAAATATCTGTTATATTGCCATAACGTTTTGTAATCGGCATAAAGAAACTGTTTTATTTTATTGTATTTTAAGCATTGTGCCGTAGACTTTCCTTTAGGTTGCCGGACGGCATGTTCTGCCGCAGCAATCACGTGCCGTCCAGGCGTTGTGCCTGCTGCGGGGCGTTTTACTATGAGGTATATCAGAGGTCTGTATGAAAAAATCCTTTTTTTCTGTCTCATTTGCTTTTATGCTTGCTGCTACCGTTTATGCTCAGGACATAACGGGCAATAATCGCCGCGGAAAGATGCCGGAGCCTGTTACGATTTCTGGGACGGTAAAGATAACGAACGTGGATAAGCGGCAGGTGGCTCTTGTCGTGACGGATAACGGCAAGGAATATGTGCTCATGGGGGTGCAGGGCAGCGGGGATGAGGAGCGTCCCCGGCCGCCGCAGGATGGCAGCAAGGCGCCGCCAGCGCCGCGTAATGAAGGAGAAAAACGTCCTTCCCCGGTAAAAATGGAGGATCTGGCGGCCTTTGACGGGAAGAAGGCGACGCTGACAGGATTTTTCCCGGAAGCAGGCCGGGATGCACCCTCTGATGCGCCCGCACGGTCGTTTGCCAGCATTGCAAAAGACGGAGCCTTTATGCTGACCTCCTGCTCTGCTAACTGACGCGGCCTCGGTTTTCTCCCGCCCCTGCTGCCACGGGATGCAGCAGGGCTTCCGCCGGAACCAGATGCCACTTCCGCCGGAACCAGATGCCACTTCCGCCGGAACCAGATGCCCTTCCCGCCGGGGGCATTTTTTGTTTTCGTGCTGAAAGCTTTGGGGGATGCTGCAGGGCTTCAGCATGAGATG
>DGUD01000051.1 GCA_002393865.1 Treponema sp. UBA4319
TCATCCTTGACGAGGCGCAGAACACGAGCTCCTCCCAGATGAAGATGTTCCTTACGCGGATGGGGGAGAACACAAAGGTCTTTGTGACCGGCGACCTTACGCAGATTGATTTGCCCCGCCATGTCCCTTCCGGGCTGCATCACGCGATGAAAGTCCTTGCGGGGATTCCGGGCATAGCCATACAGAAGCTGACCGCGGCGGATGTTGTCCGCAACGGCCTTGTGCAAAAAATAATTCAGGCTTACGAAAATGAGAACAGACAAGAATTCTGACAGAAAGAACGGCTCCCGGACGATTTTTGACTCGGTCGGGAAATATGTGGCGGAGAATTTCCTCCCGCTCATCTCCTTTGTGGTTATGTTCGTGCTGGCCTCCCTGCTCGCGTTTTTCAGGATTGCGACCACGAATACGATCTCATCTTATAATATCGATGATTATGAGGTCGGCCAGATTTCGGACGTCACCATCAAGGCGAACAAGTCTCTGCCTGCGGACTACGACAACCCTGTCTCCGTCCAGAAGGGCGAGAAGGTCATCAGGAAGGGCTTTCCCATCACGGAGGAAGGCTACGCGAAGCTCAAGCGCATGGCCGAGTCCTCCGCGTACATCGACTACCGCGCCTTTGCGGATTCTGTCCTGTACCTGATGATGCTGGGCGTGCTCTACTTCTTCCTGTTCAGCAGGACGTGCCTGGGCAAAAAGCCGTCCGGCAAGGAGATGATTACGGAGAACCTCTTCTTCGTCTTCACCTATGCAGTCGCGGTGCTGGGCATGAAGACCGTGCTTTTCTCCTCCCCGTATGCGCTGGGGGTCATCCTGCCCGTCGCGTTCTGCTCCTTCCTGATGGCGATTCTTTTCGGGCAGCTGGACGCGCTCTGTTTTGCGCTCCATGCGGCCTTTGGCGTGCTGAATGCCTCCGGCTACCTGCTGGTGCCCTTCCTGTACACGCTCTGTATATCCTTGTCCGCCGCCCGCATCGTCCATAAAATCGAGCGCCGGATCGACATCGTGTTCGCATCGCTGCTGCAGGGCGTGCTGAGCGCTGTTTTTCTTACTGTTTTTAAGATTATATTCAATGATAGCTTCGCGGAGGGGATGCTCTCCCTTGCGGGCGTCGCGTTCAACGGCTTCCTCTCCGGCATCCTCTGCCTCGGCTTCCTGACGCCGCTTGAGTACGTGCTGAATTCCGCGTCCGTGTTCCGCCTGATGGATCTGAGCGACCTGAACAACCCGATTATGAAGAAGATGCTCGTGACGGCGAGCGGCACCTACAACCATTCCATGATGGTGGCGTCCCTTGCGGAGGCCGCCTGCCGCGAGATCGGCGCGAATTCTCTGGTGGCGCGCGTGGGCGGCTATTTCCACGACATCGGCAAGATGGACAATCCCGAATACTTTGTGGAGAACCAGTCCGGGCGCGAGAACATCCATAAGGACATCAACCCCTCGCTGTCAGTGAGCATCATCAGGAGCCACGTAAAGAAGGGCGTGGAGAAGGCGCGGGAGATGCGCATGCCGCCGCAGGTGGTGGATATCATCAGCGAGCACCACGGCAACCAGGTCATCGCGTATTTTTACAACGAGGCAAAGCAGAGCGACCCCAACGTGAGCCCCGACGACTATTCCTACAGCGGCAATCCCCCTTCCACGAGGGAAAGCGCGGTCGTCATGCTGGCGGATACGGTGGAGGCCGCATGCCGCACGCTGGAGAAGCCGTCCGTGCCGCGCCTTGACAAATTTATCCAGACGCTTATCAATGCCAAGATAGAGAACCACCAGCTTGACAACTGCAACCTGACATTCAGGGACTTGAACCTTATCCGCCAGACCTTTGTGCAGATGCTTGCCGGCTACTACCATTCGCGCATCGAGTACCCCGACCAGAAGGATCCCGATGCCGTCCGCCCGCAGGAGGCCGTGCTCGGCGACCGGACGCTGGACAAGGCCAGGGGCATAGAGGCGCCGGCTGCTGCCGACGGGGCGGCGGATGGCGCTGCCAATGCGGCGGCGGGTAAACAGAAGGAGCAGCCTGCAAAAGCCGATGACGGCGCAAAGAAGGGCAGCGCTAAGAAAGCAGAGAAAGATGCCAAGGCCGAAAAGGACGGCAAGGCGGAGAAGGAGCCCAAGGGCGATGCCGCCGAGCACAAAAAGGGGAAGGGCAATGGAAAATAATGTGCTGGTGAGCGTGGAGGAGGGCTTTCCTGAGCCGCCGTGGCTGGGCAACGTGGAGCCCTTTATGCAGAAGGCGCTCGCCGCCGCAGGCTATGCGGGGGAGGAGCTGTCGGTGCTGCTCTGCTCCGACGCGCTGATTCAGAATTTAAACAGGGAATACCGTAACATAGACGAGGCCACGGATGTTTTAAGCTTTGAGGACGGCAGCTCCTATACCGACGAGGACGGCAAATCGTGGACTGTGGCCGGGGACATCGCGCTGAGCCTTGAGACCCTGCCCAAGAACGCGCGCTACTTTGCGGTGGATGCCGACGAGGAGCTGAAGCGCCTGCTCGTGCACGGTATGCTGCACCTGAACGGCTATGATCACGGTGAAGAGCATGTCCAGGAAGGCGTGGAGCCTGCCTGCGAGATGCTGCGGCTCCAGAAGCGGCTGCTGCAGGAGCTTTCCGCGGAGTCCGTCATGGGGAATTCCGGAAAAGACACAGACGAGGGCTGAGAGGATATATATGGGCTTGTTCGGTTTCGGGAAAAAGACAAAGGCTGGCGCCCGCACGGATGCCGCCTCCGCCTCGGAGGAGGCACAGCAGGAGCTGTTGAGCGAAGAGAAGAACGACATGATAAAGGGGATAGAGGATTTGTCCCGGACTTCCGTAAAGGAGGTGATGGTTCCCCGCATAGACGTCCATTTTATCGCGCTGGAGACCCCGCAGGAAGAGCTGCTGCAGAAGATAACGTCGAGCGGGCACTCCCGCTTTCCGGTCTATACGACATCCATCGACAATGTGGTCGGCGTGCTCTACGTAAAGGATCTGATAGCGGCTTTTGCCCGCCACGACCAGATTGACCTTGAGAAAATCATCAGGAAGGCCTATTTTGTGCCGGAGAGCAAGCGCATAGACAGCCTGCTGCGGGAATTCAAGCGCAGGCACCTGCATATAGCCATCGCAATCGACGAGTACGGCGGCATCAGCGGCATCGTCTGTATGGAAGATATAATAGAAGAGATAGTCGGCGACATACAGGATGAATTCGACAATGAGCGGGCGGACATCCTGCCGCTGGGCGACAACGTGTGGCTCTGCGACGCCCGCGTGGGGCTCGATGACCTGAACGAGACCGTGCATTCAAACTTCCCCACGGAGGAATTCGATACGCTGGGGGGATTCGTCTTTGATCTCTTTGGCAAGATTCCGGTGAAATTCGAGAAGGTCTCGTGGAACCAGTATGATTTTATCGTGCAGGAGATGGAAGGTCACAAGGTGAATCTTATCAAAGTTATATGCCGGAAGGGAAAAAATGCCGATGATGAAGGGGGAAAGCCCTGAGATATTCGCTTGGGATAGTCGCTCTTTGGGAGCGCGGGGCTCTGCCTTGCGTGTCATGGTCATATTTGTTGGGAGGGGCTCATGAGAAGCCATTTGGGATTGTATAGAAAATGTGCCTGCGCGGCGCTGCTTGCCTGCGCTTTGTGCTGTATGCCGCAGGCACAGGGCAGCCGTCAGGGGGCAGGTGCGCTCTCTTTGTACCAGAAGGCGTTTTCGCTGCAGCAGGACGGCGATTTTTACGGGGCGGTGGAGTCCTACCGCGAGGCGCTGCTGGTGAACCCCCAGTACGGGGATGCATGGTATAACCTCGCCGTCTGCACGTACAACCTGGGCGAATACGACCTCTGCGTCGAATATGCCGACAATGCCGCAAAGTATTCCCGCGACCTGAGCGACATCAAGAACCTGAAGGGCATGGCGCTTATCTCGCTCGGCAGGCTTGACGAGGCGAAGCAGGTGTTCAACGAGGTGCTCGCCCGTTATCCGAACGACATCGACGCGCGCTTCGGACTTGCGGAGCTGAATCTGTACAACGGGAGCCTCTCTTCCGCGGAGAACCTGTACCTTGACGCGCTCAAACGCGACAAAAAGAACCGCAAGGCGCTTCTGAGCCTTGCGCTGGTGAGCGCGGAGGCCGGCAAGGACGACGTGGCAGAGCGCTATGTGAACCAGGCAATTGCCTACCACAACGGCGATGCCGAGGTGTACTATCTTGCCTCGTACCTTGCTTCCCGGCGCGGTGACCTTGAGGACGCGGAGCGCCTTGCGCGGAGCGCAATCCAGATAAACAGCAGCTACGACCGGGCCTACGAGCTTCTGGCGTCCATTCTCTATACGCAGAACCGTTTTGCGGAGGTAATCGACCTCTGCGACTTCCGCATAGGGCGCGACCGCAACCTGACGGGCGCATGGTACCTGAAGGGGCTTTCCCAGAAGCGGCTCGGCCGCAATGAGGACGCCATCGCATCTTTTGGCACGGGGCTTTCCATCAATCCGCTGGACGAGGTGATGCGCTTTGCCCTGGAGCAGCTTGTTGACAGCACTGTAAGCCTTGAGGACAGCCGACGCGCGAAGTGGGCGCAGTACCATATCAGCAAGGCGAAGGAATACAACCGCAATTTTGACGGGCCGAGCGAGCGCTATGAGTACCAGAAGGCGCTCTCTGTGGATCCGTTCAACGCGGCTGCCCGCCAGTCGTTCGCGAACCTGCTGGAGCGCGACGGCTTCTATGAGCTCTACCTCCAGCAGCTGAAATTCATCAAGGAGAACACGGTCAGCGAGGAAGTAAGCTCCGTACAGCGCGACGAGAACAGCCCGAAGGTGATGAAGTCCGCGCAGGAGCGCAAGAACGACGACACAATAGAGGCGCTTGAGAGCCTGATGTCGTCAAACCTTTCCCATAAATGGGGCGTCGATCCCTTCTATCTGGACAAGACGCGGTGGAATATAGGCATTTATTTCATGCAGGGCGCCGTGCAGCTCCTCCATGCGGATGTGGACGAGCTTATCGCGGTCGCCGCCAAGGATATCTTTAACGGGGTTCCTTCCGCGTCCGTTGACGTGCAGACGACCGCCGTCGCCGGGTACGGTGAGGCGTACCGCGCCGCGCGCACTGCGGGCAGGGACTACTTTGTCGTGCTTGCGGTGAACGAGACGGAGCGCACCTTCTCGCTTGACGCGGACGTGTATTCCGGCCGCACGGGCACAAAGACGAACTCCGTGCATGTGTACCGCACCGGCAACGACCGTATCGCAAAGTCGCTCCGCCGCTTCAGGCAGGCGCTGCTCGATATGCTGCCGATACGCGGTACCGTGCTGCACAACGCATCCAATACGCTGCTGGTGGATCTCGGCAAGAGCGACGGCGTGGTGAAGGGGGCTGTCTTTGATGTCGTGAAGAAAGGCAAAATCAAGACTGTGGATACGGGGCCGGGCGTGAACTACAACAGCAACGATATACTCGGCACGTTTACGGTTGATTCCACGAACGAGGAGATGGCGGAGGGCACGTACAAGAAGCGCGGTTTCTACGATACGCTGAACGAAGGCGACGAGATTGTGCTTACGCGGATGCCCGATGACAGCCCTGAGGCGCAGAGCCCTGACGGCAATGTGGTGACCGACACCCGTCCGGCCGCAAATTCAAGCGGTGAGCCTGCCACAAAGGCCGCCGCGCTGGCGGAGCGCGAGTCCATCAAGGAGAGCTTCCGCGTGCAGGCAAAGGAATCCCCGCTCATAACGATGATACAGTCGATTCTGTAGCGGGAAGCTGATATGGCCGGAATTCCGGGGGCATGGTTCTCCGGGCTTCCGGCTTTTTTTCTGCCGCCTAGTGACGGCGCTCCGGCTCGTAGAGATCCAGGCTGCTGTCTATCCAGCGGGCTGCGAGCGGCGGATAGGCGTTCTCTACCTTAAGGAACTGCTGGAGCGCGCGGGGGTAGTCGCCGCAGAAGTAGTAGGCCTGCCCAAGGTAGAAATGCGCCCGCTGCGTAACGGCCGTGCCGCGGTTCTGGGCAAGAAAGCGCTCCAGCAGCGCCGTCGCCGAGCTGTATTTTCCCTGCACGAATGAGCGCTGCAGCACCTCGTAGAGCAGGTATTCGTCGCCGCCGCTGGGGCTTACGCTGTCTTCCGCAAAGATGTGCGGGGCAAGCTGCTGTGCCGCAGGGCTTGCTGCCTCCGTCCGGGAGCTGACGAGCCCCTTTGCCGCCTGTTCCGCGGCTTCGCTGATCTGCCTGCCGCCGTCATCGGCCCGGCTGCCGGGCATCTCCAGGTAGGGGAGCGGCTGCCTGCGCATGTCGCCTCTCGCGCTTTTCTTTGTGCTCTGGGAGCTGTCATCCGCGTCTGGGCGGTCGCCAGAGGGGCTGGCGGGCGTGGCGCGGGCGCCGGAGATTGTGGCGTTCATGCCCGGTAGGATGACGGCGAGCAGCCTGCCTTCTTCCGCGGCCAGCGGCGGGTCAAAGTCCTCGTCGTAGTAAAGCTCCTGCGCGTCTTCTCCAGAGAAGACGCCCGCGTCCTCGTAAGAGGCGTCCACGTCCTTGATGCGCGATACGACGGCGTAATAGTAGTCCCGCCCGTCCGTGGGGCTGTCGGTGTAGGATATGGAGCCTGACGGGAGCAGGGCGAGCGGGCTCAGCTGCGCGAGTTCCGCCGCACTGCTGATGGGCATGGTGCTGCGGTAGATCTGCAGCGAGCAGATTGCCGTGCCTTCCGCCGCAGGGGGGATTGTCCATGTGACGGAGATGGAGCCCTGTGCCGCGGGAACGGCGCGTATATTCTGTACGACGGGCTGCGCCTTCTGTGCCGTGCAGCAGAGGGCTGCGCATAAAAAGGCGAGCGCGGCGAGCATTTGCTTATGGAAGCGTGGGAATTCCTTCATACTTATATAATGAATTAAAACTGACGGTTTGACAAGATAGCTTCTTTCAATTATTCTATATATTATATGTTTATTTCTGTAGTTCTGGACCCCGGCAGCATAGACAGCGCCAGGGCGATTGTTGACCTGCTGACCCAGATGGGATTCAAGAAAGTGCAGCGTTCCTGCTGGGAGAGCATGAAACTGGATGCGAACGGTCTTGCCGACTTGAAGCGGGAGATAGACCGTGTGACTGATTATTATGACAATATCCGCTTCTACCAGTTCCCGGTGAACGGCATGTTCGTCATAACGGAGCTGAAGGAAAAGAAGTGGCGCAAGTGCCAGTTCAAGGGGAACCCGATTCCGGTTGAAGGGGCAAAGCGGAAGCAATAGGGAGCCCGGCTCGCTCTCCGGCGGTGGCTTGAGTGCCACCTATGAGTCGGCGTGCAAGAACCTCGTTTCGCTTCTTGAGGTGCATTTTGTTCAGTTTGAGCGTCCTCGGCAAGACTTGCCGCGGACGCTTTGAAAACTGCTATCTGTTTTATATAAGGAAGGTAAAGGATATGCTTGAGGATTTGAAGGAACCTATCGCGGAGCTGAAGGAGAATATCATGGACGTCTGGGGGCGTCTTTGACCCGGACGAGATTCGCAAGAAGATAGCCGCCAAAGAGGCGCTGACCACCGCCCCCGGTTTCTGGGACGACAACGAGAAGGCCACCAAGGTCATGAACGACATCAAGCTGCTTAAGGGCAGGATAGAGCCGTGGGAGCAGCTGCAGAAGGATGTCGCCGATATGGAGACGCTCTACGAGCTTGGCATGGAGGAAGGGGATCAGAGCGTCGAGGATGAGCTGCGCGGGCAGTACGAGAAGGCGAACGCCGAGTATGAGCACCAGAGCATCCTGAAACTGCTCTCTGACGAGGTCGACAAGAACGACTGCTTCCTCTCTGTCCATGCGGGCGCGGGCGGCACGGAGGCGTGCGACTGGACGTTCATGCTGAGCCGCATGTACCAGCGCTGGGCGGAGCGCCACGGCTACGGGCTGGAGGTGCTTTCCGAGGAAGAGGCTGAAGGCGGCCTTAAATCGATAAATATGCGCATCTCCGGCGACTACGTATATGGCTACACCAAGGGAGAGGCCGGCGTGCACCGTCTGGTGCGCATCAGTCCCTTTGATGCGAACGCCCGCCGCCACACCTCCTTTGCGTCGGTCTACGTGTTCCCGGTGCTGGATGACAGCATCGAGGTCAAGATAGACCCCAAGGATCTGCGCGTCGATACGTTCCGCGCGGGCGGCAAAGGCGGCCAGCATGTGAACAAGACCGAGTCTGCCGTCCGCTTTACGCACCTGCCCACCGGTATCGTCGTGCAGTGCGAGAGCGAGCGGAGCCAGCTGATGAACCGCGCCACCGCCATGAGCATCCTGCGCAGCCGCCTCTACGAGTACTACAAGGAGCAGCAGGAGAAGGAGAATTCCAAGTTCGCGGGCGAGAAGAAGGCCATCTCCTTTGGCAGCCAGATACGGAGCTATGTGTTCCAGCCATACACGATGGTAAAGGACTTGCGCACGCGCTATTCCGTGGGGAACATCCAGGCGGTGATGGACGGCGAGATTGACGGCTTCCTCGACGCCTACCTTTCCGCAAAGTGGAAGGGGCTGCCGCTGGATAGTGCCGACGATGAGGGGGACGATGCCTGATGCGGCCGGGACGTTTTGCCGTGCTCATGGCCCTCTGTGCCCTTATGGCAGGAGCAGCCTCCGCGGACGACTGGACGCTGGGGGCAATGGAATTTATGTACACGCAGAGCGTCCCCCGCTCCTCCAGCGAGCGGGGCGCGGCGGCGACTATCCCGTCCCTTGTGCTGGAGCGGCTTTCTTCCGGGGCGATGCATACGCCTTCATCCTCCGAGCTGCTGCAGCGTTCCCTGTACAATCTGCAGACTGAGCGGCTCTCGCTGTTCATGCAGCTTGCCCGCGAGGTGAAAGTCCGCGACAGTCTGGTGCTTTCCGAGAGCGATGCCCGTGCGCTGAGGAAGAAAATTGCCGCGCAGGAGGAGAAGATACGCAGCCTGGAGCGGCAGATTGACGAGAACCTTGCCGAGACCCGCAGGCAGTGTGCCCGGCAGGAGCCGGGGGCTGCGGCAATCAGCGCCCGTCTTGCCTCCGAGCCTGCCGCAGAGCGGATTGTGCTGTACAAGGACGACGCCACGGTGCTCTATACGCCCGCCGGGGACAGCGCCGCCGCCGGGCCGGAAAGCTTTGCCTTCAGCGATGCCGTTGTGCGCGAGCACATAAACGGGCTGCTCACCGGGCAGATTGTTTCCTACGGCAACTATGCACGCGTGACGGTGGATATCCGCACCTACCCCGGCGGGGAGCTTTCTGGCAGCGTGACGGAGGTCGGCACGCTCGGCGACTGCATGGACATCGCCGCGAACATCGCCGCCTCGCTGCTGCCTAAAATCATGAACGCGCTGCCTGTGCGGCTTTTCTTTGACATCCTACCTGCCTCTGCGCAGGAGCAGGCGGAGATTATCATCGACGGCGTTATCTGCGAGCCGGGAGCAAAGGTCGTTGATATCGCGGCGGGCACGCATACTATCGACGTGTCCTGCGGGGAACAGTATTTCAGCAAGCGCATCACGTATGATTTCAGGGATTCTTTGAATTTCATGGTGCATGTGCCGCTGGAAAAGAAGCGCGACGGCACCTTTGCCATCACGCTGGAGCTGCCGGGCAGCAGCCCGCTCTCCGGCGGCTCGCACTACGCGGACGGCAGCCTGATAGGCCGCGTCTCAGGCAGCAGCCAGACGGACACGGTGCAGATTAACGGCAAGACCATCATCGGGCAGTTCGTCGCGCAGGATGCCGCAGGCAGGACGGTAGACGCCTTCTACTATGTGCCGGAGGAGCAGCAGCGCCAGGGAGCCGAGCTTTCCGCGCGGCTCCGCCCGCGTAACACGGCGGACGACATAGACAAGCGCCGCGTCTGGGCATACCGGGGCTACACGGCGCTCATGCTGTCGCTGCCGCTGGCTTTCCTGACGTACGGACGCTATGATTCGGCGGGCATCGGCTATCGTGCGGGGCTGGTCGATGCCGCGACGGTAAACAACTGGGCCTACGCGGAGAACGCCGCCGTCGGGGTATCTGTGCTTGCGGGCGGCTTCTTCCTTGTGGAGCTGGCGCGCTACCTCTATACCGCGGGCTCCGTGCTGCCTGAGCGGACGCGCGTGGTGCAGCCGGGGCTGCCCACCGAAAGTATTATACTGGACGCAGGAGACTAGAAGCATGGCAAAATTGTCTTTTTCAGAAAAAATAAAGTCTCTCTTCGGGCGTCGTACGCCGGAAGACGAGGAATTCTTTGAGGAGCTGACTGACACGCTCATCGAAGGCGATGTGGGGGCAAAGCTTGCGGTGGAGCTGGTCGATAGCCTGCAGGAAAAGTGCCGCGCGGAAAAAATCTCCGGCAGCAGTGCCATCCTCGCGGAGCTGGAGAAGCTCTGCCTGCCATATGTGAAGGCCTGCGAGCTTTCCCCGGAGCCCGGCAAGGTGAACGTGTACATGGTGCTGGGCGTGAACGGGGTCGGCAAGACGACGAGCGTCGCAAAGATGGCCCGCCTGTACAGCGACCGCGGACAGCACGTCGTCATGTCTGCCTCGGATACCTTCCGCGCGGCGGCTGTGGATCAGATTGCCATGCACGGCGAGCGGCTCGGTATCCGCGTCGTCCGGCACCAGATGGGCAGCGACCCGTCTGCCGTTGTCTTCGACGCGGCGGATTCATGCAGGGCTGAGGGCGGCGGCCTGGTGCTGGCGGACACCGCAGGCCGCCTGCACAACAAGGAGAACCTTGTGAACGAGCTGAAAAAGATTGACCGTGTGGCTCGCAGCAAGGCGGACGAAGGCTGCTACAAGAAAATACTCGTCATAGACGCGACCACCGGTCAGAACGCGCTCCGGCAGGCGGAGGTATTCAACGAGGCTGTTGCGGTGGACGCGCTGGTGCTCACCAAGTATGATTCTACAGCAAAAGGCGGCTGCGTCATCACCATCGGCAGGGAACTGGGCATACCTGTCGCCTTTGTGTGCACCGGCGAGCATTATGAGGACATCGCGCAGATGAATCCCTCCCGCTACATTCAGGATTTTCTGGGGACGGCGTGATGGGCTTCCTGAGACGCAGCCTGCCCGCCGCGCTTTTTTGTGCGGCCTTTCTGGCGTTGCCTGCCCCCTGCGGCGATACCATGTACGGCGACGGCCAGGGAAAACTCCGCCTCCTGGACTATGATTCCTGCCAGTTTGCCGCGGGGGAAGGCCGTTCCGGCGGCAGGAACCTTGTGACCACGGACGGCAGCACGTTCTCGCAGACGCTCTTTGACCCGCTCTGCCGCATAACGGAGCGCACTGAATGGAGGAGCGGCAGCAGCTCAGGCGGCTGCGTGCTGCTGGGCAAAAAAAGCTACCGCTACCGCAGCGATTCCGACCCTGCGGACGTGCTGCCCGCGCAGCTGACGGAGACCCGCTACGACCGGCATACCGTCGCCGAGACCTTTTTTGATGCCGCCGGGAATCCCGTGCGGGAGCAGCTCTTCTCCACTGCAGGCGGAAGGCGCGCCAAACTCAGCGAGACATCCCGCTCCTATGACGCATCGCGCCGCCTTACGGAGGAGACCGTGCGCAGCTACGACGGCAAGACTCCCCTCCGGAGAACGGTGTACCGGTACACGGGCAAGTCGTCGCGCCCGGATTCCTCCTATTACGAGGACGGAGTGCTGCGCGTGGTGACTGCCTACAGCTCCGAGAATTCCTGCGTGGTCGATACCTATTTTGAGCGCGACTACGTGGTGAGCGTGCATTATACGGACGGCCGGCGTACGCTGGAGCTGGTGACCGTGGGCGGCAAGGAGCGGAGCCGGAGGAAATTCGATGAGGACTAGCTCCCTGCGGAAAGGCTCAGCCCCGGCAAAAAGACAAGGTATCTTTTCTTCCCTCCGCTGGATTTATTATGTCTCGCGCCGCTTCTCCCAAGTCGATACAAAGGGGCGCTCCTCCGTGACCTCCCGGCTCGCATCGACGGGTATCGCCTTCGGGGTGCTGGCGCTTATCGTGGTGATGAGCGTCATGAACGGCTTCCAGCGGGAATTCATCGATGCCGTCATGGAAATCAGCTCGTACCACCTGCAGGTCCGGGGGGTGGCCGACAAGGACGCCTTCCTCTCATGGTGCCAGGAAGAAGGCGGCGTGCGTGCCGCCATACCCTTCCGGGAAGCGCAGGGGCTGCTCGTGCAGGCGGATTCCGGTGCCGAGGCCGCCGCCCTGCTGCGCGCGCTGCCTGCGGATGTCATGGAGCGCGACGAGGGCTTCCGCCGGGAAGTCCGCATGATTTCGGGGCACTTTGACGTCGGCTCTGCGGATACGGTGGTGCTCGGCTACGACCTTGCGCGCTCGCTCGACGCCTCTGTGGGGGACACGGTGGACGTGCTCGCGCTCAGCGGGACAAGCTCCTCCGCGCTCTTCAGCAGGAACCGGGAATTCACGGTGAGCGGCATCTTCTATGCGAACTACCAGGACATCAATGCTGCCTATGCCTTTGTCGGCGAGGAGGCGGGAAGAGACTACTTCGGTGCGGACGCGGAGCAGCTGTACGGCCTGAAGCTTGCCTCCAGCGGACGGGACGCCGCCGCAGCAGCCCGTATCGCGGCCGCGTTCCCGGAGACCAGCGCGGAAAGCTGGCGCTCATACAACCGCACCTTCTTCGGGGCGCTCCGGGTCGAGAAAAACATGCTCCTGCTGCTGGTATTCCTCATATTCGTCGTGGTCGCGGTGAACATATACAACGGGATGCGCCGCATGATGTACGAGCGCCGCGAGGAGATTGCCGTGCTTTCGGCGCTCGGTGCGGGCCCGCGGGAGCTGCAGGCGGTCTTTGTCGTCAAGGGTGGCTGCAACGGGCTTGCCGGCTCTCTCGCAGGGCTGGTGCTCGGTCTCTTTGTCTGCGTGAACATGCGGCATGTATTCCTCTTTTTGTCCAAGGCGCAGTTCTGGTGCCAGTGCGTCGCCGCCATGCTGCTTGACCCGCGCACCGACCTTGGCTACCTGCAGGAGAACCCTATGTTCAGGGTCTACGCCTCGGTTCCCGCACGGATGTTCCCCGGCGAGATTGCGGCGGTATTCCTCTTCGGGCTCTGCTCCGCGCTGGCGGCCTCGTGGATTGCGGGCAGGCAGATACTCAAACTTACGGTTTCGGAGGTTCTTCGTGACGAATAATGCGGAGGGCGTTCCCGGCAGCCTTATCGTCCGGGTCGAAAAGCTTGAGAAGACGTACCGCACGGAAAGCGAGTCGCTGACCATACTGAAAGGGCTCGATATGAGCGTGCCGAGGGGCGCAAAATGCGTCATCGTCGGCAGGAGCGGCAGCGGAAAGTCCACGCTGCTCAACATCATCGGCGGGCTTGACAGCGCCACTGCCGGAAAGGTTTTTGTGGACGGGCAGGAAATCAGCGCGATGGGCGAGCAGGAGCTGACCGTCTACCGCCGCCGCTTTCTGGGGCTGGTCTTCCAGTTCCACTATCTGCTCAAGGATTTCTCCGCGCTGGAGAACGTCTTCCTGCCCGCGTATATGGCCGGTGTCCCGCGCAGGCAGGCGATGGACAAGGCCGCCGCGCTCCTTTCCGACGTAGGCCTTTCCGACCGGATGTCCCATTTTCCCGCCCAGCTTTCAGGGGGCGAGCGGCAGCGGGTCGCGGTTGCCCGCAGCCTTGTGAACGACCCGGAGCTTGTCCTTGCGGACGAGCCGACCGGCAACCTTGACCCGACGAATGCCCAGCTTATCGGCGACCTGCTGTTCTCCATGGCGGACAGGTACCACAAGACGCTGATTCTTGTGACCCATGACATGAATCTTGCCGCAAAGGGCAGCCTGCGCTACTTTGTGCGCGACGGGGCGCTCTCGGAGGAATGCCGATGACCTTCCGTTCCAGCGTGCTGTATGCCCTGCGGCTGGTGCTCCCGCGCGGCGGCGGGGATTCAGGCAGGGGGCGCAAGGGGCTCGTGGGCGCGATGCTCAGCATCGGCATAAGCCTTGTTCCGCTCGTCGCCGTCCTTTCCGTCAGCGATGGTATGATAGAGGGTATCACGGGGCGCATCATTGGGCTTTCCTCGCAGGATATCTCCGTGCGCGTCCCGGCGGCAATCCCGCTCCGGCGCCTTGCGGAAGGGCTTTCCGGCGTGGAGGGGGTGTCGCGCGCGAGCGCGGAGCTCCGGGGCATCGCGCTTGCGGCAGGAAAGAGCGCCCGGACAGGCGTCACGGTGCGCGCCGTACCGCAGGACATCTTTGCGGAGAACCATGCGTTCGCCACCTATTTCTCCGTGGAGGAGGGCGGCGCGGATTTGTCGGGCGGCAGGAATGCAGTCATCGGCCAGAAGGTTGCCCGCGACCTGAGCCTGCATGCGGGGGACAAGATTACGCTGATAACGGCAAGCCCTGCGGCCGGGGAGGGCGCTGCGGTGCGGCCAAAAGCCGCCGTGTTCACCGTGGCGGGTATCGTGTCCTGCGGCTATCAGGAGCTTGACGCGCTCTGGGTCTTTATTCCTTTTGAGGCGGGGGAGGCGTTTTTCCCGCAGGCTGCGGTGCAGCGCATCGTGAGCATCATGACGCCGGACTCGTTCTCTCCGGAGCTGATGCGGACGCGCCGCCTTGTGCAGGAGGCTGCGGGTGAAGGCTGCGATGTCTACACGTGGAACGAGCTGCATGCCGCCCAGTACGAGAACTTTGCCTCCACAAAGATATTGCTGCTGCTCGTCATGCTGCTCATCGTGCTCGTCGCCAGCGTCAATATCAGCTCCGCGCTTGTCATGCTGGTGATGGAGCGCCGCCGGGAGATTGCCATCCTTAAGAGCATGGGAGCCGCTGCGGACGGCATAACGGCGGCCTTTCTCCTTGCCGGTTTTTCCGCCGGCGCCGCAGGGGTGCTCTTCGGACTGCCGCTGGGGCTCTTTGCCTCTGTCAACATCAACACGCTTATCTCCACCATGGAGCGCCTTGTCAATGCCGGTGCCCGCTGCATCTTTATGCTCCGGCATGGGGACGCGGCGTCCTACACCGCAATCCACCTGCTCGATCCCGCGTACTACCTGCAGCAGATTCCGGTGACCGTCCCCTTCCGCGAGCTGCTGCTCGTCGTGCTGGGAACGCTCCTGCTTTCGCTGCTTGTCTCCGCGCTGCCCGCAATCAGGGCCGGCAGCGAGAAGCCGCTGGATACGCTGCGCAAGATGTAGCTGCCGCTCCGGGGAACAGTTTTTTATGCTGCGGCAGCAGGGGGCGCACACGTGATTTCCGTGCGTGCGGGGCTGGCTCTAGCATATTTTGGGAAAATGTCTTATATTGGAGGGGGAAGGTCTTTTTTTGCCCTTCCGAGCATGTTGTAAGGGGTTCGGTGATATGCTTTGTGATTTTTGCCATGAGCGGGACGCGGTTATTTATCTGGAACAAATCAGCGGCAGCGGCCAGAAGCGCAAGATAAACATGTGCGTCGAATGCGCCATCCAGCGCGGTATCAGCCCTGACCCCAGGAGCATCGAATCCTCCATCGGGGATTTGTTCAAGGAGCTGGCGGGTATCACCAAGCGCATGCAGGCGGAGAACAGCCGGATGTGCCCGGTCTGCGGCATGAGCGTGGGCGAGATCCGCAAGAGCGGCAGCGCCGGTTGCCCGGAATGTTACTCTATTTTTAAGACTGATATAAGGAAGTATCTGGGCGCGAAGGGCGTCAAGGGCACATACACCGGCTCCATGCCGGAGCGGCTGGCGAGCGTGCATTCCGTGCTGAACGACCGCGTTGTCCTCCAGAACAAGCTGAGCGCGGCTGTTGCCGCCGAGGATTACGAGAAGGCCGCCATGTACCGCGATTATCTGAAGGCGCTGGAGAAGGCTCCCGTCGCGGACGGCGGAAGAGAGGAGGCCTGATGGGCGGCAAAATGCTTTCCTCCGGGCAGGACGCATGGTACACGTACCGGGGGAACGACGACGATGTCGTTGTCTCCACCAAGGTGCGCCTTGCGCGGAACCTTGCGAATTTTCCCTTTCCTGCAAAACTGCGCGGTACCGACGGCGAGCGCATTCAGTCTATCGTCTTCGACGCGTTCAACCACCTTGAGGACTGCGAGCAGTTCCAGGCGATAGCGGTCAGCCAGCTTGACAGCCTTGGCTCGCGGATTCTTGAGGAACGCGGCATACTCGGCCCTTCGGCGGGCAGCTCCGGAAAGGACGCGGGGATTATCCTCCGCACGGACGGCAGGGTCGCCTGCACGGTGAACATCGCCGACCACGTGCATATCTCGTCTTTTGCGCCGGGCATGGACTGCAGCACCGCGCTGCAGGTGTCCCAGGCCGTTGACAAGGGGCTGCAGCAGCATATCCAGTTTGCCGCGAGCTATGATTTCGGCTACCTGACGTCTTCCCTGCTGGATTCCGGCAGCGGAATGCGTATCTCCATACGCGTGCACCTACCCTCGCTGTCCATGCAGGGGCGCATCCGCAGCATCGCCGAGGATATGTCCGGGAAAGGCGTTCTGTTTTCGGCAAGCTTCGGCTCTGGCGGCATGGACAATGTGAGCGGCGCCGGGGGAACCGGAGCCTCGCTCGGCGCGTACTACGAGCTTTCCTCCACGAACTGTGGCAGCGGCTCCGAGCTTGACCAGCTTGCCTCCATTGTCTCCGCCGGAAAAAAAATCATGGAGATGGAGCGGAGCGCCCGCAGCGAATGCCGCCGCGATATGCCGAGCGACGTGCGCAACTATCTGTACCGCTCCGTGGCGCTTGCCCGCTCCAGCCTCTTTATTCCCCTGCGGGAGGCAATCGATATCATCAGCGGCATAAAGTGGGGGACTGACATGGGGATGCTCTGCGGCATAGAGGACGCTTCGCTCAGGGCGCTTTTGTACCGCATCCAGGAGGGGCACCTTGAGTACGTGCTCAAGAACGGAAGCTTCAAATTCGAGAAGGACGTCAGCGCCAATGCTGCCAAGAAGAACGAGCGCCTCCGCGCGCTGATTCTTCAGGAGGCATTCGAGGACGTAAAGGTCATCCAGTAAAAGGGGCGGGCTCCTGCAGCCCGTTTGCCATACGAGAGCGCCGCTGCTTCCGGTCTGGCCGGAGCCGTGGCTGGCGGTGTCAGGAAGGTCGTGGCTTTTCCTGCGCCGAGGAGGTTTTATTTTCAGATGAACAACAAGGGTCTGTCACCGCGCGCGCAGCGCCTTATCATTGCACTCGCCCCGGACGAAGCCTATAAGCTCGGCAGCAGGCAGCTGGAGCCGGAGCACGTCATGCTGGCGCTCCTCAAGTCCGGCGACGGGCTCGGCTACCTTGCGCTCAAGGCGCTCCGCATAAACGTGCTGACGCTCCAGCTCGCGCTGGAGCAGGCCATGCCGTCGCGCCTGCCCAACGTCGATTTGTATACGCTGCCTAATTCCCCCCGGCTGAACGCCATGATAAACACCGCCAGCTCCGAGGCTCAGGCGATGCGCTGCGACTACATCGGCACGGAGCATCTGCTGCTGGCCGCCATCCGCGAGGAGCGCTCTCTCTGCCAGCAGTATTTTATCCGCGCCGCTATTTCCCTTGACCAGGCGCGCAATGCCGTGATGGATATCGGGCGCAAGGTTCCTTCCTCCGCAAAGACCGGCACCGAAAACAGCATGTTCCAGAATGCGCTGCCATACCAGACGAACGGCGTGCCGCTCATGTCCGACGGCAGCACGCAGCGCCGCGACAAGAACGCCAACTCCATGCTCGCGCAGTTCAGCCGCGACCTGACGGAGGCCGCGCGCGACGACGAGAGCGACCCGGTGGTGGGGCGCAGCAATGAGATTGTGCGCGTGGTGCAGATACTGAGCCGCCGTACCAAGAACAATCCCGTCCTTGTGGGCGAGCCGGGCGTGGGCAAGACCGCCATCGTGGAGGGGCTCGCGCAGCGCATCGTGAGGGGCGACGTTCCGCGGGGGCTGCTCAAAAAACGCGTGCTGTCGCTTGACCTTGCCGCGATGATTGCGGGGACAAAGTACCGCGGGGAATTCGAGGAGCGCATGAAGCGCGTGATGAAGGAGATAAAGGAGTCCCGTGACATCATCCTCTTTATCGACGAGCTGCACACGCTCATCGGTGCGGGCGGCCCTGAAGGCTCCATGGATGCGAGCAACATGCTCAAGCCGGCGCTGAGCCGCGGGGAGATTCAGGTGGTCGGCGCGACGACCACAAAAGAATACCGCAAGTACATAGAGAAGGACAGCGCGCTCGCACGGCGTTTCCAGCAGGTAAAGGTGGAGCAGCCCTCCGAGCGCGATACGGAGGAAATCCTTGAGGGGCTCAAACGCCGCTACGAGGACTTCCACCACGTCGTCTACGAGGAGGACGTCATCCCTGCCATCGTAAAATATTCAGTGCGCTACGTACCAGAGCGTTTTTTGCCCGACAAGGCGATTGACATCCTTGACGAGGCGGGTGCCGCAAAGAAAATTCTTGAGGACAGGCGCCCTGCGGAGCTTGACGAGCTGCAGAAGTCCATCGACGAGCTTTCCGAGGAGAAACGGCGGCTCGTGCAGCTGCAGGATTACGAGAAGGCCGCGATGGTGCGCGACCGCGTCGTGGAGCTGCGCCGCCGCCTGGACGAATTCAACGCCGCGTGGAAGAACAGCGAGCATACGAACCGCCGCCACGTCACAAAAGAGGATATCTGCCGCATCATCAGCGGCATGACGGGGATTTCCGTGGAGCAGCTGGACGACGGCGAGGCCAAACGGCTCATCGACATGGAGAAAACCCTGCATCAGGATGTGGTGGGGCAGGATGAGGCGATTTCCCTCATCAGCGGTGCAATCCGCCGGAGCCGCGCCGGAGTGTCCTCCCTCCGCCGCCCGCTCGGTTCCTTTGTATTCCTCGGCCCCACAGGCGTGGGCAAGACGCAGCTTGCGAAGGCGCTCGCGAAATTCCTTTTCGGCACGGAAGATTCCCTTATCCGCGTGGACATGAGCGACTTCATGCAGAAGGAGAACGCGTCCCGGCTCGTGGGCGCGCCGCCCGGCTACATCGGCTACGAGGAGGGCGGTATACTGACGGAGAAAGTGCGCCAGCATCCGTATTCCGTGGTGCTGCTGGACGAAA
>DGUD01000198.1 GCA_002393865.1 Treponema sp. UBA4319
AGAAGTCGTGCAGCTCGTAGGGGCCGACCAGCTCCTCGGTCTTCTGGCTGATGGTGCCTTCCTCCGGCGGCAGCAGCTCCGGGCTGACCGGCGTGGCAAGTATGTCCCTCAGCACCGGGGCAAGCGCCGGGCTGCCCGTGCCCGCAAGCTCCGCCTCTGACGCGAACCAGTCCACCAGATAGCGCACAAGCGTCTTGGGAATGCTCGCGTTCACGCCGTACATGGACATCTGGTCGCCGTTGTACGTGCACCAGCCGAGCGCGAGCTCGCTCAGGTCTCCTGTGCCGATGACGATGCCGCCGCTCTTGTTCGCCCAGTCCATGAGCACCTGTGTCCGCTCGCGCGCCTGGCAGTTCTCGTAGGTGACGTCGTGGCAGCTCTCGTCCTGCCCGATGTCGGCAAAATGCTGGCGGACGGCTTTCTGTATGTCTATCTCCTTGAGCGTGGCTCCGGTCTCCTGTGCGAGGGCGCGCGCGTTTGCGAGCGTCCGCCCGGTGGTGCCGAAGCAGGGCATGGTGATGGCGGTGATGCGGCTGCGGCTGATGGCGCACTTGTCGAACGCCCGTGCCGTAACGAGCAGTGCGAGCGTGGAGTCGAGCCCTCCGCTCAGCCCGATGACAGCTCCCTGCGCATGGATGTGCCTGAGCCGTTTCGCAAGCCCCTCCGCCTGCATTTCTATCACTTCCCGGCAGCGCGTGCTGCGCTTTGCGGGGTCATGGGGGACGAAGGGGTGCGGGTCTACGCCGCCGAGCAGTCTCCCGGTATCGTCTGCAGCCTGTCCTCCTGCGGCATGGAAGCCGATGGGCGACGGCTCTCTTCCTCCCGCGAACACGTTGTCCGCAATCTCGAATTCTATGCTGCGGTAGGAATTCCCCGCCTCGGCCTGCTGCGCGCATGCTGCGAATGTCGTCGTCCGCAGCCGCTCGTGCCAGAGCCGCTCAAGGTCAATGTCGGCGGCAATTATCCGCGCGTCCTCCGCGAACGGCGCCGATTCGGCGGCTATGCTGCCGTTCTGCGCGATGATGCAGTGCCCTCCGAACACCATGTCGGTGCTGCTCTCGTCGTGCCCGGCGCTCGCATAAATGTAGGCGGAGACCGTTTTTGCGGAGTGCGCGGCGACGAGCATTCGGCGGTAGTCGGCCTTGCCCGCCACCTCGTTGCTGGCGCTCAGGTTCGCGATGACCGTGGCGCCGTGCAGCGCGTGCAGCGTGGAGGGGGAGAGCGGAACCCATACGTCCTCGCAGAGTTCCGTCGCGAGGCAGAGGCGCCCGTCGTTCTTGTCCGTCAGCAGGATGTCCGTGCCGAAGGGAATTTCGTCGGGGATGCCGGGAATGCGTATGGATTCGGGGAGCGTCCCGGTCGCCGGGGAGAACCATCTGCGCTCGTAGAATTCCGCGTATTCAGGGAGAAAGGTCTTGGGCACGACCGCAAGGATATGTCCCCGCAGGATGTATGCCGCACAGTTGTAGCGGGCGCCGGAAAGCTCTACCGGCAGGCCGACGGCAAAGAGCAGCTCGCAGCTTTTTGTCTGCTCGCAGATGCTGCGGAGCGCGGCGTAGGCTGCCGCCTGCAGCGTGTGCTGGAGGAAAAGGTCCGCGCACGTATAGCCGGTGATGCACAGCTCCGGGAACACAAGAAAGCGGATATGCTCTGCCGCGGCCTGCTGCACCAGCGGCACTATAGCCGCTGCATTGCTGCTGCAGTCGGCGACGCTAAGCTGCGGAATCGCGCACCCGGCGCGTAGAATTCCATATTTCATGGCACAAGTATAGCGGAGCAGCCTCAAAAAGTCTACAGAACAGCGCTGCCCGGAGCGTTCCTTCTCCGCTCGGCGCTGATAATCCGGAGGCGGATTGTCCCGTGCTCCGGGACTAGGGATGCATACCCATCGTTCGGCTTTCTGTTTCATAATAATTAAAGGAATTATGGAGGGATGGCCGGAAAGGCGCCGGCGCTGAGAAAAAAACAGCTTATCGGCGTCTGTCGGTTGCAATTTATCTTGCACTGTTGTATAATCTGTCGTATAGGGAGGAGTGCTTGCGGGATTTTTTCCGGGCTGCCCATTGCAAAAGACTTTTTCGGCTGTTCGGAGTCTTTGGAAAATAAAGCATGCTTTCTGTCGGCAGCAAGCGGTATTTTGCGTGATTTCTCGAATTCTATAGGTGGGGTTTGGATGATGGTCAATATTCACAATATTATGGAAGAGCAGGTTATCAGCCGCGTAAACCAGCTGTATGAGCAGGTGAAGGACAGGGGAACTTCATGGCTGTCTTGTGATTGTGAGAACTGCCGTCTTGATACGATAAACTATGTGCTGAACCGTATTCCTCCGCGTTATGTTGTGAGCGGCCGCGGCGTCGCGCACAATACGGCGGCTGTCCTCAGCGACTCGCAGCTTGCGGCTGATATAGACCGCATCGGGCTGGAGGGAATGCGGCTGGTAAGCATGGCGAAACGCCCGTACCATAAGACGCTCAAACTGAACGGGGGCAAGGCGCCGCTGATGATATACCCCGCGTTTCATTTCCCGACTTTTACCGGCGCCGTGTATGACGGCTCCACGTTCGAGCCGCTCATCGGCGCGAATGTCCTGCTCAAGCATGAGGGCGAGACCGCCGTCATGATGGATTCCAGCTGGGCAAATCCCTGCACGACCTTCAAGGCGACGCTCGGCAACTATACTTTCTGGGTGGCGCCGGAGCCTGCCTCAAAAGAAAGCATCGCCCGTGAATTCACGTTCACCGTGGAGATTTCCGCGGAAGGCTATCTGCCCGTAACGTATTCCTTCGATGTCCCGCTCGTCAGCGAGATGAACGACAGGCGCGAGCTTAATTCTGTGTATAGCCTTAAAATACAGGATTTATTCCTCTTCCGCGATGACGTGGTGAACGAGCAGGAATAGGGACGATTTTAAAACCTGAGCTTTTAGGGCTGACTTTTGAAACTGCGATGTTCCGGGCCGCGGTGCTATGGCGGCTGGGAACTCTTTGCATAGCCGGAAAATCGCTTTTGGCGCGTTTTTCGCTATGCCGGATAGGCTCTGTGCCGCATGCCGGAGAGCCGGATTTTGTGCGGCACTGCCCATACATCCAATCGGTTACGGAGGCGCTCCCGTGTGGCGGCGTTTTCTGCAGGAGGCATTGATGTCAGATTTCGTATCTTCCCGCGAGCTGGGGCTGGATAAGAATTCCTTTGTGACGAGGACTTTTGCATGGATGTTCGCGGCGCTGCTCATCAGCGCGGTGACGGCTCTTGCGACGGTCATGGCCCTTGCCGTGTACCCGCCCTTCCTCAAGCTGCTGTTCGGCAACCATTGCATCGGCTTTGTCGTGCTGGCTGTCGGGGAGCTTGGGCTTGTCTGGTATCTCTCCTCCCATCTGAGGGAGCTTTCCGTGCGTGCAGCCTCGCTCTGCTTCATCGCCTATGCGGTGATTAACGGCATAACCCTCTCGTCCGTGTTCCTCGTATACAGCATCGCCTCCATCGCGCTTGCCTTCCTCGGTACGGCGCTTATGTTCGGCTTTATGAGCGTGTACGGGAGCGTGACGAAGGCGAACCTTGCGACCGCCGGGCACTATCTTATGATGGGGCTTGTCGGCCTGCTGATAGTCTCCGGAGTGAACCTGCTGGTCGGTATGTTCACGCATATCCGCCTCGGATGGCTTGACTGGGCGATTTCTTTTGCGACTGTCATTATCTTTGCCGGCCTTACGGCCTATGATACGCAGCGCATCATGCTTGCCGCGGGGCATTCCGATAATTCCGATGCCTACAAGAAGATAGCCGTCTACGGCGCCCTGCAGCTCTATCTGGATTTCATCAATATATTCCTTTCGCTCCTGCGGCTTTTCGGCAGAAGGCGCTGAGGACTTCCCGCTGTGGCGGCAAGCAATGCCCGGTGGCGGCTGTTTCCGCAGGGTATTGCTTTTCAGGGTTCCCTTCATCATACCGGGCGCCGCTCCCTGAGGCGCACAGTGCATTATAATCCGGACGGAAAAGCTCCTGGACCAGATTCAAAAGTCGTCTGCTTTTGAAAGCGGCGCTCTTATACGCGCCGTCTGCGAGGAAAAAGTACTGGGCTGGAAAACGAGAGGAATGAACCTGTCTGGAGAGCTGCCGCTTCCCTTCCTGGTCTTGCATTTTTTTTCAGGCAGAGCCTTGCAGAAATGTGTGCTGCAAGCTTGCTGATTCGGAAACAGGTTTCCGAACAGCGCTCATGCGCAGTCGGGATGACAGGATTTGAACCTGCGACCCTCTGGTCCCAAACCAGATGCGCTACCAGCTGCGCTACGTCCCGAAGCATGGTCGATGACAGGATCGAACTGCCGACACTCTGGGTGTAAACCAGATGCTCTCCCGGCTGAGCTAATCGACCATATAAGCTGAATCTGAGCGTAATATCGGAGGTTCCGCTCAGGTCTTACTCCAGTATAACAAGAATGCCTTTTCTTTGTCAAGATGCGCATATTCCTGTGATATTTTTGACGCGGGGGCTGGAATTTCAGCGCTGAATGATGTATAATGTAAAAGCTTTCTCTTATGTAGGGAACGGAATACAATTCATTGTGGAGAATTATCATCATGAACAAAGTTGAACTGGTTGATGCAATTGCAAAAGACACTGGTCTTTCAAAGAAAGATTCTGAAGCTGCCCTTAAATCGTTTATTGAAACTGTTTCAAAGGAGCTCACGAAGGGGCACACAGTGCAGCTTATCGGTTTTGGTACGTTTGAGGTTGGCAAGCGCGCTGCCCGCACTGGTCGCAACCCCGCTACTGGCGAGACAATCAAGATTGCAGCCTCAAAGACGCCGAAGTTCAAGCCCGGAAAAGCGCTCAAAGACAGGGTCAACAAGAAATAAATTCCGATGCCCTTCAGAAGACCGCAGCCGTTCGCAGGGGCGGTCTTTTTTATCTGGCATCCTCCGGCAAGCTTCCCGCATTTTGGGTGCCGCTGCCTCCGGGCTATGCCGGAATCCGGACTATGTTTTTTCCTGAAGGAAATTCCCTATGATATCGCAGTTTTCCAGAACGCAGCTCTTGTTCGGCAGCGAGCGGATGGAGCGCCTGGCTTCCGCCCATGTCATTGTATTCGGCGCAGGGGGAGTTGGCGGCTATGTGATTGAGGCGCTTGCACGCGGCGGCATAGGAGCCATCGATATCGTCGATAACGATACGGTCTGCCTGAGCAACTTGAACCGGCAGCTGTATGCGCTGCATTCGACAATCGGGCAGTACAAGGTGGATGTCGCCGCCGCCCGTGTCCATGACATCAATCCGGCTTGCAGGGTGACGCCGCACCGGACTTTTTTCCTGCCGGAGACGGCGGATGACTTTGATTTTTCCAGCTATGACTATGCGGTAGACTGTATCGATACAGTTTCAGGGAAGATTCAGATTATAATGCAGGCAAAGAATGCCTGTATCCCTGTCATCAGCAGCATGGGGACGGGGAACAAGCTGGATCCGACCATGCTGGAGCTTGCGGACATTGCGGATACGAGCGTCTGCCCGCTTGCCCGCGTTGTGCGGCAGGAGCTCCGCAAGCGCGGCGTGGAGCACGTAAAGGTTGTCTATTCCCGCGAGCCCGTCATGCGCCCCCTGTACGCGCAGGAAAGCGGGGAGGAGGCCGCACCGCCGGGCCGCCGCCCGCCGGGAAGTACTTCCTTTGTCCCGCCGGTTGCCGGTCTTGTCATTGCCGGCGAGGTTATCAAGGATTTGGCCGCTTTCCATGCGCCGGAGTCTTTGTAGCGAAGCGCTCCTGCGTTGTTTGCGCGTTCAGGTGGGAATCGGTGCCGCTGCGTGCGGCGGGACGCGCTGATTATTTCATTGACAATGGCATTGTGAGCTGTTAAAATTAAGGAGGAGATATTATGACACTGAAAGAGAAGTACGAGAAATGTCTGCAGGATTCTGAGAACTTCATCACCGGTGAGAAGGAAAACGCGTCCTGCTCCTATAAATATGGCAAGCGCCTTGCACAGTTTTTTAATGACGAGCTTGATTATTCGGACGTGAATATCCACTATGGCTATCCGCTGGGTGGTATCAGAAAAGAGGACTGGAACCTCAAAATCCGCTTCCAGCTGCGCAAGCCCGAAATCGAGCGCTACTCCCCGCTTGGCTCCGGACAGGTCTTCAAGTACCTTTCGACGCTGGCCGACTCCGACTGGACGAGCAATGAGCCTATCGACAGCGAGGCAAAGGAAATCATGCGCGGCATGATGGACATGCTCAGCCCCGTGCAGGAAGGGCTCACGATAAAGCATATCGGCGTGGAGTGGGCGCTGCATGTCCCCGACTGTACCACGGTCTTCGTCACGTTCTTCTATGCCTATGACGAGGAAGAGGAAATCGCTACGGACTGACAGATGCCGCCGGACGGGGTTCTGCTTGGCAGGTAGGCTGGCGGCATGAGGTTTGTCCTGTTCAGCACCAGCTCCTGCGCGTTTGACGCGGACAGCCTTGACATACGGACGTTCCCTCTGCGGAAGGACGTGTGGGCGCAGCTTGCCGCACAGTATCCGGATCACGAATTCATTGTGGCCACTATGCCGCCGGGGATGTTCCTCGTGGATTCCGGCGCGGCTGATGTGCCTGAGGATGCTGCGGTCTCGTTTGTCATCCTGCAGCAGGGAACGGTGGATTTTGTCGCCTCCCAGATTGTGCGCCTGAATCCCGATATAGCTCTTGCCGTCTCGTTCTGGGTGGCTCCGTACGATTGGCTCGCTGTGCGCGATGCGGAGATTGCGCGTATCCTCCGTGCTGCGGGCATCAGGACTGTCTGCCAGGATGAGGAGACGGCCTTGTGCTGCTTCGATAAATTCCGTACACACCAGAAGCTTTCCTCCTTGGGCTTCCCGGTGCCCCGCGCGGTTTTTGTGCACCACGCGCTGTTCTGGGCCGAGCGCGGCCATGAGGGCATGCAGGTGAACGTGTACAAGGAATATGTGCTGCAGGAGATCAGGCGGCTCCGCCCGCCGCTCGTCATAAAAGATACCGTTGGTCTGAGCTCGTACGGCATGGAGGTCGTCACGAGCCACAATGAGGCCCGCGCCTTCCTCTGCTCAAAAAAGAACAATTCCGACAGGCTTGTCGAGGAGTATATCCCCGGTTTGCAGTTCGGCGCCGAGATCCACCGCTGTGGGGATTCGTACGTGGTACTGCCGCCGTTTCTTTTTTCCGTGAACAAGTATGGTATTACCAGCCCCAAGCAGAGCGTGAAGATTGGCCCGGTGCACGGGGATGCTTTCTGCCTTCCTGCCTTGCGCGATATGCTGCTCCGCCTTGCCGGAACAATGCATTTCGGCGCGGTGGCGCAGGTAGACCTTGTGCTGAGCGAGGGCTCATGGTTCATCATAGAAATCAATCCGCGGCTTTCCGGCATGAGCGAGACCTATGCTGCCGCCCAAGGACGGAGCCTGCCCCGGCTGCTCGTGGAGAATGTGCTGCAGGTGGCTCCTGCGGTGCCGCCCATGGGCTATGTGTGCAATATGAAGCTGCCCCTGCAGCCGCCGGGGCGCCTTGCGGAGATTGCCGCGCAGCCATCTGTCCGCTACGTGCACCAGATTCTCAACAAGGCTGCCCGGCAGGAGCGCGAGCGGGGCTACGGGGAAGTCGTCTTCGGCGGCTGCACGACAAAGTCCGGCCTGCTGGCGCAGCTGGAGGAGCTTGCGGACCGATTTCCCGATGCGACGGAGCCGCTTTTCCTGCAGACTGCCCGCGACCTGCTGTCCCTGCTGCCGGACTGATTGGGGCTGTCCGGCGTGCCCGCTTCTTAGTCCGTCTCCTGCGCGGGGGAGACAAGCTTCCCGCCGTATAGGTCTTTTGGATATACTTTTATCTTAAGCTTCTTTTCAAGCTTTGCGTAGCGCTGCATCTCGAAGGCGTCTCCGATGACGCAGTTGATTCCCGTCTGCCCGGCACGCGCCGTCCTTCCTGCGCGGTGGATAAAGAAATCCGTGCTCTCCGGCAGGTCAAGCTGCACCACGTGCGTGATGCCCGGAATATCAAGCCCGCGGGACGCCAGATCTGTCGTGACCAGTATGGGCAGCTTGCCGCTCCTGAAACGGTCAAGGGCGGCCTTCCGCAGCTTTTTGTCCATCTTTGCGCTCAGGCCGTCGCAGTCCAGCTTGCGCCAGCGGAGTTTTTGGACGATGTTCTCCACCTGGTCGCTGCGGGCGGTAAAGACAATCAGCTTTTGCGGCTGCACGGCGTTGATAAGGGCTCTGAGGCGATCGATTTTATCCCGCCGTTCGGCAAAAATCGCCCAGTGGGTGATGCGCTTGCGCAGTATGTCCTCCGGCGGCAGCGTGACGAGCTCTATGGCGCCGCCTGTTCCGTCTTCGCCCTGCGCAAGCCCGTCCCGTGCCTTCTGCAGGATGCTGCGGGTATAGTCGCTGACGGTGGCGGAATTGCCCACCAGCTGCACCGTGCGAGGCAGCCGCTCCAGCAGGCCTTCCGTCGCCTCCCTGAGCTCAGGGCTCAGCAGCCGGTCTGCCTCGTCAAGCACAAGGCATTCCACCGCGTCTGCCTTCAGCTTCTTCAGGTGGATGAGCTCCAGCAGCCGTGCCGGTCCGCCGACAACGATAAGCGGTTTCTCTTTCAGCTGCTCAATCTGGCGGCTGATAGGACTTCCTCCGATACAGAGCGCGCACCGGATGTCCGAGACCAGCTGCACCTGGTTGCGGATTTGCGATGCAAGCTCAAGCGTGGGGGAGGCGACAAGCAGCTTCACCGCCTTCCTGCTGTTGCCCTGCTGCTCTTCCGCCTGGATTTTCTGGATGAGCGGCAGGAGGTAGGCGAGCGTCTTTCCAGTGCCGGTCTCGCTCTGGAACAGCAGGTTTTTGCCTGCCGCCACCAGAGGGATGACCTGCTGCTGCACGGCGGTCGGCTCGGTGATATGCTGCGCTGCCAGACGGGAAAGCAGCTCGTCGTCAGTGGTGTAGTCCTTGAAACTTGTCATAAGCATAACTATAGCATATTTCTTGCATTTTGTGGTATAATTTATAGCTATGAAAGTTGGAATTGATACATTCGGCTGTGATAACGGGCGCTCTGGTCTCGGCTCATACGTGCTTTCCCTGGTCAACAGCCTTCCGCAGGACAAGTCTGTCGTCTACGACTTGTTCGGTTCTGAGGTAGACCGTTATACCTACACCCGCTCTAAGGATTACGGCTTTACCAGTGTCAATCTTCCTGACAGCCTCGCGTGCGAGCGCCTCTGGCATAGCTTCCGGGTCAATTCCTTCGGAAAACGCAATGCGTACGACGTCATCCTCTATACCGCCGGGGCACGTATTCTTCCGCGGAAATTCAAGGTGCCGGGGGTTGCGGTCGTGAACGATATCGTGAGCAGCCTTTTTGAGCGCTCTGGTGACCGCTGGCTCCGTTCCAGCATACGGAAAGGGCTTTCCAGCGCCGACTGCATCATTGCGGCGAGCGAGTTCATAAAAGACGACTTGGAGCGCTGCGGCGTCAGCCCCCGGCGGGTGGAGGTCATCTACAACGGCATAAACCACAGCCTGTTCTACCCGGCGGAAAGCGTCGAGCCGGAAGGCAGCGTAATCGACATCAAACCCTTTGCCATCAAAAAGCCGTACCTGATTTACGCGAGCCGGGTGCAGAACGAAGGGAAAAAGCACGTGGAGCTGATTAAGGCATTCTCCCTGTTCAAGGAAAAGACCCGGCTGCCCCACCGGCTTGTCATAGCGGGGAGCGAGGGTCCGTATATCGATGCTGTCCGCAAGGCTGCCGTCTCATCCTGCGCTGCGAGCGATATTTTTATGACCGGCTATTTTCCGCACGAGAATTTCCCTGAGCTCTACCGCAATGCCGAGGCCTGCCTCTTCCCTGCTGTGAATGAGGGGGTGGGGCTGCCGGTTCTTGAGTCCATGGCCTGCGGGCTTCCCGTCGCCTGCTCGTCTGCAGGGGCGCTCCGCGAGATTGCCGGGGACAATGCCCTGTATTTTGACAGCGACAATATCGGGGAGATGGCTTCTGCGATAGAGCGCATTGTAAGCGATTCCGACCTCCGGGAGCGTCTGGCCCGGCAGGGAATACAGTGGTCCCGCAAGTTCTCTTGGGAAAAAACCGCGGCGCAGACATCCGCTCTGCTGCAGGATGTCGCTTCCCTGCGGCACGGGCGGGCATAAAAAAAGCGGAGGGATGTCATCCCGCCGCTGTCTGTCTCCGCGCTCGTCTTTGCTTGTGTCCGTTACGCCGTCTTCTGGCTTATCAGGAGCGTCTCCGCGCTGGGAACCGACTTCTGGTTTACGATGTCTTTCGTAATCTCCAGCTTCTTTTTGCCCTTGATGCTTGGTACCTCAAACATGATGTCAAGCAGGATTTTTTCGACGATGGCGCGCAGTCCTCTGGCACCGGTCTTGTTCTTTATTGCGATGTCGGCGATTTCGCCGATGGCCTCCTCGTTGAACGAAAGATCCACGTCGTCGATGGCAAAACTCGCTTGGAACTGCTTGGTGATGGCGTTCTTCGGTTCCGTAAGGATGCGGACTAGGTCGTCGCGGTTCAGCTCCTTGAGCGCGCAGGTTATCGGCAGGCGGCCGATAAGCTCCGGGATGATGCCGAATTTCACCAGGTCGTCGGAAGTGACCTGATTCAGCAGCTCCATGCGCTCTTCCTCCGTGCGGTGCGTGCCCTTTGCGCCGAAACCGATGGATGATGATGAGAGACGCTGTTCGATAATCTTGTCGAGCCCTACAAAGGCGCCGCCGCAGATGAACAGTATGT
>DGUD01000060.1 GCA_002393865.1 Treponema sp. UBA4319
CCGTCTGACGGCGCTCGCGCTCGGCGCGCATCTGCTTTTCCATTGCCTCGCGTATGGCTTCTGGCGGCATGATGTTCTTTACTTCCACGCGGTTCACTTTGATGCCCCACGGGTCGGTCGCCTCGTCAAGGATAGCGCGCATCTTTGTGTTTATGACGTCGCGGCTGGTGAGCGTGGCGTCAAGATCCAGCTCGCCGATGATATTGCGCAGCGTGGTCGCGGCAAGGTTCTCGATGGCGAGCATCGGGTTCTCCACGCCGTAGGTGTAGAGCTTTGGGTCGGTTATCTGCAGGTAGACCACGGTATCTATTTTCATGGTTACGTTGTCCTTGGTGATGACCGGCTGGGGCGGAAAATCCATCACCTGCTCCTTGAGCGATACCTGGTTCGCCACCCGGTCAAGGAAGGGCAGCTTGACGTGCAGGCCGGTCTGCCAGGTGGAGGCGAATGTGCCGAGCCGTTCGATGATGAAGGCTTTTGACTGGGGCACAATCCTGATGTTCTTGATTATCAGAATCATTGCCACGACGATGATTGCGATGATGACATACAGCTGTGTATCCATGTTTTCCTCACTTTGGTGAAGCGCAGACTGATGCTTCTCGCGTCAAGCTGCGCTTCCTTTGTTTTTTATAGGAACTCCCGTACGTTTTTGTTCCGGGGAATACCTTCGGAGTGCTTCAAAAGCCGGACGAATTCGGGGGCTTGCTCCTTCTGGTGCCTGCGATGCGGCGTGCCGCAGCCCTGCATCCCGCTCAGGCTTGCGCGGACACGACGAGCGTGTTCCCCGTTATGCTGCTGATGGTGCATTCTGTGCCTTCCGCAAGCGGGAGCGGTGTTTCCGGGCTTGCGGCGACCGTCCAGACGATGCCGTTCACCTTTGCGGAGCCCTTCTCCTCCGGGGTGATGGCAGCAAGCAGCTTTATTTTCTTTCCGATGAGCCTGTCGCTGTTGGTGGGAATACGCGTGCGGAACTTGCGCATCACGAGCGGGCGCGTAAAGATAAGCAGCGCGAGCGACAGTACGATAAAGATAAGCAGCTGCCACTTGAGCGGAATCGCCGTGAGCGAGAGGAAGACCATGAGGAATGCACTGCAGGCAAACCAGATGGTGGTCAGCGAGAATGTAAGGGATTCGATCACGATGCAGACAATTGTCACCGCGACCCACATCCATGGCGTGTAGTTCCAGATAACATCAGACATGCTTCCATTATACAACGAAGTCGCCGGAAGTCAATGCGAAAGCTTGGGAGCACGGAAATCAGTTTTGTGCTCCGCTCACGGCGGATTTGCATTTGATTCCGGCGGGAGTGGCATTGGATTCCGGGCAAATCCGGCTGATATTGCCTCGCCCCGCGGTGGCGCGGAGTTTAGGACGGTTTGAGTTTGCGCCCCGCCGGCTCTTACTGCTCCCCGGAGCATTTTTCCGCCTTGTCCCTGTCGATGCTTGCTCTTGCCCGTGCGGCATAGGCGTTCCATTCCGCGATGTCATCGTTCCACTCGCTGTATGCCGCGTTTGCCCGCTTGTCCAGCAGCGGAGCGCTGCCCGGCTAGCTGTATGCGGCAAGCAGGGCGCGTTTGAGCGATTTGCGCTTTTTGAGGAGGTACGCGCTGTCAAAGGGATACGCTAGTTCCGACAAAATATGCTTCCTTTCTGTATAGGTCAGAATCTGGTCTCAATAGTCCGTCTGGACTTTTGAGACCAACTCTTTAGTATACAGCATCAGGCGCAGTCTTTCAATGGGGAAGAAAAAGCCCCCGCGAGGAATCACTTTTGTGCTCCGCTTTCAGGTACATCCGGCCGCGTGTCCCCCTCCGGCTGCGGAGCGGAGTAGGGCGGCTGCGGCGGCTCTGCGGCTTCGAGTGCGCTGGCGGCGAGGTTCGCGTTCATCTGATAGCGGGCGGCTTTCTCGCTTGTGGTGCCTGCCGTTCCGAGCGAGAGCCGCTCCTTTGCCTGTACGCGCTCCTGCTTTTCCAGCAGCAGCTTGGCGGCCATCAGTATGTCGCTGGCATCGCCTGCCCGCACGTGCAGGAGCTGCGCCAGCTCGGACTCCGGTGCCTGCGACAGGGCACGGAGCGTGCCGTAGCGCTTCATGAGCAGCTTGTCCCGCTCCGTGCCTACATGAGGCAGCTTGACGAAGGGCGAGACGGTGTTCTCTTTTGTGCGCAGCTCCTGGTTGCGGCTGGTCGCAAAGCGGTGCGTCTCGTCCCGCACGCGCTGGAGCAGCCGGAGCGCGTCGCTCCGTTTGGGCAGGCAGACGGGCGCTGCGGCATGCGGGCGCCAGATTTCCTCGTCGCGTTTCGCAAGCCCGGCGATGGGGATGTCCAGACCGAGCGCGTCCAGCACGCCCTGCACGGCGTTCACCTGACCGATGCCGCCGTCTATGAGGATAAGGTCGGGCAGCTCCTTCTTCTCGTTGAGCAGGCGCGAATAGCGGCGGCTTGTCGCTTCCCGCATGGAGGCGAAGTCGTCGATGATGCCGTCCGTCGTGCGCAGGCGGAATTCCCGGTAGTTCTTCTTGTCGGGGTTGCCGTTGTAGAAGCTGATGAGGCTGGCGACCGGGAATTTGCCGCCGATGTGCGCGATGTCGAAGCCTTCTATGCGCACCGGGAGCCGCGGCAGGCCGAGTATCCGCTTGAGCTCCTCCATCGCGGGGAAGTCCCCGCGCTCCCGCATGCGGCGGATGATGTCCTCGCGGGCGTTCTGCTGCGCCATGCTTACGGCGGCCTTGTGCAGCTTCGCGCCGGGCATGGAGTCTGTCACCAGCACGATGTCCGTGCTCGCGCCGCAGTTTTCCCGCAGCCAGCGCCGCATGCAGTCCATGCCGTCGGCGGCCGGGACGTAGATGAGCGGTGGTATGGACTCTTTTTCTGTGTAGTATGCGCTCATGAATTCCGGCAGAATCTCAGGATCCTCGTTCAGCGTGACGGTGCGGTAATTGTCCCTGCCCAGCACTTTGCCGCCGCGTACCTTGAGCACGGTAAAGCTGACGAGCTCGCCTTCCCGCCACGAGGAGATATAGTCTCGGTCGTCGCCGTCGAATCCCTCCACGATGTTCTGGTTCTGCAGGACGGAGAGCGCCTTCAGCCCGTCGCGCAGCCGTGCGGCCTTCTCAAAGTCCAGCGCTTTTGCCGCTAATTTCATGGTATTTTCAATTTTGGCTGTCGTTTCGGCGCCTTTTCCCTCAAGGAGGGCGGAAATTTCGTCGATATATTCAGTATAGGTGGATTTTTCGACGTGCCTGCTGCACGGTGCGGGACACCTGCCTATGTGATAGTACATACACGGCGACGTTTTTTCCCGGAATGTCTTGCAGTGGCGTAACGGATAGATTTCATAGAGTGTTTCTATGAATGTATCGAGCGCGCCTGCGTCGGGGAAGGGGCCGAAGTACTGTGAGCCGTCCTGGACGACGCGGCGGGTCTTGAAGATGCGTGGCCACGTCTCGTTCGTGATGCGGAGCACCGGGTACGACTTCCCGTCCTTCAGGTTGATGTTGTACCTCGGCGTGTACTTCTTGATGAGGTTGTTCTCAAGGAGGAAGGCCTCGTACTCGTTGTTCGTGGTGATGTATTCGATGCTGCGGGCGTGGCTGACCAAAAGCCTTGTCTTGATGTCTTTGTTTCCGCTAAAATAGGAGCAGAGACGGCTTTTCAGGCTTTTTGCCTTGCCCACGTAGATGACGGTTCCTTCCGCGTTGCGCCACAGGTAGACGCCGCTCTGGGACGGGGCTTTCAGCGCCGTCTGGTGGAGCTGTTCGCGGGAGGACTTCTGCTGCCCGGAGGAGGAGGCTTGTGTTGTCAACGTTGTATCATTCTGGTCGGACATATTATGTGTAATATAAGAAACATTTGCAGTATATCATGTTTTCTCTTCCTTTTGAATATGGGGGCGGTGAATTCTGCCCGTGCGGAAGAAAAAATTGTGACGCTCGGCGGCAAGAGCGGCTGGCCTGAGCTGGAGTCGTCTGCGGGCGTGGCGCGCGGAACGGGTCGCTTCGGCTACGAATGCCTGCAGCTTGCCACGAACAGCCGTTCGGTCGGCAGCAAGACCGACCTGCTCATAGACTTCGAGGGCAGCGTCCCTGAAGACCTTGTGGGAAATTACGAGGTCAAGGACAACGCCATCGTCCGTTCCCCCAAGGCTAAGATGGGCAGCGGCGCGGGGCTCAGCCGTGGTACAAAGGGCATCCGGCTCTCCGGCGGCGAAGGCTCCCTGTTCGGCACGAGCGGCATAGCCGGCTCCTTCCTCATCGAATTCTGGCTGAACCCTTCCATCGCGGAGAACGGCGAGCGCGTCTTCTCTTGGCGCTCGTCCCGCACGGTGAGCAATTCTCCCATGTACCAGATGATAAGCGCCGGTTTCTACAAGAACCATCTTGAATGGGACTTTACCAACGTGTTCAACGGCTATGACGCGGACAACGGCAATATCAAAATCGCTTCTTATAGTACGATTATCCCCAATGTGTGGACGCACCACGCCATCAGCTTTGACGAGGATACCGGCCTGCTGGAGTACCGCATAAACGGCCGCCTTGAGGCGCTCAAGTACGTGACGAGCAACGGGCGCGAGGTGGGCGGCTCGGTGTACATGCCGATTCTGGGCGTAATCGCCGACATAGACATCTGCCCCGGCTATACCGGGCTCATCGACGATTTCCGCATACAGCGCTCCGTCCATACCCAGACGGCCGTCGATATGCGCTACGATACCTATGCGCGTGACGGCGGCCGCTTTGT
Organism: Treponema sp. UBA4319; assembly: GCA_002393865.1. Classification (GTDB taxonomy): domain Bacteria; phylum Spirochaetota; class Spirochaetia; order Treponematales; family Treponemataceae; genus Treponema_D. The sequence goes on from DGUD01000060.1 coordinate 4,746, forward strand.
GACAAAGCCCATCATGGTGTCGCAGGATGCCCGGCTTACCAAGGTTGATGTCTCGCTGAGCACGCCGAGCCAGACTTCCGTGCTGCTGTACGTGCGCTCCGGCGACAACTACTTCTCATGGGATGAGGATGAGCCTGAGTGGATTCCCGTGCGGAACCACGCCTCCATCGATGATATCAAGGGCATGTACTTCCAGCTTGCCGCGGACTTGTACCCGGATGGTTCCGGTTCGGTCTCTCCGTCCGTGATGCAGGTGGATCTGCATTTCAAGGAGGTCGCCGCGCCGCTGCCGCCGTTCAAAGTGACTGCCGAGGCCGGCGACGGGGAAATCACCCTGTCGTGGTCGCATTCCGTTGACAATCTGACGGGCGGCTATTACATTTATTACGGTGACCGTCCCGGCGAGTATCTGGGGGCGGAGGCGCTGCAGGGCGAGTCTCCTGTCGATGTGGGGAACGTGAACAAAATCACCTTCTCCGGCCTGAAGAACGGCAAGATTTACTATTTTGCGGTGGCGGCCTACTCAAACCTTGACCGGCGCATTACGGGCATCAGGTCGGTGGAAGTCTATGCCCGCCCCATGAAGAAATAAGGGGCGCCTGCAAGCAGGGGAGTGCGGACGGGCACGAGGGAGCTGCCTGCGCTTCCCGATGTCTTCTTGCCGTCCCGCCGTGTGCGTGCTGTCCGGGTGTGTGTGCCCCCGGGCAGTTCTGTTGAGGGAGTCTCCGGGCTCGTCTGCTTCCGGAGGCTGTCTCTATCGTCGTTTTGCTGAGCCATGCTATGAGGCCTGCCCGGAAACCTCCGTTTCCCTGCCGGTCTTTGCGCATTGTAAGCTTTGTGTCCGGAGGACAGGATTTTCCGGACACATCTATGGAACCGCTGATTAAGACCCGGCGCATTGCGCATCGGATTATTCAGTGTTTCCCTATATGAGAGCCAGCCTCAAAAGTAAACGTCTTTTGCGGCTGCTCATGAGAGGAAACGGATGGCTGTGTTGGATGCATCGGACAAGTTGACGCTGGACAGGGCAAAATCTGCCGAGCTTTCCCGCGATTATGATATGGCGGAGCGCCTGTACAAGGAGCTCCTGCAGAAAGACAGCTCCAATATAGAGCTGCTTTCCGCCTTGGGAAAGCTGTACGAAAAGGGACGGAAATTCCCGGAGGCGCTGGAGCAGTACGAAAAGGTGCTTGCCCTTGACCCGAAGAACATGGGTGCCCTGAACAGCCTTGGCAGCATCTACCGCCAGCTGAAGCAGTACCGCAATTCCATTTCGGCGCTGGAGCAGGGCATCATCGTCGATGAGCATAATACCCAGGTGTTCTACAACCTTGGTTTTACCTACAAGGACTTGGGGAAGTACCCAGAGGCGGAATTCTGCTTCAACACCGTCATCTCCCATAACCCGAACGATGTCCTTGCGTACAATCACCTTGGCTCCATCTATTGCCTGCAGCAGCACTATGCCAAGGCTGTGCCGGTGTTCCAGCGCGGGCTCAAGGTTGACCCTAACCATCCTATACTCCACATGAATCTTGCCAAGGCCTACGAGGGGCTTGGCGACCTTGACAAGGCCGGGCAGGAATACGAGGCGGCGCTGCGCTCCAAGCCGGGCTGGCTGGATGCCATAGACGGCTATGCCGACCTGCTGCTGCAGAAGAACAGCACCTCCCTTGCGCGCGACCTTGTGCAGCAGGCGGTGCGCCTGAACCCCAACGACGCAGGCATGCATACCAAGCTGGGCAATGTGTATGTCAGGCAGAGCGACTTCCCCGACGCCGAGGAGGAATACAATGCCGCGCTGGAGATTGCTCCTGAGAGCACAAGCGCGCTCTCAGGGCTTGCGGAGGCCTATGAGGCTGACGGCAAGCTCCAGAAAGCCATCGAGACGATGGAGAAATACGAGCGGCTTTCCCCCGATGACATGAAGATGCTCAAGCAGTACACGTCCGTCCTGCTGAGCGCGGACAAGCTGGATTCCGCCGTCCGCAAGATAAAGGAGCTGTGGGCAAAGAATCCCGACGACATGCAGACGCTCAACCTGCTCGGCCAGTATTACATCTGCAACGGGGAGGAGGCGAAGGCCCGGTCCTGCTTCAAGCGGATAGACCGCCTTGCCCCCGAATATACCGATCATTACCGGGACGGCGCCCGCCGCTACGAGCAGAAGGGGCTGCACCAGAAGGCAGAGGCGCACCTGCAGCATTACCTCAAGACGAATCCCGGCGACGAGAAGGCGCTCTCGCTGCTGGCTACCAGCTACGAGAAGCAGGGGCGCCTGGACGACGCGCTGAGCACATACCGGCGGCTTGCGGACAGCGACAGCGGTAACAAAAGCTACCGGAGCAGCGTGGAGCGCATGAGCAGCGCCATCGCGCAGCAGGGACAGACCGCGCTGGATGCTGAGCCGGCCTTTGTGGCGGAACAGCATGCGCCTGCCGCAGTCTACGTGGATGACGCAGCTTCCGCCGCCCAGCCTGCGGTGCCGCGTGCCGCACATGCCGCAAAGCAGCCGTCCGCGGCCAGTCCCGTGGAGGATGTGGACAACGTGGGGCTGATGGACGACATTGCCCCCGACCTGAATTTCGAGACGCTTACCGAAAACGACGATGATATCTCGCCCTTCGCAATCATAGATGACGAAATCCTTGCGAGCGGGAACAATGCCGACAGTCTTGATAATCTTGTCTCCGACGACGACAGGATGGACGATTTCTTTGCCGAGAATCCCTTTGGCTCTTCTCCTGTTGCGGGGCGCGCGAGCCCTGCTCCCTTTGAGGCGGCATCGGAGCCTGACTTTACCGAGGAGGTGCTCGGCAGCGGCGGCGGCGAGGATGATATGCCGATAGACCTTGACGACGCCGAGGATATTCAGCCTGAGCCGCCAAAGGCAAAGGAAAGCGCCCCCGATTTTGGCCTTGAGCCGGAACCCGAACCTGAGCCGGAACCCGATGCAAGCCCGGTGGAGGAGATGCCCGGCTTTGCGACGGATGATTTTTCCGCGGATGAGGCCGAGGAAGAGGAGCCCCTGCTGGCCGATATGGGCGCGGACGAGCTTTCCCCGGAAGAAGAGGAGCCGCTTGTGCCCGGCACTCCCGACTTCGGGCTGGAGGGCGATCTGGAGCCAGCTTCCGCGGAAGCGGAGGAAGACGAGATGCCCGGCTTTGAGGTCGAGGATCTTTCCATGCCCGACGATGACGGGACTGATGCGATAGAGCTGAGCGACCTGGAGGACGATTCCGGGCTGGCGCCAGATGCTTCCGGGCTGGAGCAGGAACTTGCTTCCACGGATATTTCTGAGGAGATTCCTGCGGGGGAAGAGGAGCCGCTGCCGTCAGACATGGGCGCGGACGACCTTTCCGGGGAAGATGCGGAGGAGCCGCTTGTGCCGGAAAGCCCTGACTTTGGCGCAGAGGACGGGCTGGAGCCCGATTCCGGGGAAGATGCCGGCGCCGAAGCCCTGGATGGGAACGAGGACTTCGAGATTCCCGGATTTACGGAGGGCGAGGAAGCGGGTGCTGAGGAAGCGGAGGACGAGCACAAGGAATTCGAGCTGCCCGACAGCATCTACGACGAGGAGGAGCTGCCTGAGCTTCCCCTTGACGAGCCGGATTTTGGCGCGGACGACCTTTCCGTTCCGGGCGAGCTTAAGGAGCTGCCGTCCGACGAGGATCTGGCGCCCGCCTTTGATGAGAGCGATGATTTTGTGGCGCCGGCACTGCCGGACGATATAGACGATACGCTTGCCCCGCTGGACGATGTGCCCGGCGCAGAGCCGGAAGAAGCTGCGGCGGAGGAAGAAGCTCCTGCTGCCGGAGCCGAGCCCGCGCCTGATGAGGACGGCGAGCTTCCGCTGGACGAGCCTTCTGTCTTCCCGGTGGACGAGAGCGAGGATCGCTTTGCGGACGAGGAGATTCCTGTCGAGGTTGACGAGGAGGAGGCCGCGGAGATATTGCAGCGGGAGGAGCTGCCGGAGCTGGAGGAGGTTCCCCCTGAAGAGGATACTTTGTCCGGTCCGCCTGTCTCGCCGAGCCTGCTTGACGACGCGCGGCACCTGCTCTCTCAGATTGCCGAGGCCATCAACAACCGGGCTGCCGCGCAGCAGTACCATCAGATGACGGATATGCTCCTTAAGCTCCGCTCCCTCGTGGAATTCCTGCCGGAAGGCAGCCGGGAGGCGTTCCTTTCCAGCCGGGAGCACGTGCTGATGGAATACCTGATTTCCCGCCTTTCCGGGAACGCGGGGCTCTTTGCCACGTCCGAGGTGCTCCGCAGGGAGCTCAATCTGGATGATGGCGGATTCCCGCCGCGCATGGAGGGCAGGGAGCTCGCGGCAAAGGTGCTGGGAGCCATGCTTCCGCTGCTGGCCGGCCTGCCGGACAAGGGCATTGCGGCCGCCCTCAAGGCGGATATAGAGAATGTGCTCTCCCGGCTCCGCTGAGCGGGGCGCGGGCACAAAAGCGGATGGTCTGCTGTTCGGCAGGCTCTTGAGGCTTCTCCCTGAACGGGGGATTTAGAACCGGAGGATGCGGGAACGGGTCAGAAGCTCGTTCCCGTTTTCTGTTATGAGCACGTCGTTCTCCAGCCGCGCGCCGCCCAGCTCCGTGTCGTAGAGCCCCGGCTCCAGCGTCACGATGTTCCCGGCGCGGAAGACCGTGCTTTCCTCCGCCCGCATGCTGATGAACGGCGCCTCGTGGATTTCGAGCCCGGTGCCATGCCCCAGGCTGTGCGGCATGCTGCGCCCGGCGGCGGCAAAGATTTCCTCTGCTTTTTCCGATGCCCTGCGGACCGGCACGCCCGGCCGGTAGAGGGGCAGGCATTCGTCGGCTGCCTTCTGCACAAGGTCGAGCAGCTCTTCCTGCCGGGCGGAAAGCCTGCCCCGTGCGACGGTAATCGTGCAGTCGCTCGCGTAGCCCTCAAAGCATACGCCGTAGTCGAGCAGCGATATGCCGTCAGTGCCCCAGCCGCCGGACGTATAGCCGGGGAACGCGTGTATGGCGAAGGAGCGGGCGGGGCCTGCGGCGAGCGTGTCGAAGCTGGTCCGCTCGCAGCCTTGCGCCCGCAGCTCCCGTTCGATGTAGAGTGCCACGTCGGTCTCCGTGCGGAACGTCCCTGACTGCACCCCGGCAAGAATCGTGTCGGTCATGCCGTCGGTGATGGCGCAGGCCTTGCGCGTGCAGGCAATCTCGTATTCGTCCTTGACCGCGCGCTGCCTCGCAAGCTCCGCGTGTACGGAATCCTCCTTGCATTCCGCCTGCCAGCCGGGGAGGGCGGCACGGTATTTCTCGTACTGGATATAGGTCGTGGCTGGCGGCAGCGCCACCCTTGCGCCCGCCGTGCCGCCGTATGCCTTAAGCAGCTCCTGCACTGCAATCGTGGCGCTGCGCTGGAATTTTGTGTAGGGGATGATTTCGTCCGCATGCGCGCGTTCCGCGGCAAGGTTCTCGTCCCACGGGCTGAGCATAGCCTTTCCGTCTGCCACCAGCACCAGCACCGCATCCGAGGGGTGCCCCGTCAGGTAGCGGACAGAGACATCCCTCTGATCCTCGTTGTCCGTAAAGACTGCCGCCGTTATCCCGTGCGCGCGCAGGTAGGCGCAGAGCCTCTCCCTCCGTGCGCGATAAAGCTTCTCAAAATCTGTCATCGTATATACTCCTGAGCCAGTTCCAAAGCGTCCGGGCCAAGACCTTGCCAGGAACCTTTGAAACTGGACAAAATGCACCTCATGTGTTTGCGCCGCTGTCCTGATGCCGCAGCTTCCTGAGCACGGCCTGCAGGAGCGGGTCTCTGCTCAGCAGCAGCAGCAGGATGCCCGCCGCTGCGAACATCGCCGCCGTGATGCAGACGGGCACGCCCTGCGACACGAGCCTGTTGTGCCCGGCGCACGCAGCCTCTATCCTGCCGTGCAGCAGCCAGACGGGAAGAACCGCCACCGCGGAAAAGCATACGATGCGCAGCGCGTACAGCAGCGACGAGCGCACCACCATGCCCACGTCAATGTTGCGGTTGCGCCGCAGGAAGATGAAGAGAACCGCCATGTTGCACAGGCTTGCCACGGTGAGCGCGAGCGCGATGCCGCCGCCGCCCAGGGGTCTGACGAGCAGCGCCGCGAGCGCGATGTTGACGGCAAAGTTGATGAGCCCTGCCGCAGTGGGGCTTTTGGTGTCCTGCTGGGCGTAGAAGGCTGGGGCTGTGATGCGGTTCACGGCGATAAAGAAGAGCCCGCAGATGTGGAAGGTAAAGACCTGCTCCGTCATGCGGATGGAATCCTCGTTGAACCTGCCGCTCGCAAAAACGAGCGTGATGACATCCCGCTTCATGACGAGGGCGTAGGCCGTGATGGGGATGGCGATGAGCGCCATGATTTTTATGGAGAGCGAGAGCATCGCGCTGAAGCGCTCCCATTCGCGCCTCTTTGCGAAGCCCGTCAGGTCGGGCAGGATGACGGTGCCTATGGTGACGGCGCAGATGCCGAGAATCAGCTCCTGCAGGCGCAGCGAGTATTGGATGCTGGAATAGACGCCTTCACCGGCACGGGTCGCGAGCGCGGATGACACGATGTCGTTCAGCTGGTATGCCGCCATGCCGATGACGGTCGGCCCCACCAGCCGCAGCACCGTCCGCGTGCCCTCGTTGCCAAAGGCCTTGCGCAGCGGGACAAGGCTGACGTGCCAGCCGTGCTTGAGTACGAAGGGCAGCTGGAACGCTGCCTGCACGCAGCCGCCCGCGATGACGCCCGTCGCCATGGCGCGCGCGGGGTTTGCCATGTGCGGGGCAAGCAGGTAGGTGGCGGCGATGACGATGCCGTTGAACAGTATCGGCGTGAATCCCGACGGCGCAAAGACCTTCACCCCGTTCAGGATTCCCTGGAAAAAGGCCGCGACGGAGATGACCACAAGGTACGGGAACATGATGCGCGTGAGCACGACGGCCTCGTCGAGCGCCTCGCTGTACGAGCTGCTGAAAAAGATACGCAGGATGAGCGGGGTGCACAGCATGCCGAGCGACACGAATACCGCGGTCAGGAAGCTGACGAGCGTGAAAGTCGCGCTGATGAATTCCTGCGTCCGCTGCTTTCCTTCCGGGCTGGACGATTCCTCCAGGAAATTCCGGAACGTGGGGATGAACGCGACCGATATGGAATTCTCCGCGAAGAGGCGGCGGCAGAAATTGGGCACCTGGAATGCGATGCCGAACGCGTCGCCCAGCGCGGATGTGCCGAGGAACTTTGCCTTTGTCATTTCCCGGAGTAGGCCGAGTATGCGGGAGCAGAGCGTAAGAAATGAGAGCGAGAGCCCCTTTGCGATGAGTGTATGCTGTTTTCCCATGCCTCTAGCATACTGACTGGCGGGCTTTGTTGCAAGCACAGGAAGCGGCGCTTGTCCTAGCGGTTCCCCAGGTCTATGACGTGGAAGTCCTTGAATCCGCCGCCGTTCCAGTTGAGCGCGGTGCGGAAGCCGTTGGTGAGCGGGCCTATCATGTACTGGCACTGCGCGCAGATGTACACGTCCAGCAGGTAGAGCTTGTTGTTCTGGTAGCGGCTCGTGTGCTCAAGCTGCTGGTAGGGGATGCCGACGCCCGCCTTGAAGTTGCTGCCGAATCGCTCCTTCTCCACGTAGCGCGCTTTGGGGAAGCGCCGGGCAAAGTATTCCAGCGCCTGCTGCTCCTCCGTCATAAAGAAGATGCCGCTCGCCTTCCATTCGTCCAGCTTTGCCGACACGATGTCGCAGAACTGCTCTATGCCGGCGATGACGGGGTGCCCCACCAGATCCCAGCCCGGCGCGGGGTTGTAGTCCGTCCCCCGGTAGAAGACTGCCGCCACATCGCTGCCCAGCCCCTGCAGCAGCTTTGCCGACTCCTCCTGCAGAAAGCGCTGCATGTCCGGCACGAAGGGGATTCTCCTGCTCAGCACGCAGCGGCGCTGCATTTCCTTGCGGTTGAGCCGCGTGTAGTACATGCGCAGGTGCGCGCAGTGTATGACGTTCTTGCTGCGGTAGACTTCCTCCAGCGTGTACGGCTCCGGCTGCCCGAAATAGTAGTTCCACGGGTTCTCCTCCGGGCGCTCCGGATCCGAGAATACGTCGTTGTCCGTCTTGCGGAGATCTATGACGGGCACCCAGCCCTTGCGGATGGCGCGGCCCAGGTAGCCGAGCACCGCGTCGTACTGGCAGAGTATGCCGCCGCCAAGGTTCGTGATGATGTAGAAGGTCTTGTCCGGGTTCTCGCTGCCGTAGCTCACGGGCTTCTCTTTTTCCGCAAAGCAGAGGTGCAGGAAATTCTGAATGCCGGTGAGTATGGAGAAGAACGGTTCGTCTATGGTGCTCAGAAAATGCAGTATGAGGTCGCGCATGGAATAAGTATAAAAGGGGGCGGCGTGGCGTGTCAATGCGGAATGCTGTGCATGTACCGGACTTATAAAATTAAACTTAAAAAATATGTGGCAAATGCTTGCCGTATTGTTGCAAAAATACACTTTTTAGCTTATATTAGAAAGGGGGCATGGCTCCCGATTTGCAGGGAAACCCGCTTTGCGCTTCGGGCGCCGGTCAGGGCTTCTCCGGCTAGAGCCAGTTTCAAGGAATCCACGGCAAGACCTTGCCGGGGGCTTTTGAGGCTGAACCAGTACTATTCCCGGTGGCTTATACATGGAAACGAACGATATACGCATCACTTCTCTCACTCCCGTTATGAAACCGCTCCGCATGGGCATTGACGTCGGTTCCACGACTGTGAAGGTCGTCGTGCTCGGCGAGCATGACGAGCGGCTCTACAGCGCCTACGAGCGCCACCGGGCGGATATCCGCAACACCATCATCGCCGTCGTGAGCCGTGCCTTTGATGAGCTGGAGCAGCAGCTGCCCGCGGGCGACGGGCAGACCGTCAGCGTAAAGGTGACCGGCTCCGGCGGGCTTTCCGTGTCGCAGTGGCTGTCAGTTCCCTTCATCCAGGAGGTTGTTGCGGCGACCACCGCCGTCAAAAAGCTCATCCCGCAGACCGACGTGGTCATCGAGCTGGGCGGCGAGGACGCAAAGATAACGTATTTCCGCGGCGGCGTGGAGCAGCGCATGAACGGCACCTGCG
>DGUD01000092.1 GCA_002393865.1 Treponema sp. UBA4319
GCCTTTGATGCCGGGATTTACGATGCGGCGTGGCTCGGCGACGAAAAGCTGTGGCGCTTCTCGGCGCTGGAGAAAATAGGGATAGCGTTGTCCCGCGAGCACTTTGCCGGCATGCGGCAGGTAATCGAGGGTGCCGTCGCGGACACTGTCCTTGCGGAAGGCAGAAAAGAAATCCGCGAGCAGGCATGGATGTTCCGTGGCGACAGCGCCCGTCTGATTGCGGATGCCCTGATCGCAAAGCAGTCTGAGCTTGCGGGCGGTGCCTGCAGCCCTGTTTCCTAAACAAAGAAAATATGCTATCATCAGCCCATGAACGAGTTTCCACGTGTCTTACTGAAAGCAAAAGAAGAGCATGAGATTGCCCAGGGCTTCCCCTGGGTCTTTGATAACGAGATTGCGAGCATCAAGTGGCTTGCCTCCGACGGAAGCGGGGTCAAGAACACGCCGCTTGCCGACTGCCCGGTGCAGGACGGCAGCACGGTGGAGGTCTGCGCGCATTCGGGGGCTTTCCTTGGCAGCGGCATCCTGAACCGGCGCTCCCGCATAGCAGTGCGGATGATAGGCTCCGCGCACGCCGATCAGATTATGGCTGATACAAAGGCATACTGGTCAAAGCTTGTGCGCAATGCCGTGAATATCCGCCGCATCCATTACAGCGAGAGCGACAGCTGCCGCCTTATATTTGCGGAGGCTGATTTTATCCCCGGTCTGATTGTGGAGCGTTATGTCACGGATACCGCTGTCTATCTCGTCGTGCAGTTCCTTTCCCTTGCCTGCGAGACCTTCCGCGAAGAAATCCTCGCTGCCCTGCGGGATTCCTGCGACCCGTGCTTTATCTACGAGCGGAGCGATGCTTCCGTCCGCGAGAAAGAGGGGCTGCCACAAAAGGCCGGCTGGATTGGCAAGGCGGGGGAAGAAGTCATAACGATTACGGAGAACGGCATCCGCCTTTCAGTGGACATCGCGCACGGCCAGAAGACCGGCTACTTCCTTGACCAGAAATGGAACCGCGCGGCAATCATGCGATTCTGCCACGGAAAACGCGTCCTTGACACCTTTACGCACACCGGCGCCTTCGGGCTGAATGCCGTTGCGGGCGGCGCGCGCGAGGTTATCAGCGTGGATATCTCTCCTGAGGCAGTGGAGATGGTGGAGCGGAACATCGCGCTCAACGGGGCTGGCGGGCGGATGCAGGCAAAATGCGCCGACGTCTTTGACCTGCTGCGCCAGTACGAGGCGGCCGGGGAGAAATTCGACGTGATTATCCTTGATCCTCCTGCCTTCACCAAAAGCGCAAAGCTTATCCAGAAGGCCTATGGCGGCTACAAGGAGATAAACCTCCGCGCGATGCGGCTGCTGAACGAGGGCGGCATCCTTGTCACCTGCTCCTGTTCCTCTTATTTTGATGAGACCACGTTCTATTCCATGCTCATGCATGCCGCGCGGGACAGCCACCGCCGCGTGCAGGTGCTCCAGAAGCGCGGGGCCGGGGCGGATCACCCGGTGCTGCTCGGCTATCCCAAAAGCGAGTACCTGAAGTGCGCGCTCTGCCGGGTGCTGTAGCGGAGCTGCCATGGCCGGAGGGTATAACTGCGTGGTTCTGCTTGGCCCCACTGCGGTCGGTAAAACCGCGCTCGGTGTGCAGATTGCCCGCCATTACGGATGGGACATTATTTCCGCTGACAGCAGGCAGGTATACAAGGGGTTGGATTTGGGCAGCGGCAAAGACCTTGCGGACTATACGCTGCATGAGACGCTTCCTGACGGTAGCGTGCGGGACGTGCAGATTCCCTACCACCTGATTGATGTCACGACACTGGACGACGAATACAATGTGTTCAGCTTTCAGCGGGACTTCTACGCGCTGTTCCGCTCGTGCGCCGCACGGCATGCCATGCCCTTTGTTGTGGGCGGAACGGGCATGTACCTTGACGCGATTATCCGCGGCTACAATTTTGTGCCGGTGCCGGAAAACGCCGGGCTCCGCCAGCAGCTTGCGGGCAAATCGATGGAGGAATTGGGGGCGCTGCTGCTTGCCCTGCGCCCGAATCTGCACAACAAGAGCGACCTCCGCGACCGGGAGCGGCTGATCCGCGCGATAGAAATCCAGACCTTTATGCAGGGCGAGGCATACCGGCAGCAGCGCGTGCAGGAGCCGCTCCGTCCGGAGGTGCAGGCCTTTGTGCTGGGAACGACAATCCCCAGGGATATCCTGCGGGAAAATATCGCGCGCAGGCTAAAGGAGCGCATGGATGCCGGAATGGTGGATGAGGTTCAGTCCCTGCACGACGCGGGCTATTCGTGGGAACGGCTGGAAAAACTCGGGCTGGAATATAGGTTTGTGAGCGAGTATCTTGAAGGAAAAATCGGGAGCGTCGAAGACTTGTCCGGGCAGCTTTGCCATGCAATCTGCCAGTTTGCCAAGCGCCAGGAAACGTGGTTCCGGGGGATGGAGCGCAAAGGTGTCACCATACACTGGCTTCCGCCCGTGACGGACAGAGAGACCAGGTATGATGCCGCCTTGCGACTGATTGACCGTGCGCTGGAGCCCTGAGGCTTCAGGCATTTACCGCTGTTTTGTCGGCAGGCGTATTCATTTTGGTGAGGTAGCCTGTGCGGATGCAGCTGTCAAAGAGCGTCTTTGAGATGTAGTCTGTAGTCACGTCATTGTATCCGTCTTTGTCACGGACAATGCGCACGACATATCCGTCATCCATCTCGCGCACGATGGTCATATAATCAGTTGATTTTCCGATGCTTTTTAAAGTATAGCTTCCCATTTGTAACTCCTTACCCATTTGTGCATAAAAAGTTCTTGTACTTATATGTTCGGTATCTGGGAGGAAGGGTTTAGCAGTTTTTTCCGCAGGAGGAGGAGGCCGGTGGTGTATTATGACGCTCATTTTCATATCGCGCAGTGCTCGTATGCGGCTGCGGCGGGGGCAAGCTGCGCCCAGAGCCCGGAGGAATTCCTGCGGCAGGAGGCGCTTGCCGCGTCCAGCCCGTTCCGCGTGTGCTGCCTGTTCGGCATACACCCCCAGGATGCCGCGGCCGGGCAGCAGCTTCTGCGGCGGAACGCGGCGTTTCTGGAGCAGCTGCTCAGGGAACGGCGTATCTGCGGCATAGGGGAGTGCGGACTTGATTTTTTTACGGAGGAACTGAAGGCCGCCCGCGCCCTGCAGGAAGAGGCGTGGCATATTTCTCTGGGGCTTGCCGCTTCATACGGGATGCCGCTGCTTGTCCACGACCGCAAGGCGCTCGACGAGCTGTTCCGTGACAGCCGGGAGCTGGCGCGCCTGCCCTCCGTGATATTCCACGCCTTTCCCTTCGGCGCGCGGGAAGCCTTGGCATTGCTGGCGCACGGCGTGAACGCCTATTTTTCTTTCGGGGCGGCGCTGCTGCGTGGCAGCCGGAAGGCGGAGGACTGCGTGCGCTCGCTGCCTGCCGCCCGCATACTGATGGAGACCGACGCCCCGTTCCAGCCGTTCCGCGACGAATCCTTTGCCCCGCCGGAACGCATACGCGCCGTATACGAGCGCGCTGCTGCAATCAGGGCTGTGTCTGCCGGGGAATGGGCGCTGTGGATGGAGAAGAATTTCTGCGGGGCGTTCTTGAGCGGAGCTGCTTCCCCCGCCTGAGCGTATCAGGAAAGCGGGGGGGCCGCCACCGCAGTGTGCGCCGTCACAGGATTTCCAGGGAGTCCTGTATGGCTTCCGCCGTCAGCTGGTAATCCGCGATGAACGCCTTGTTCAGCTGGGGGATATTGCCCGTAGTCTTCTTGCGCAGCACATCCTCCAGCGCCTGCCCGGATTTCGCGAGCTTTTCTGCGCCGAGCTGCCGGGCGGCGCCTTTGTAGTAATGCACGTATTTGGCGGCTTCCGTGCTGTCCTCTTTTGCCTCAAGGCTGAGTAGCCGGGCTTCATCAAAGGGGGCGTCGTTCAGGAATGCGTTCAGCAGGTCAAGGAGCAGGGCTTTTTCACCGCCAATCATCTCCAGGGCCGCTTCCAGATTCAAAATTTCTGCTTCGGGCATACCGCATTATAAAAGCCCCGCTGCGTTTAGTCAACCAAGCCCGTGGCGGCAAGGTTCGTTGATTCCCGTATTGGCTCATATTTTGACTTGATAGCGTAGCGCTGAATCGCTATACTGTAGGCGGGTCGCTTCCGGAAGCCCTGACTGACTTCCGGAACTGGCTCAGGAGTTTTTTTTCCGATGAAGAAGCTTACTTTTTTTATCTACCTGAATATTGTGCTTGCCATGCTGTTCTCCCTGCTGTGCATATCCTTCCATGCCGATATATCGCTTGCCGCCTTTCCGCTGGCGCTGCTGTTCACGCTGCTGCTTTCTTATATATTGATAGTCCGGTTGCTGAGAACGGAAGGAAACATCAAGCTGGCAGGCATACGCCGCGCCCTGCAGTATGAGCCCTTCGTCTTTATAAGCGCCTTTGTCATGCAGCGGGCGGGGCAGAGCGCGATACCTTTCTGGCTTGATCTTGCCGGTGCGCTGGTCTGGGTCGCGCTGGTAGTCGTCTCGTTCGTGCTGCAGTTTTTGCTGGGGGAGCGTTCCTTTCCGGCGCTCGGCCGATGGACTGAGATTCCCGTGGAAAAGCCTTCCTTCTCTAATTTTGCCAACGCTGTCCGCCGCGTGGGCATCGAGCTGCTGGAATGGGTGGATGCGCTCGTCTGGGGAATGTTCATGATTATGCTGCTGAATATTTTCCTGTTCCAGCTCTACGAGATTCCTTCCGAATCTATGGTTCCTGCCTTTCTGATAAAGGACAGGGTTTTTGTGTTCAAGACCTTTGCCGGACCGAAATTCCCGCTGAGCTCCGTCGCGCTGCCGTATATCCAGCACTATAAGCGCGGCGATATCGTCGTGTTCAGGAACCCGCATTACAGCTCTGAGCGCAAGGATGAGCTGAAAAGCTTCCTGTCGCAGTTTGTGTTCATGCTGACGCTGACGCTCGTGAGGACGAATACCGATGAGAACGGCGAGCTGAAGGCCGACCCGCTGGTGAAGCGGGTGGTGGGACTTCCCGGCGAGCAGCTTATGCTTATGGACGGAAAGCTCTACGTCCGTACCGCAGAAACGGGGGAATTCCGCGAGGAAGCAGCGGATTCATCATGGGCTGCGTGGAACCTGAACGAGCAGCCTGCCTCCATAAAGGCAAAGATTGAATGGCTGCCGGTGAGCAGCGAGGAATACCAGGATACGCTTGCGGTGGAGGCGGATCGCCGGGCGCTTGACCTTGTCGCAGCCCGCGCCGAATGCGAGTCGCTGGCAGTGCGCTTTGCGGCGCTTGCGCGGGGAGGGGCTGCGGATGCGGAGACCGTGCGCTCCCTGATTCCGGCGGAGCAGCTGCAGTTCATCAAAACCTATTCTTTTACCTACAACATTTTTGACGGATATACGGGTATTTCCGACGGTCATCTTGTGCGGGAAGGGGGAATCAGCGATGTTGCGCTGAAGCTGCTTTCCGCGGACGGCGGCAGCCAGTGGTTCACGGATTTTATGACGGGCTGGTACGGCGGTCTGGGCGAGCTTGGCTCTTATACGGAATCCGGGGCTGTGACGGGCAGCCACCTTGTCGGCGGCGACCTGTATCAGGATTCCCTGTTCCGCCTGAACGTGATGGTAAAGCTTGCTGCCGGCCGCTTGATCCTGCGCCACGCGGAGCTCTTCCTTGGAGGAAGTGCTGACGGCGCTACGCTGAACGACGAAGAGCTGTTCCGGCTGTACGGCGAGGCGCGGAAACTGACATCCTATATTTTTGATATGGATCAGCGGAACATGCCGGTTTTCCCCGCGAACGATGCGGACGGGAACCCAAGCTACATTCCTTCGTTCTGCTATTTTATGATGGGTGACAACCGCTACAATTCCCTCGACATGCGCCACAGCTACAGCAAGCGCTTTATGCCGCTCTTTGCGCAGGACGAGTATTCGATGGGCTACTACACGAACATCGAGGCGCAGTACGTGGAGCGTTCTCGCATATTAGGCCGGGCAGGGCTCCGCTTCTGGCCGCCGAGCCGCTTTGCGCTGCTGGGGCGCGGATAGGCGGCTGCGCCACTAGTTCCGCCGCTGGAGTTCCTGGAAGATGGCTTTCAGCTCGTAGACGAAGGAATAGAGGTCGTTGAAGAGCATCGCGTTCTTTGAGGCGCTGTCCGCGAATTTCTCAATCCGCTTCTGCGAGTCGTCCTCTCCCTGCTGGATGTCCTTGACGATTGTCTGTATGCCCTGAAGGTTTGTCGCGATGGCGCTGCTTATCCGCTCGACGTCCTTGTTGTTCGCGGAGTTGATGGTGCGCACGCTCTCAAAGGCTTTCAGCGTGCCGGCGCTTTCCTTGCTGAGCGCCGTGAGCGCGTCCGTGTTGCTCCGGGTCTCTTTTTCCAGCGCGGTGATGCTGGAGGACAGTCTGTCCATGTCGGAGAGTATCCTGTCTGTCGATTTCTTTGTGTTCTCGGACAGCGTTTTGACCTCGTTCGCGATAATCCGGAAGCCCGCGCCGGCGGAGCCTGCATGGGCGGCTTCGATGGATGCGTTGAACGAGAGCAGGTTCGTCTGCTCGGAGATGTTCACAATCTCGTCAATCTGCTTCTTTATGGCCGTGCTCTGTTCGATGACGGACTTGAACTGCTCCGCGTAGCGCCGCTGCTCCTCTTCAATGCGTCCTACCGATGTGCCCAGCTTCTCGATGGCAGCGACGATGTTCCCCAGCCGCTCGTTGTTCTTCTCCGCGCGTTGGGACAGCTGGGCGGCGGCCTGCTCCATGTCCTGCGAGGTCTGCGTGAGCTTGCCGAGCGTCTCTTTCTGCTTGTCCGCGCTGGCAGAGTCCGTATTGTTGCTGCCGATGTAGCCACCAAGGAATTCCGCCCCCATGGCGTCTTTCGCGAGGTAGGCGACGAGCGTCTCTGTCAGCGAGAGGCCGCTTTTTATGAGTTCTTGTGTTTCCATAGTCATTCCCCTATTGTGACGGTCACCAGTGTCTGGTTGCAGTGAATCCTGCCGATTTGCTCCCCGTAGCAGGAGAACCCGCAGAATGTGGGGAATGCACCTGCATACTTCGCGATGATGCTGCGGCTGATGCCCATGCGCTCGAATGCCAGCGTCCGCGTGATGCACGTCATCAGCAGCGTGAATTTGGGGCGGGGGACGATGTTCCGTATGGCGGCAAAGGTCTCGTCCGCCTTTTTCAGCGGGTCGCCGATATGCATGAGCTCAAGCGTGGAATTCGGCACGACCCGCGCGAACAGAGAGATTTTTTTGTCCGGCGAGAAACCGGCGAGCGCCGCAATCCTCAGCTCGCCGTCAAGGTAGCGCCCGAAGGGGTTCTCGAAGGTCATCTGGACTGCCCGGCTTTCCGGCACGCCGAGCTTTTCCGCGTAGACGGTCTGGGCCGCCCGGCCGTCAAGCAGGCTTATGCTGCGCTCCACGGGGTTCGCTTCGGTGACGAAGACACTTTTGCCGGTGGGCAGGAAGATGTCCTCCTGCCGGATGTCAAAGGGGCAGTTTGTGCGCACGAAGAGGAATACCGCGCCGTCCTGTGTGACCTTCCCGTTGTAGCTTATGAAAGTCCGCGGCTTATCCCCGGTGAATCCTGCGGTGCCGCCCGCAAGGGGGAAGGCATCGTTCTGGATGATGGAGTAGAACGTGGAGAGAATCGATTCCTCCGCGTTGAATACGCCGTTGATGAACGTGATGGCGAACGCGTGCTTCCCCGACGAAGGATCCTTGCAGCGGATGCCGCAGCGCTGCAGGGCGTTCCTCAGCGCCGCCTCCCCGGTGACGGGATATGTGCTGCCGTTCTCGACCATGGCGCCCGCCACCTGCGTCTCGGGGGAATACATGGTGGTCAGGACAATGCTTCCGTTCAGGAAGCCTTCCGGCGAGATTTCGCCTGCCGTGCTGGTTCCGATCACCTCGCTGCGGGGAAAGCGTTCCTTCACAGCTTCCGAGAGCTTGCCGAAATCATACTGTATCGCCGCCATGAAAATGACAGCCTGATATGCGTCCGTGCTGCGTTTGAGCTTGGCGCATAAATCCTGCACCGCGGCGTTCACATCGGTCTGGCGGGTGGAGACGACTTCCTGTTCCATGGGCTGCTACCTCTTGGCTTTGGGATGGGACTGCCGGAAATGCGGCCCCTGATATGTGT
>DGUD01000062.1 GCA_002393865.1 Treponema sp. UBA4319
GCCCAGTTCATCGGCGACACGAACCTCTTTGAGAGTTCCGTGGTGGAATGCGTGCCGCACCAGACGCCGGGCAAGGAGCCTGACTTTATGGTGACGCTGCATACCCCCGCGCTCGGCTTGCAGGCGCAGCTGAAAGGCGACACGCAGGCGACGAAGGAGGAGGACAAGAATATCCTCGTGACCGACTACGAGCACACGGATGTGGGGCAGAAGGTCTGCTTTACCATACGCCCGGAGAAAATCCGCATCACGCTGGAGGAGCCGGACGTGCACGGGCGCAAGGACATCAATGTGTTCAAGGGCATCGTTGAGGAGCCGGTATACACGGGCTTCCAGTCAAAATTCTATGTGCGGCTGGAGAACGGTACCATCATCAAGGTCTTTAAGCAGCATACGAACTACCTTGACGACGGTCCGGAAATCCAGTGGAAGGACACGGTCTACGTGTCATGGTCTGCAGAGGACGGCTACATCGTCGAGGATATACAGAAATGAGCGGCGGGGCAGTTTCTTCCGGCGGCAAGTACAAGAAATCGAACCCCGGCCCGTTCTATGCGTGGCCGATGGGCGGCTGGTTCTCGCTCTTCTTTGTGGCGCCGCTGCTCATCATCGTCGCCTATTCCTTTATGAAGCGCGATGTCTATGGCGGCGTTGTCCGCGAATTCAGCCTGAAGGCCTACCGGCAGATGTTTACCGCGGCGTACGGGCTGATTTTCCTGCGCACCTTGTGGATTACCGTGCTTTCCACCGGCATCACCATACTGATTGCCCTGCCGTGTGGTTATGCGATGGCGCGCAGCAAGCACCAGACGCTGCTGCTCATCCTCATCATCGTGCCCTTCCTGACGAATTCGCTTATCCGCATATTCGCGTGGATTACGATATTGGGCGACAACGGCATGCTTAACGGGATTTTCCGCACATGCTTCAATTTCTGGCACCATCTGGTGCTGCGCCGCAGCGCCGACACCTACGTCGCGCACAAGTTCATGTTCACGCAGGGTGCTGTCGTGCTCGTGAGCATCTATATGTATCTTCCGTATGCGGTGCTCCCGGTGTTCACCGCCGTGGATCGCTTTGACTTCAGCCTGCTGGAGGCGGCGCGGGATCTCGGCGCCACCAAGATGCAGTCGGTGCTGCGCGTGCTGCTGCCGGGAATCCGCAGCGGCATTGTGAGCGCGCTCATCTTTACGTTCATCCCGATATTCGGCTCCTACACCGTGCCCCAGCTGGTTGGCGGCAAGGACAGCTACATGCTGGGCACGCTCGTCGTCGATCAGGTGCAGAAGGTGCGCAACTGGCCGCTCGCGTCCGCGTTCAGCATGCTCATCACGGCGCTCAGTATGGCGGGAATCCTCTGGATGCTCGCCGCGAACCGCAAAGACGCGGAGATGAAGAAGGTTTCCGCCAAGGAAGACCCGGCTCCGCTCGGCACGGAAGGAGGCGCAAAATGAAGTACCAGCATCCGCTCCATCTTATGCTGACGCTCAAGCGCAAAAAGGCTTCTGAGCCGGGGCGCCACGCAAAGCGCCAGTGGAAGAAGCGCGCGCCTGCGTTCAGCTTTTCCGGCGCCGTGCTCTGCCTTGCGCTGCTCTTCCTCTTTATTCCGCTCTTTGTCATCACCGTCTACTCGTTCAACGGGTCGAAGGACACGACTTTTACCGGCGTCTCCTTTGAGTGGTACCAGAAGCTCTTCCTTGATTCCTCCGATTTGTGGCACGCGCTGCTGAACAGCTTCTTTATCGCCTTTACGTCGGGCATCGCCGCCACCGTGCTGGGGACGCTCGCTGCAATCGGCGTAAGCTGGTACAAGTTCCGGGGGCGCTCCTACATACAGACGACGAGTTTTCTGCCGATGGTGCTGCCGGAAGTCATCATGGGCGTCTCGCTGCTGATTTTTTTCAGCGGCATCAAGATGGCGCTGGGACTCCTGACGATATTCATCGCGCACACGACGTTCTGTCTGCCCTTCGTCTACCTGATGGTCACTGCCCGCATCGATGAATTCGACTATTCGATTATCGAGGCGAGCCACGATTTGGGGGCGAACGAGGTGCAGACGCTCTTCCGCGTGATAATCCCCGCGATTATGCCGGGTATTGTCTCCGGTTTTATGATGAGCGTCACCATGTCGCTTGAGGATTACGTGATAACGTCGCTGGTCAGCGGGCCGGGCAGCACGACGCTCCCGCTCTATGTCTATTCGATGATACGTTTTGGCGTGAGCCCGGTGATAAACGCGCTTTCCTTCGTGCTTATACTTGCCATCTGCGCGGTTACCTTTGTCCTGCGCAAGGGGCTCAAGAGCTTTGCCGCGGCGCACTAAGCGGCAGAATTTTAGTTTTTAAGAGGATTTTTATGAAATACACTGCTACAAAGATTTCTAAGGCTGCCGCTGGCATCGCTACGTTTGTTCTGGCTGCCGCCTCGGCGTTCGCGCTGTGCACGGCGCTTTCCGGCTGCTCCGGCAAGGGGTCTGACGGCGCCGGTAGCAAAGTTTTGTACCTGTACAACTGGACGTACTATACACCTGATGAGGTTCTGCGCGAATTCGAGCGGCGCTTCGGCTGCACGGTCAAAGTTGACAGCTACGCGTCCAACGAGGAGATGTACTCAAAGCTGAAGGCGGGCGCCAAGGGCTACGACATCGTGTTCCCCTCGCAGGATTATGCCTCCATCATGATAAAGCAGAAGATGCTGCGCGAGCTTGACCAGAGCAAGCTGACGAACAAGGGCTACATCAGCCCTCTGGTGCTCAGCAAGGCGACCTATGACCCTGAGATGCGCTACTGCGTGCCGTACTACTACGGTGCCGCCGGTATCTGCGTGAACAAGGCCAAGGCGACCGGTACCTACGAGCGGACGTGGAATATTTTTGCCGACCCGCAGTTCAAGGGGCATGCGACGATGATGGACGACATGCGCGAGGTTATCGGGGACGCGCTTGCCTATCAGGGGCACGACGTGAACAGCCTTGACGATACGGAGCTCGCGCAGGCAAAGAAGCTCATCGAGGAGAAATGGAAGCCCAACCTGGTGAAATTTGACGCGGAAGGCTTCGGAAAGTCCTTTGCGTCCGGTGATTTCTGGCTCTGCCAGGGCTACGCGGAAGTCGTGCACGGCGAGGTGACGGAGGACAGGTGGGAGAACGAGATTGATTTCTTTATCCCGCAGGAAGGCGGACCGGCATATCTTGACAGCATGTGCATACTCAAGGACGCGCCCCACTACGAGCTTGCGAACGAATTCATCAATTTTATCCACGAGCCGCAGATTTACGCCCAGTTCCTTGACGCCTTCCGCTTTCCCTGCTCCGTGAACACCGAAGCCGGGCAGTACATGAAGACCAAGCCGATGTACGAGGCGTCGCAGATGGACAACTGCGTTCTCAAGGAGGATGTGGGCGAAGGGCTGGATAAGTACAACACTATCTGGCAGGACATCCGCTTCTCCGACTGACGCGGAGCGGTGCCGGGGGCGGCGCGCGCCTGTTCCCCGCGCCTCAGCGGGTTTCTCAGCCGGATTTGACCGGAATCAAGTACCACTCCCGCTGCACGCGGAACACAACATTGATTTCTGTGATTCCGGCGGCTCTTGATGGACAAGTGCCGGAAATCGGATTATAATAGACTTGTCCGGGCGCTCTGTTTCTTTCCTCTCCGGCCTTGCATTTTGTAAGCTTGCTGGTTCTGGGCTGAGGCTTCCGGGCAGCGCTTATCGGATGGGTTTGAAGGGAATTCGGGCTCTTGCCGGATGTCTTTTTGCAGCGTGCGCCCGGCGGAAGGAATACCGTGCGCACATGACAGGAATCCTGAAAATTCCCTTTACTTGTGTCTGGGGTTCCTGCGGCTTGGTGGTCGCTCTCATAGCGCGACTTGCAAGATTGCGGTTTTAAAGTTGCCTCTAAAAATAACGTTTTTGGAGGCTCCCTATAAGATTACGGGAGTAAAATAGTGCAGCTTGTCGATTACAAAATTGTTTTGGACTCTATTGCGACGGCGGTTTCTCTCTGCTCGCCGGTGTACGATGCGGCGGGTGACCTGATTGATGTCATCATAGAAAGCCAGAATACCTGCTGCCTTGCGCTGACGGGCAGGGCATTCAAGAACGGTACGCGCTATACAACGATAAAGGATTCGCTGACCCCGGCGGCAGACTGGCTCGCCGTTGCCGATGCCGCGCTGCGGAGCGGTACCGCGGCGGAAAAAACGTTCTATTCGTATATCTGCAAGCGCTACATCAAGGCGTTTGTCACCACGGTGCCCGGAGGCATGCTCTGCCTGACGCTGATGGACGTGAGCGCGGAGAAAGAGGCCGAGCAGCAGCTGAAGCGTCAGAACGAGCGGCTTGCGGCGCTGACCGACGAGCTGAGCCAGAGCCGTGCGGGCCTGCAGAAGGAGCTCGGCAGCGTGGAGGCGCTGAACGAGCAGCTGCGGCTCGCCGCCTACCACGACACAATGACGAATCTGAACAACCGCGCCAGCCTGCATAAGACGCTTGAGGGCGCCGAGGCGGAGGCAAAGCGCTGCGGCGGCAAATTCGGCCTGATTCTTATAGATCTTGACAACATGAAGAGCATCAACGATTCCAGCGGCCATGCCGCCGGGGATGATGTCATCAGGAAATTTGCCGTGACGCTGCGCAAGCGGGAGGACGAGCACGTTACCGCCTTCCGTTTTGGCAGCGACGAATTTATCCTTCTGGTGCAGGGGATTGCCGGGCGTGAAGCCCTGCAGGATATGGCGCGCGAGCTTATCCGCGAGCAGAACGAGGAGAACCGGGGGCTTTCCTGCGGCATCTCGGTCTATCCTGACGACAGCGATTCCATTGCCGACCTGCTGAAGTACGCGGATATGGCGGTCATCGAGGCAAAGCGCAACGGCAAGAACCAGGCCTGCGTGTTCCAGCAGTACATCAGGGATAAATTCCTCCAGCGCATGAATATCGAGCAGAAGCTCTCGCGCGCTATGGCGGACAAAATATTCCAGCTGTACTACCAGCCGCAGTTCGATATCGATTCCGGAAAACTGCGGGGCTTTGAGGCACTGCTGCGCTGGCACGACGACGAGCTGGGCTGGATAAGCCCGGAACGCTTTATCCCGCTTGCCGAAGAATCCCGGCTGGTGGTGCCCATCGGCGACTGGGTCATGCAGACGGCGCTCACGACGCTGGCGGCGTGGGAAAAAGACTACGGCTTTGACGGCGTGCTCTCGGTGAATGTGTCGCCGCTCCAGTTCAAGGAGGCGGATTTCCTGCGCAAGCTGGAGGACGGCGTAAAGCGCACGGGAATTCAGCCGGCGCACCTTGAGATAGAGATAACGGAAGGCATACTCATCGACAATTTCGATGAGATTCTGCGCAAGCTTAACGTCATACATGATATGGGGATAGGCATCTCGCTCGATGACTTTGGCACCGGCTATTCCTCCATGCGCTACCTGCAGGTGCTGCCGCTCACGACGCTCAAGATTGACAAGTCCTTTATCACCAATATCTCGGAGGCAGGCGGCAAGGAGACGGAGATTGCCGAGAGCATCGTGTCGCTCGTGTCGCATCTGGGGCTGGATGCCATCGCGGAGGGCGTGGAGACCGACGAGCAGCTTGCCACGCTCAAGAAATTCAACTGCAAGAACATAAACGTGCAGGGATTCCTCAAGGGCAAGCCGATGCCCCACGATTTGTGCGAGCGCATCCTGAGCGGCGACAATTCTGCCATACTTACCATCAAGGACAGCACGCCGGAGAACTAAGGCTGCGCCGCGATGCTACGGGGCAAAGTCCGGCAGATGGTATTCCACGTATCTGACCCGCCCGTTGCGCACGGCGCTGCGGATTTCTTTTTCGCGGGCGGAAAGCTGGCTCGTGCCGGATTTTACCTCTATCAGCAGGATGTCGCGCACCGGGCGCCCTTCCGCCGTGCCGGGAAAGGCGATGTAATCGACCGGTTTGCCGACAAAGCGGACGTCGCCGGGGTTGCAGGGAAAATCCGGCAGGTATGGCGCCAGCTGCTCCCCGAACTGCCCGCCGAGCACGGCTCGGCTCCGTTTTACCGCGTCCGCGCGTTCCCGCTGCAGCATGGCTGCGTCCCTGAGTTTCTGGATGATGCCTCCGAGCGCCATGCCGACAAGCAGGGTTCCCAGAAGCACTGCGCCTGCCGCCGCAAGAAAAAGCGCCGGGTCGGAAAAAATAGTCTCCAGCATGATGTAATCATAGCGGAAATTCGTTGTTTGTTGAATAGAGTCAGTTTCAAAACCGAAGAAGAGGAGTCGTTATGGGTACCAAGCATATCTTCCGCGCCGCACTTTTCTGCGTCCTTCCGGCGCTGTTCGTCTTCCATGCCGCTGCGCAGACCGCCGCCATGCCCACGGAGCAGTACGACGTGAGCGGCGGTCCCGTCACGTTCGAGTTCAAGTACCAGAAGGGCGACCACTACCGCATTCTCTCCACTGTCAACGAGGATGTCTTTGTGAACATGCGCCTTGACCACCACGCCGTCATCGTGAACCGGATTGCTGCCGAGGTGACTGACACCGACGGCAAGGGCGGCGCCACCCACGACGCTACGTTCATGACGTCGGAGGATTCCACCGGCTCGCTTACGGGGGCGAAATTCTCGTACGGCGAGGAATACCACAGCGTTTTTAGCCGCGATGCGCGGGGCATCTATACCATCAGCGACGAATTCTTCATGCCGACCGTCCGCGATGTGCCGACTTTCCCCGAAGGTCCGGTAAAGCCGGGGGACACGTGGACTGCATCCGGGCACGAGGCGCACGACATGCGCCGCCAGTTTGGCATGCAGGCGCCGTACAAGGTGCCGTTCACCGCGACCTACACCTATCTGGGCACCGTGAGCAGGGAGGCGAGCGGCGTAAAAGGCGCATCTGCGGCCGATGCCGCGGCGGGCGGTCGCCGGGTGGACGGTGGGTCATCGGCCTCGCGCCTGCATGTGTTCAACGTGAGCTACACGCTCTATGCCGAGACGCCGCTCCCCTCAAAGGAATTCGCGTCCTCCGACTATCCGGTGCTCATGATGGGGTACAGCGACGAGCTCGTCTACTGGGACGCGGAGAAGGGCGCCATCGACCACTACACGGAGCGCTTCCGCATCATCATGGAAAGCTCCTTCGGCTATATCTACGAATTCCGCGGGACGGCGCATTCCGAGGTGACAGAATTTGAGCGTGCCGGCACGGATGACAATGTGGCCGCCGTGCAGAAGCAGCTGGAAGACCTTGGTCTGGAAAACGTGACCGTGCAGAAGAGCGATATGGGGCTCACGCTGTCCATCGAGAATATCCAGTTCAAAGCGGAGAGCGCCGTCCTGCTTGACAGCGAGAAGGCAAAGCTTGACCAGCTTGCGCAGATATTGTCCGCCTACCCGGACAACGACATTCTGGTGAGCGGGCACACGGCAAAATCCCGCGGCGGCAAGGATCCTCAGCAGCTCAGCGAGGATAGGGCTCAGACCGTCGCGGACTACCTGATTTCGCTGGGCGTAAAGGACCGCTACCACATCTTTACGCAGGGCTTCGGCGACACAAAGCCGGTCGCGCCCAATTCGACAAAGGAAGGCATGGCGAAGAACCGCCGCGTGGAAATCACCATCATGGACAAGTAGCGGGCTTTGCCGGCAGCCTCTTCTGTTCCTCTGGGGGAGCCCGCATGCCTCCGCGCCCGATTGTATCCGCTTGCGTCCGCCCGCGGGCTTTTTTGCCGCCTATCTGCTTGTGCCGGAGAGCGCCTTTCCGTTCACGTAGACCGTATGCCCGTTGCTCTTGATGCGGGCGGCATTGCCGCTGAACGATGTGATTGAGCAGTCCTCCGTAAGGTTCCAGGTGCTGCTGTCGTCGATCGTCACGGCGACCGTCCCGGTCTTTGACGATATGCTGGCGCCGCTCGCATTGCTGATGTTCCCGCTGATGGTGCCGGTGAACGTAGAGCCGTCCGTCAGGTTCAGCGTGAGCTTTGAGTCGCTGCCCACGAGTATGGTGCCGGAAAGCTCCTGCTGCCTCGCGTTGAGCGTCGCCCTGTTAGAGGCGCCTTTCCAGCCGTCCGTGCAGACTGAGAGCAGTATGCCGGATGAGTCCTCGTTCACCAGCGTCACCTTGTTCAGCGTCAGGACGGCGTTCGTGTTGGTCACATGGAATACGTGCCCGTTCTTGCTGATGAGCGTGCCGCCGTTCATCGTAAAGGACGAGGTGCCGCTGTCTGCGTCGCCGGACATGGACTGGTATACCATGATGGTGTCAAGGAACTGCGCGTTGCCGTTCCGGTGGGTGTTCTCCGCGCTCAGCGTGCAGTTGTTCAGCGTGATGGAATTCTTTCCTTCGATGCAGACGCCTTCGGAAAGCTTTGATTCCAGCCGCGCGTTTGATACGGTGATGTCTGCCGTCGAGTAGATGGCGGGAGAACCGAGGCCGCTGGTCGTGTAGCTGCCGCCGTCCACCTCCACGGTGCCGCCGCCGCGGTCGGTGCGGATTGCCGCCGACGAGCCGCCGCTTGTGCTGATGGTCAGGTTCTTTGCCTTCGTCGTACCGCCGCCGGTGGTCATGATGCCGCCGGAGCCTGAGCCGCTCGTCGTGATGGTGGTGTCGCTGATGATGACGGTGGTGCCGTCGCCCGCAGCGCCGTTCCTGCCGCCGTTGCCGCCGTAGCAGAAGACCCCGTTTGCCCCGGACGCGCTGGATTTGATGGTGCCACCGCTGATGGTGCAGGTGCTGCCGTCCTTGACGAGCACTGCGGCGTTCAGCCCGTAGAAATTGCAGCTGTCGCCGCCGTTGGAGCTGCCGGACTTGCTGACGGTGGGCGCCGTGATGGTGACGGCGTCCGCGGTGCTTACGAGCAGGGCGCTCTGGTCGCTTTTCCTCGAGCTGTAGCTTTTGCCGGACTGCGTTGCCCGTGCGCTGATGGTGACCGCGCCGGAGTAGTCGATGTCGGCAGCTGAGGCGCCCGGCGCTCCTCCGGGCGGCGGGGGCATCCGTCCGTCACCGCCGCCTGCATCCGGTGGCATGCCGTCTCCCGGTGGCATGCCGGGCGGCGCCCCGTTGCCGCCGTCAGGGCGCGCTGCAGCAACAGCCGTCGCTCCTTCCGCGCCGGCTGTATCCGTCGTTTTGCATGCGCTGATGCCCGTAAGCACCAGCACTGCGCTTGTTGCCAAGAAAAATGCCTGTGTTAATTTCATATAATTTTTATATAGTATGCATACGGGCTTGTCAATTTTCCGCAGGGGGAATAACAGGATTTTACGCGCGGATAACACGATATTAGCCCGGCGCAGCCGGATTTGACTGAAAGCGGAGCACAAAATTGATTTCCGTGCAGTGCCCTTGTGCCCCCTTCCTTTAAAAATCCTTGTTTTTCGTCATTTATGCTGCTATAATAGCATATAATGAAGGTTCATGTTGAAATCCGGATAGCGAGATTGCTTCTTCTGCTGACGTGCTTCGCTTTTTTTATGCCGTCAGCCCGTGCGGAGGACGGCGCCTCAAAGACGGTCAGGGTAGGCTATTTTGAGAATGAGGTCTTTCAGGAAGGGGCACGCCCCGATACCATAAAACGCGGCTACGCCTACGAATACTACCGGAAAATCTCGGAATACACCGGCTGGAAATACGAATACGTCTACGGAAGCTTTGTGGACGTGTACGATCTGTTCCTTGAGGGGAAGGTGGATCTTATCGCAGGACTCGCATGGAAGGAAGAGCGTGCCGGGCTGATGGGCTATCCGGAGCTTCCCATGGGGAAAGAGGACTACATCCTCATCAAGCATGAGAGCGACCTCAGCATAACGCCCGTGTACGCGACGCTCAACGGCAAAAAAATCGGCGTGCTGAACGGAGCCGCCATGCTAGCCGTCATCAACGATTTTCTTTCCGCGCACAATATATCGGCCCAGGTGCTGCCTTTTGACTCCTACGAGGAACTTTCCAGCGGCTTTGAAAAGCAAGACTTCGATATTCTTCTGGCGGAAAGCGACGGTACCTCCGAGCGAGACTATGCGGAAGTCCTGTATTCCATCGGGAGCGCCGACTATTACCTGTGCGTGAGCCGCACCCGCCCCGACATCCTTGAGGAGCTGAACGTGGCGCAGTCGCTCCTGATGGCGGACGAACCGGACTACCTGCATTCGCTCCGCATGAAGTATTATTCCTCCAGCATCTCCAGCAGGTCGTTCTCGGCCGCAGAGAAACGCTGGATGCGCAATCACAACGAGGTGCTTGTCGGCTACCTGAACAATTACATCCCCTACAGCGGGACGGATGCGGCAGGCAACGTGACCGGTCTGGTAAAGGACATTGTGCCCCGCCTCTTCTCCGAGCTCGGCATAGGGGATATGTCCGTCCGCTTTGTGGGCTATGACAACTATGACGATATGGTGTCGCAGCTTGCGGGCAGGGTGGTCGATGTCGTCTTTCCGGTCGGGGGCGGGCTGTATTATTCCGAGGCCAGCGGAATCCACCAGTCTAGGCCGGTTCTCTCAAGCTCCTCCGCGCTGGTGCTGAACGCGCGCGATTACGACCGGGGGACGGACATATACGCGGTGGCCAGCTCCGCGCGTTTTGCCATAAACCGGAACAACAAGATACAGTATTACTATGCGCGCAGCTCCTTCCCGTCCGCGCAGTTTTTCTTCTGCGATTCTATCGAGGAATGCCTTGATGCCGTCCTTGACGGGAGCGCCGACTGCACGACAATCAACGGCTTCCGCCGGACGCTTCTGCGCAGCCGCAGGTACCACCCCCTCCAGGAATTCTATATCGCCGAGCTTGACGACCAGTGCTTCGGCGTGCGCATCGGGGACGAAGGGCTGCTGCGCCTGCTGAACAGGGGCATCGGCATCCTTGGGGCGGAATACTTCCAGGACTTTGCGTACCACTATGAGCAGCAGCTGTACGATTATACCATCGGGGATTTTTTACGCGATCACATGGGGCTCGTCATCAGCTTTATCGTGCTGTTCTCCCTCTTCATCATATTCTTTCTTGGCCGATATGCGCGGCATTCCCGGATTGCGTCCCAGGCTGCCGAGAACGCCAACCAGGCCAAGACCATGTTCCTGAACAACATGTCCCATGAAATCCGCACACCTATCAATGCGGTTCTGGGCATGGATGAGATGATTCTGCGCGAGTCCCACGAGCAGTCCGTGCTGGCATACGCGCGGAACATCCGGTCGAGCGGCAACCAGCTGCTTGCGATTATCAACGATATCCTTGATTTCTCAAAGATTGAGTCGGGCAAGATGGAGATTATAAACGAGGACTATGACCTGCGGCAGACAATCAGGGATGTCTCCTCCATGTGCAGGGAGCGCGCCCGCTCCAGGGGGCTTGACTTTATCGTGCAGGCCGACGAGGAGATGCCGTTCCTGCTGCACGGCGACGAGCTGAAGCTGAAGCAGTGCCTGCTGAACCTCCTTTCCAATGCCATAAAGTACACGCCGCATGGTTCCGTCACGACGACTTTTTCGTTCAGCAGGAAGGACGACACGCATGTCCTGCTGACTGCGACCGTGGCGGATACGGGAATCGGCATAAGGGAAGAAGATCTGCCGCTCCTGACCCGGCCGTTTGAGCGCATCGAGGTAAAGCGTAACCGTACCATAGAGGGAACGGGGCTGGGGATGAGCATCGTCAACGGGCTCTTGTCGCAGATGGGCGCCGAGCTGCAGATAGAGAGCGTCTATGGGGAAGGCAGCAGTTTTTCCTTTACGCTGGAGCAGGAAGTCCGCAGCTGGGAGCGCATCGGCGTCCTTGAGGATTCCCTTGCCGATGTGGACTCTGCTGCGGACGGTGGCTACGAGGAGATTTTCCGCGCGCCCTCTGCCCGTGTCCTTGTGGTTGACGATACCACCATGAACCTGGTGGTCTTTTGCGGGCTCCTGAAGCAGACGCTCGTGCAGATTGACACGGCGTCGGGCGCTGATGAAGGGCTTGCGCTTGCGCGGAAAAAGCAATACCACATTATCTTTATCGATCATTTTATGCCGAACAAAGACGGCGTCGAGATGCTTAAGGCGCTGCGCGCCGATTCCCTTTCTTTGAGCCGGGAGACGCCGTGCATCGCGCTTACGGCAAACGCGGTGAACGGTGCGAAATCCTTTTACCTTTCGCTGGGCTTCCAGGACTATCTCTCAAAGCCTGTCTCTCCGAAGCGGCTTGAAAAGATGGTCAGGGATTTCCTGCCGGCCGAGCTGCTGGAGACATCCTCCCGCGTTGCCGCCTCCGGGAATTCCGCCGCCGGCGGGCAGCAGTCAGGGCTTGGCAACGATGTGTCCCTGCTTTTTACGGAGACCTTTGGCCTTGATATCGACGCCGCCTTCCGCAACTGCGGCGGCAAGGATTTGTTCAGGGACTCCCTCCGCTACTTTTACGAATCCATCGGGGAAAAGGCGGACGCCATTGTGCGCTATGTCGAAGCCGCTGACTGGAAGAATTTTACGATTCAGGTGCATGCCCTTAAGTCTTCCGCGAGGCTCATCGGTGCCACGGCGCTTTCCGACTACGCAAAGGATCTGGAGGAGGCGGGGAACAGGGCGCAGCAGGATGACGGCGCGGCGGTGCGGGAAATCCGGGAGCGGACACCGGTGCTTGTCAGCGCTTACCGCGGATTTGAGGAGCGCCTTGCGCCTTTGTGCAAAAAAACTGCCGATGCTGCCGGCGACGCCGAGAAAAAGCCGCTGCCCCCCGAGGTGCTGAAAGATGCCCTGAGCGCCCTCAAGGAAGTCGTGTCTGCCTTTGACTATAACAGTGCCGGACTCGTTATTGCTGAGCTTGATGGATATGCGATGCCGGAAAACTGCAAGAAGACCTATGCGCATATAAAGAAAGCGCTGGAAAACGCGGATGCGGCCGCCCTGATAAAGGCGATTGAGGAATGTGAGCAGCTGCAGGAGGGGCAGGGGAACTGATGCGCGCGGTATCAAGTTTCCCTGCGTAGCGCAGCTTCCCTTAGAAAAACAGCCCCTTGACCGCCTTCTTGAACTTTTCGCCGCGGTCAAATTCGTTCTGGAACATACCGAATGACGTCGCTCCCGGAGAGAATACGACCGGCAGGGATTTCTTGGAGCCCTGCACGCCGTAGATTGTCTTTGCGTCCGGGGCGGCAAGGTTCTGCTTGAGCTCTTTGAGCAGCGCCTCAAGGGAATCGAACGGTCCCCGGTATGCGATGTGCCGCGCGTCAAGCAGCGTCATGAGCTTGTCTGTGCCTGTGCCTGCCAGCAGGTAGAGCTCTTTCAGCTTATAGGAGCTGCCGTCTTCCCCGCTGATTGCCCGCGCGAGCGGCAGGAAGTCCAAATCTTTGTCTGTTCCGCCGGTGATGAGGATGATTCCCGTACCGAAAGCCTGCGATGCGGCGGCAGCGGCCTCCGGTACAGTGGCGCAGCTGTCGTTGAAAAAGATGAGCCTGCGGCCGTCCGTGGGGCTGACCCACTTGTGGAAGGCCTCTAGCCGGTGGGGAATGCCGGGCCATTCCGCAAGGACATCGGCAATCTGTGCCGGTGTTATCCCGTACATCTGCATCGCGAGCGCCGCCGCAAGGGCGTTTGCCATCATGTGCTTGCCCGGCACCAGCAGCTTGCCCAGAACCTGCTCGTTTTCTATGGCGTGCGTCTGCGCGTACTTGCTGCGCATGCTGAACGGCAGGTTCGTCATGCCGCTGAGCGAGCCGTCCTTGTTCTGCCTGATGAACGCGCCGTAGCAGTTTGCGGGGAGCCTGCCGGTGCTGCAGACGCGCAGCACGGTTGCGGCGGCGTCCTGCGCAAAGTCATCGCTCCAGCTGCTGCAGCCCGGTCTTTTGTCCGCGCATTCTTCCTTGTAGCCGTCGGGGTCAGAGCTGAGGATAAGAAAATCGTCCTTGCCCTGATCCGCGTAGATGAGCCGCTTGTCGTCAACGTAGCTGTCCATGTTGCCGTACCAGTTCTGGTGATCCGGCAGGATTTTTGTTATGACGGCGACTTTGGGTCGCAGCGCTTTTCTGCCGCGCAGGTCGCGCAGCTGCCAGCTGGACAGCTCCAGCACGACGGGCGTCATGCCGTCCGTGCGGTCAAGGAAGCTGAGCGGGCTGACGGTGATATTCCCTCCGAGGAATGGTGTGAATCCGGCTTTCTGCAGACCGTGATAGATTGCGCTTGCCGTGCTGGACTTTCCCTTGCTGCCGGTTACGGCGATAATCGGCGCCTTGGTAAAATGCAAAAAGACGCTCAGGTCGGTCTCGATGTGTTTTGCCGCGGCAAGATACTTGTTCCCTTCGTAGCGTATGCCGGGGTTCTTGATGACGCAGTCCGCCTCCGCAAAGTCCTGCAGCCTGTGCTCGCCGAGCACGTAGCTCAGCCGTGATCGGTCGAGCATTTTGTCTGCCGAGAGCGCAAGGATTGTCGGCTCCAGCTCTTCCCTGCTCTTCATGTCGGTGACGGTGACATAGGCGCCGTGCGAGAGAAAGAAGCGGACGGAAGCCTCTCCGCCGCCGTTCAGCCCCAGCCCCATGACGGTTATGTGCTTGTCGCGGATGTCTTCCGGCGATTGGAAATAGCATCCTTCCGGGTATACGTGTGCGCTGTCTGCCATAAAAGCCTCCCCCTTACCTGCTTGTCCGCAGCCTGTCCCGTGCGCTGAACCGCGCCTTTGCCTCCGCAAAAAGCAGCTCCAGCAGCTCCTGGAACTGCATGCCCTCGGAAGCGCAGAGCTTGGGGAACATGCTTATGCTGGTAAAGCCGGGAATCGTGTTGATTTCGTTCAGGTAGATGGCGCCCGTAGTCCGGTCGATAAAGAAATCGACGCGGGCGAGGCCGCTCGCGTCCACCGTGCGGTAGGCTTTTTTTGCAGTCTCACGGATGTATGCGATTTTGTCCGCGTCAAGCTCCGCGGGAATCTTCAGCTCCGCTCCGTCCGGGTCGTTATATTTTGCGTCGTAGTCGTAGAATGCGTGGCGGGGGACGATTTCGCCGGGGCCGTATGCGCTCAGCATCGTCTCAGGCTCGTCCGGGGAGCATGTTATGCTGTTGCCGGTCACGGAGCATTCCACTTCCCGCGCGTCTATGGCTTTCTCCACGAGCACTTTGTTGTCCCACTGGAATGCTTCCATCAGCGCCACGGAAAGCTCCTTCGCGTTGCCCGCTTTTGACGCGCCGTCGCTGGAGCCTGCCGCGCAGGGCTTCACGAAGAGCGGGAACCCCAGCTCCTGTATCGCACGCTCAACGAGCGCGTCGTATTTTGAGCTGTCGTTCACGTCGGCACGCGTGATGCAGACAGAGGGAACGACGGGAAGTCCCGCGTGCTCCCAGAGAATCTTTGTCGTGACTTTGTCCATGGTGGCGGCGGAAGATAGCACCCCGCAGCCGACGTAGGGGATGCCCGCCATCTCGAACATGCCCTGGATGGTGCCGTCCTCGCTGTAGGTTCCGTGCATCACGGGGAAGACCACGTCGCAGGGAATGTAGTAGTTGTCCACAAAGAATGTTTTTTCCCTGCCGCCGCCGGGAACGAGCGAGACCCGCTGTTTTTCGACGGCGTGGACTGCCAGCTTTGCGTCTTTGTCTGCGCGGAGCTCCTGCAGGACTTTCTCGTCCTCCAGATACCACTTGCCGTCCTTGCTGACGGAAATGAGCGTGACTGTGTGCCGGGGGCTGATGTTGCGGGCAACCGCCGCGCAGCTGACGAGCGAAACCTCGTGTTCACCGGAGCGTCCGCCGTACATGAGCACTATATTCATACAAAACCTCTTTAGAAAGACCCGGAACGCGGTGGTTTTCCGGGCAAAGTATCCGGAGCAGCCTCAAAAGCAAGCGGCGTTTGAGACAGGCTCCTTCTATTGCTTGCTGTAACCCATCTCGGAGAGCGCTTTCCGTGCTTCCGCAATTTCGTCATAGGCCATCACCCTGTCTTTGTAGATGATGGAATTTTCATGGGATTTGCCGAGCAGCAGCACGATGTCGTCCGCGCCCGCAAGGGCAAAGGCCTTTCTGATTGCCTTTGGCCTGTCCGGCTCAAAGAACAGGTCTTTCCCATCCTTTTTTCCGGCGCTCCGTGCCCCTTTCGCAATCATCTCCAGCAGCTCCATCGGGTCTTCGCCGCGGGGGTCTTCGTCCGTCAGGATGACGGTGTCGCAGAAACGCGCGGCAACCTCTCCTTGCAGCGGGCGCTTCTTGATGTCGCGTTCCCCGCCCGAACCGAAGATGCATATCATCCTGCCGGGGCAGCGTTTGCGTATCGGCGGAAAAATCGTCTCGAAGGACGAGGGGGTGTGCGCGTAGTCAACGATGACTTCAAAGGGCTGCCCGCAGTCTATGACGGTCATGCGGCCCTTGACCGGCTGCAGGGATTCCGCGAGCGCTGCCAGCTCCTCCAGTGGCTTGCCGGTGATACCGTGCACAGCAAGGAATGCAGCCATGATGTTGTACGCGTTGAACGCGCCGGGCAGCGGCGCCTTTACGTGGATGATGCGGTCTGCGTTCCCCAGCGAGTCGTGGTTCTCGTAGCGGCAGATGCTGAACGTGAGCCCGAAGCGTGCCGCCGCGATGTTCCGTGCGGAAAGGTATGCCATGTTGCCGGGAATGGGCGGGAGCGGCTTTGCCTGCAACTCCTCGCCTGCCTGTCTGCCTGCCTTGCCCTCGGTGGTGAAGCCGAACGTCTTCTTCTGTGTGCAGGAGGCAAAGTATGATGCGGCCGGATCCTCTAGGTTCACCACGCCGAAGGAAGGGACTTTCGTCTCCTTGCCGCCGATGCATTTGACGTGGCTGAACTTGTCCAGCGCACGGAAAAGGTTCGCCTTGTCGCTGCGGTACTGCTCGTATGTCCCGTGGAATTCAAGGTGCTCCAGCGTCACGTTCATGAACACGCCGCAGTCAAAATGCACGTCGCCCAAGCGGTTCGTCCGCTCGCTGAGCCCGTGGGAGGAAGATTCCACGACCGCGTAGGTGCAGCCGTTCTGCAGCATCTCGTACAGCTCGCGCTGTACGACGGGGGCTTCCGGCGTGGTCTGGTGCTGCGGGTTGTCTATGGCGTCTGATCCCAGCGAGTACTGCACGGTGGATATAAAGCCGGCCTTGTGCCCGCAGAGGCGTAGCAGCTGCCAGATAAAGGCGACGGTGGAGGATTTGCCCTCGGTGCCCGTCACGCCGATGACGGCAAGCTTGTCCGACGGCCTGTCGTAGAATTCTGCCGAGACGGGCGACATGGCAAAGCGGGCTGAAGGTACCCGCACGAACAGCGGCGCGGTCTTGGCATCCTGCACGGCCTTTGCAATCCGCTCTTTTTCCTCTGCGGAAAACGTGCCCTCAAACACGACCGCGCTGGCACCGCCGCGCACTGCGTCCGCAACAAAGGCGTTGCCCGTCGTGTGTGTGCCGGGCAGCGCAAAGAATAGCGAGCCCTGCCGCACATCGCGGCTGTCAAATGCAAGTTCGCTGATGAGCGCCGCTGCCGCCGCCCGTGCGGCGTCGCTTTCCGGCAGGGCGGTCTCCCCGTCCTCCGTGGTGATGGTGCAGGCAAATGCATGCGGCTGCAGGCGAGCGAGCAGCTCTGCAAACGATTTTCTCATAGTGGTACTAGTCCCCTGCGTAAGCCGTTCCGGAACTTCTGTTTCAGGACAGTTTACATTGAAATGCGATGAGGAAAGCTCTGGAAACGCCCCTGTTGCGGCACTTTGAGCTTTCTGCGAGTTGTAGGCCGCTATAACAGCGAGGCTTGCGACATCGCGTTAAAGGTGCCCCCTCAGAACCGGAGTTCCGGGCGGCTCCTGCGGGCAGCTCCTGAAGCCTTGGACTTTTGGGGCAGCCTCCGATGTTCAAAAGCTCGCTGTGTACGCGTTTGCAAACTCGCCGGCCTGCGCGGTAACGGAGTTTCCTGACAGGTCGGGTATTCCCTCTGGAATATGCTGTCCTATTCTAGCGCTTATGGGGCAAACTTGCAACAGAGCGGCCGTTGCGGCAGGAAAAACAAACAGGGCTCCTTCCGCTGCTACAGCCGCACGGGGACTCCTTGTGCCGCCAGCGCCTGCTTGATGGACTGCACGGTGTAGTCGCCGGAATGTACCATGGAGGCGATGAGCGCCGCATCCGCCCGGCCGCGGTCAAGGACATCCGCAAGGTGCTGCGGCGTGCCGCCCCCGCCTGATGCGATGACCGGTACCTCCACGGCATCGCTTATCAGCTTTGTGAGCGTAAGTTCGTAACCGTCGCGGGTGCCGTCCGCATCGATGGAATTCAGGACTATCTCGCCAGCCCCCAGCCGTACCGCTTTCTGCGCCCAGCTGCGTGCGTCAAGCTCGGTCGCCGTCCTTCCGCCGTTGATATACACGCGGTAACCGCTGGGCATCGATTCGTCCTTTGCGGCATCCATGCCCAGCACGATGCACTGGTTCCCGAAGACCCGCGCGCCCTGCGTTATCAGCTCCGGGTTTTTGACCGCCTGCGAGTTGAGCGAGACCTTTTCCGCCCCGGCAAGGATTATCTGCCGTATGTCATCCAGCGTCGCGATGCCGCCGCCCACGCAGAAGGGGATAAAGACCTGCGATGCGACGCGCGCTATCAGGTCGAGGATTGGCTTTTTGCCGCGCGCGCTCGCCATGATGTCGTAGAATACCAGCTCGTCCACGCCCTGCCGGTAGTATTCCGCCGCCATATCCACCGGGTCGCCGATGTCCTTGTTCTCCTTGAATTTGACGCCTTTTGTGGTGCGTCCGTCCTTTACGTCAAGACAGATGATGATTCGTTTCTTCAGCATGATGCGCCCCCGATGTCAGCCGCGGCAAAATTCCGCAGGATACGCAACCCGGCTTCCCCCGATTTTTCCGGGTGGAACTGGAATACGGTGATGTTGTCCTTCTCTATGATTGCCGGAACCATGGTGCCGTAGTCCGCGTAGCCCTTGATGAGCGCGGGATCTTTCGGCTGCATGACGTAGGAATGGACGAAGTAGAAATCCGTGTGGTCGCCGATGCCTTCGCACAGCCTGGTACCCCCGTTGCAGAAGCAGACGTCGTTCCAGCCCATGTGCGGGACCTTGAGCCCGTTGCGCAGCATGGCGCGCTCCTTGTGCTCCTCCTCATCCGGGTGGCGTTCCTGCCACAAGGCCGAAAAGTGCCGGATGCTGCCCGGAATGAGCCCCAGACAATCGGTGCAGCCTTCCTCGCTGTAGTCGAACACAATCTGCGCTCCGATGCAGATACCCATGAGCGCTTTGCCTGCCGCGGCCCAGTCCTTGATAAAGCTGTCAAAGCCCGTCTTGTGCAGCTGCTCCATGGCGTATGCCGCATCCCCGTCGCCGGGAAAAATTATCCTGTCAGCCCCTTCCAGCTCGGCGGGTTTGGAGGAAAGAATGAAGGGCGCCCCGATGAACTCCAGCGCGTGCTCCACGCTCCGGATGTTCCCTGCGTTATAATCGATGATTCCTGTCATAAGCGAATTCTAGCGGCAGATGCGCTGCGTGTCAACATGGAGGCACGGAAATCAACTTTGTGTTCCGCACCCGCTGGCGCAAAACGGCTTTCCTCGCCTTTCGTCCCGGAATTCCGTCTGGACTTTTGCATCTGCCTCTGGTATAGTGGGGCGGTATGGGGGCAGGATATGGACGGGCTGGCGGAGCGTGCGGCGAAATTCCTTGATAAAGACGGAAAGATACAGTGCTGGCCGAAGCGCGGCGAGGACAAGGACGCCGTGGCGGCATACCTTGCGGCGCAATTCCAGCCGGGGTGCGTGTATTCGGAAAAAGAGGTGAACGCTGTCATACATGCGTGGCACAGCTTCTGCGACCATACCCTGCTCCGCCGCGAGCTGGTTGAGCGCGGCCTGATGCGCCGCAGCCCCGACTGCAGGGAATACCTCCTTGCGGAAAGGACGGAATCAGACGCTTTGTAGCACGGAGGCAGCTGATGGCGCTGGACTTTGACAATTATATTTTTGATTTGTACGGGACGCTGGTGGATATCCACACCGATGAATGGGACATGCGGCTGTGGGAGCAGATGGCCGCCATCTACGCGGTGTATGGCGCTGACTATACGGCGGCATCCCTCAGGGAGCGCTATGAGTCGCTCGTAAAAGAGAGGGAGACCGCGCTCGGCAAGGCGCTGCATACGCCTTTCCCTGAGATTGACCTTGAGGGAGTCTTTGCGGAACTGCTGCGCGCGGCGCCCGCCGGGCATGCATCTTCCTTTGCGCCGGGCGGAAAGCCTGTCCGCGAGGCCTCCGCCGCCTCCCTCAGGAAAAGCGGTGTTACCTTTCACATTGCGAATACCTTCAGGGTGCTTTCCCGCCGCAGGTTCCGTCTGTACGACGGGCTCATTGCGCTCTTTGAGAACCTGAAGGCGCACGGGCGCCGGATTTATCTGCTCTCCAATGCACAGGAAATCTTTACCGTGCCGGAAATGCAGGTGCTGGGAATCTACGGCTTTTTCGACGGCATCTATATCTCCTCCCGCAGACAGCTGCGCAAGCCGTCACCCGATTTTATCGGCGCCCTCATGGCGGAGCAGGCGCTTGAGCCCGCCCGCAGCGTCATGGTCGGGAACGAATGCGAGGCGGACATGGGGAGCGCGTGCAGTGCCGGAATCCAAGGTGTTTTCCTGAACACGGACGGCCTTGCCGACGCGGAGATTGAGCGGCGGCTTGCGCTTGTCCTTGCGCAGCATCCGGGCGCGGACAGGAGCTCCGTGCATGTGGTGCGGAGCGCTCCGTTCTATGCGCCGCTGATGCTGTAGGTGCCCGGCCGCTATCGTTTGCCGATGCTTTCGATGGCGCCGATAACCTCTTCCGTGTCGTGGGCAAGATGTGCGGCAGCGTTCTCTACGGCGCCGGTCCCCTCTTTCATCTGGGCAAGCCCCTTGAGGAGCTGCGCATTTCCGACGCTCTGTTCCTGCATGGAACTTTTTACTTCCATCTCGTGCGATTTGACGGTCTCTGTCAGAGAGACGACGTTCGAGAATTCCTTGTTAGCCTCGCCCGTCTTGTCATAGGCGCCATCGACCATCCGTTTTATAGTCTTCAGGACTTCGCCGATTTTCTTTGCCTCGCGGCCGGAATCCTCGGCGAGCTTCCTGATTTCATCGGCGACGACGGAGAATCCGGCTCCGAATTCGCCCGCATGAGCCGCCTCGATGGCCGCATTCGTCTCGGAGCAGATTTTCCCGAAACCAAGTCGGTCCGCGAGTACTAGCAATTGTGCTGAAATTGTGATAGAATTGTACATAAGTTAAGTCCTTGTCTGTAATTGATTTATGGTAGAACCATTATAGCAAGGATCTTAACTTTTTAATAGATGCAATTTAGTTTATTGGACAGGAATGGTTGTTTATATACGTGCAAGTTATTTCCCTACTATATTATAGGGGAATATCTGAAAAACGCGCGGAAGCCCGCTGCGCTCGCATGTTTTCAGGCTGGGGCTTGGGGCTGCGCCTTAAGTTGCGGCTGTTTTCTGCCGATAGGGAAAGTATGGATTCTGTCGCTTTTATACCGCTGATAAAGCAGGTCTTGTCGGACTGGCGTGTTATTTTTATCACGGTGGCAATGGTTTTTATCGTCTCCCTCGCCAAGTATGTGGTCAGCTACCGCAAGAAGCCCGCCGTCGTGCGGCAGAAGCGCGTCGTTGTCAAGAAGGCTCCTCCGCCTCCGCCTGCAGAGGACGCCGAGGACGAAGCCCCGGCCGAGGAATAGCGCCCGCTCCGGCAGAGAGCCTTTTTTCCCAGAGCCGGGAGCCTTTCCGTGCCCGCTGCCCCTCGATGAGCGCCGCCACGATGCCCCGGCAGTCGCCGCTGCTCCACACAGACTGCGCGAACAGCTTCCTGTCCCTTTCGTTCAGCCGCCGCTGGATGAGCCTCGCGCACTCGTTTTCCGTATACACGTTCTTGTTCTCTGCGATGGACTGTTCCGCCAGCTGCGCATCGACGGCGGCCGGTGCCTCCGCGCCCCGCTCGCAGATGTCGCAGCCGCTGCATGCTGCCTGCTCCCCGCCGAGCGCGTCCAGCAGTATCTGGCGGCGGCAGCTCTTTGCCTCCGCAAAAGCCGTGAGAGCCCCTTTTTTGCGCGCGTCTTCCGGGCTCCACAGCAGGTAGGCATGTGCCGTGCGCCCGTCGCGTCCTGCCCGCCCGGCTTCCTGGACGTAGGCCTCTACCGAAGGGCTTGGCTCCAGATGGATGACGGTGCGGATGTCCTTTTTATCCACG
This sequence comes from Treponema sp. UBA4319, assembly GCA_002393865.1. Classification (GTDB taxonomy): domain Bacteria; phylum Spirochaetota; class Spirochaetia; order Treponematales; family Treponemataceae; genus Treponema_D. The sequence continues at coordinate 22,162 of DGUD01000062.1, forward strand.
CCCATGCCGTAGGCGCAGGTGCAGCAGAGGATTCCGTCCTTTTTTGCGTGGAACCACCGCTCTATGGCGGCTTTCTCGTCTTTTTCCAGCCCTGCATGGTAAAAGCGCACGGGGAGCTCTGATTCCGCCCTGTTCCTGCCGTAATATGCGGCGAGCTCCCGCGACATGTCCTCTGCCAGCGCCCGCGTGCCGCAGAAGATGAGCAGCGGCTTTTCCTTGGTGACGGCGAGCCTGAAGGCCTCCCGCTTTTTGGCGTAGGCGTTGATGACACTGTAGTGTATGTTGGGGCGGTCGCTTTCGCCGCGGACGATGTGCACGCTGCCGCCGAAGAGCAGCTCCGATACGCGGGCGAGCACCCCCGGCGATGCGGTCGCCGTGAACGCGGTGACTGCCGCAGGCCGCAGCGTGCGGATAATCGCGCCCAGCGTCCGGTATGCCGGGCGGAAGCTGTCGCCCCATTCGCTGACGCAGTGCGCCTCGTCTATGGCGGCATGCGCTATGCCGCAGCCGGCGAGCCGCCTCACGAGCCGCTCGTCCTGCAGCACCTCCGGGTTTGCGAGGATGATTTTTGCCCCGCCCTGAATGCGCGCCATGCATGATTCCCGTTCCTGCGGCGACTGCCCGCCGCGCAGCACCACGCAGCTGATGCCGCCGGATTCCATGCGCCGCTGCTGATCCGCCATGAGCGCGAGCAGCGGGTAGATGACGAGCGTGGGGCGGGGCAGCAGGAGCGCCGGCACAAGGAAGCAGAGCGATTTGCCTGCGCCGGTGGGCAGCAGCACGATTTGCCGCCCGTTGCAGAACACGTCGCTTTCTTCCCCGGCCTCGCTTTCCTGCCGCCGGGGAGCCTGCGCCGCGTCCATGATGTTCGCGATGACGATGTGCTGCCATGCGCTCAGGCGCTCTATGCCGAATGCCTTCTGCGCGGCGGCTGTCGCCCGGTCAGGGCCAGGGGCGTCTGTGGCGCGGACAGTTGCCGCGCCGTATCCGATAAAGTCTTCTGTCATACCATACAGATAGTCCGCGCCTGTGCGTTTTGCGCGGAGCGGAGCACAAAACTGGTTCGCGCGGAAGGGTTGCATCCCCCCGCCCCTTGGGGCGAAATAAGGGGGTGCAACCCTGACTGCAATACCTTATAAGAACATGAACTGCGAAAGCAGTGAAGCTCGGCGAAGTAACATGGTAGGCGGCAAATTCGATTGTATTGGATCGTTCAGAAGTGAATCATACCTCGCTGCTCTGCGGCGAGGTTCGTTGATTTCCGTGGCATCTCAGGGCTTCAGCATTTTTCTGTACAAGTGAAGTATTCAAAAGGAGGCAGCGGGACGTAGGAAAAAAATAAGGAGGGTCCCTTTAGGGAGGATTCCTTGTTTTTTTCCGTTACTGGGACCCGCTGCTCATTTTGAGCGCTTGAAGTACCGTTTCATGCTGAAGCCCTGCGTGGCGCCCGCTTGCAAAAGCTCGTGCAAGGGTATACTATTATTGCTGCATTATGGTTTTCAGTTCGCTTTCGTTCCTGTTTTTCTTTTTTCCGGCAGCGCTCGTCCTGTACTACCTGCTGCGCGGGGAGGCCAGGAATGTGTTCCTGCTGTGTATGTCGCTGCTCTTCTATGCGTGGGGGAATCCCCGCTACGTCCTGCTCATGCTGCTTTCCGTCGTGATGAACTGGATGTTCGGGCAGCTGGTCTGCGGCAGGGGGGCAAAGGGCTTTCTGCTGCTTGCCGTCGCGGCGAACCTTTCCGTGCTGTTTGCCTTCAAGTACCTTGGTTTTGCGGGGAAAATCCTCTCCGTGCTCTGCGGGCAGGGCATCCCGCTGCCGCAGCTGGTGCTGCCGGTGGGCATCTCCTTCTATACCTTTCAGGCGCTCTCCTACGTGATAGACGTGTACCGCAATCACAGCCTTGTGCAGCGGAATCTGCTGCATCTGGGGCTGTACATCGCGTTTTTTCCCCAGCTCATCGCCGGGCCGATTGTGCGCTATGCGGACATCGCCCCCCAGATTGCCTGCCGCAGCCACAGCCTTGATAAAACTGTCTCCGGGGCGGAGCGTTTTGTCGTGGGGCTCGCAAAGAAGGTGTTGCTGGCGAACGTGCTCGCTTCCGGCGTGGACAGCATCTACGCGCTGCCGCTGGAATCATACCGCTGGCAGGCCGCATGGCTTGCCGCCGTCGCCTATGCGCTGCAGATTTACTATGATTTCTCCGGTTACTCGGATATGGCAATCGGGCTGGGGCGCATGTTCGGTTTTACATTCAGCGAGAACTTTGACTATCCCTATGCCGCCTCCAGCGTAAAGGAATTCTGGCGGCGCTGGCATATCTCGCTCTCCTCGTGGTTCCGCGACTACCTGTACATTCCGCTGGGCGGGAACCGCAGGGGAAAGCTCCGTACGGTCATCAACAAATACATCGTGTTCTTTTTGACCGGGCTGTGGCACGGCGCCGCGTTCAATTTTATCGTCTGGGGCATGGGTCACGGAACCCTGCTCATGGCGGAAAGCCTTGCCGCCGGGCTCAGGGGCGGCAGGAAGGCTGCGGACGGGGGCGCCGGGCGGCGTGAGGCATCCGCGGCCGTTGTGCCGGAATCGCGCGGCTCTGCGGCACAACGGCTTGCCCGCCTGCTGCGGGGCAGTGCCGCCCGGCTGTATACGCTTGGCTCCGTCTGCCTGCTCTGGGTTTTTTTCCGCACGGGCACAAAGACCGGGCTTACAATTATCCTGAAGATGTTCGGCATTGATGCCGGATGCGCATATCCGGCGCAGAATTCCCCGCGCCTGCTGCTCATCTGCGACGCGCGCTTCTGCCTGGTGCTCGCGCTTTCCGTGCTCTTTGCTTTTCCGTGGTGGCGCAGGCTGCCTGTGCTCCGGCGCGATGGCGGTGCTGCCAGTCCCGCCTGCGATGTGCTCCGCTATGCCGCGCTGCTTGTGCTCTTTGTGCTGTGCGCCGCGAGCCTTGCGGGCGGCTCGTACAATCCATTCATTTACTTTAGGTTCTGACGTATGGAAAGCAAGCGTATTATCCGGATCGTATTCTTATGTGTGCTCCTGTGTTTTTTGCTGCTGCCCGCGCTGCTCTTTGACTGGCGCGGCGCTGAGTCCGCCGGTGAGAAACGCCTGCTCGCGCCGCCGCCCAGCCTGCTGTCCGGCACGGCGCCGAACCCGGCCTTCTTTGACGAGGCGGACGCGTACATTGCCGACCGCTTTGGCCTGCGTTCCCCGCTGCGCGCGCTGCACAGCACGATTGACTTCGGGCTTCTGCATTCGAGCTTTGCGGACAGGATGGTGCTGATGGGCAAGGACGGCTGGCTGTTCTACATCGACGTGCGCGGCGGTGACGACGACAACCTCCGGAATTTCCTGAAGGAGGATTTGCTTTCTGACGGGCAGCTGGAGCGCGGCATCGCGCTGCTGCAGAGCCGCCGCGACTGGTGCCGCGCCCACGGCATGGAATTCCTTGTGCTCATCTGTCCTAACAAGCATAATGTCTACGAGGAATTCTACCCGCTCCGGCAGCCGGAGGGAATGCGCAGGGGAGAGCAGTTCGCATCCGCGCTCAGTTCCGCGGGTATTCCCTTTGTGTACCCGCTGGAGGAGCTGCGTGCGCGCAAGCAGGCATACGGCGTGCCCCTGTATTACAAAACCGATTCCCACTGGAACGTGCTCGGCGCCATGACGGAGGCGGAGCTCATGCGGGAGCAGCTGTGCGCCTTGTTCCCCGGCACCGATTTCCCTGCGCCGCGCCATACACATTCCTTCTCGCAGGTGCGCGGGCACGGCGACCTTGTGTCTCTGCTGGGACTCCCGGTCTACGGCAGCGATTATGCGGTGAACGTCAGCGCCGTGCCGGATGCTGGCGGGGCTGATGGCGGCGCGGAAAAGCTTCCGCGCGCGATGCTCTTCGGCGATTCATTCAGCGAGGCGCTGCAGCCGTTCCTTGCAGAGCAGTTCGATTCCGTGGAATTCCGCTTTAAGCGCATCACGCCGGACTGCAAGCAGGACATCCTGCAGGTGCGTCCCGACATCGTGATATGGGAATGGGTGGAGCGCAAGACCGCTGACATCATCAAGGATGTTCCTGAGGATTTTTCCGATGAAGGCTAGGCTGCGCTGTGCCATGCAAACCGCGGGGAACAGTCCCCGAAGAGAGGAATATATGAAGACTATTCTTGTGAATGGAGAGAAGCTTGGTATCGATGATGTCTGCGCCGTCGCATACAGCGGCGCTCCCGTAAAGCTCAGCGACGACGCGGGCTTCCTTGAGACGCTGCGGAAATCCCGCGCATTCCTGATGGACTATATAGCGAAGGGCTTCCCCACCTATGGGGTCACGACGGGATTCGGCGATTCCTGCGCGAACCAGATAAGCCCGGAGAAGGCCGCCGCCCTGCAGCACAGCATCGTGACCTACCACGGCATCGGTATGGGGCAGCCGTTCAGCCGGGAGATTTGCCGCGCCGTCGTCCTGTGCCGCCTGAATTCAAATGTCAAGGGCGGCCATTCCGCCATCCGCGTGGAGCTTGCCCGCATGATGGAGACCCTGCTGAACAAGGACATCATCCCCGTTATCCCGCAGCTCGGCTCCGTGGGCGCTTCCGGCGACCTGACGCCGCTTTCCTACCTTGGCGCGGTTATGTTCGGCGAGCGCAGCGTATACTACAAGGGCGCCGTCGTTCCGACCGCAGAGGCGTTCCGGGCGGAGGGCATCTCGCCGCTGCCGCTTGAGGCAAAGGAAGGGCTTGCCATCATGAACGGCACGTCCGTGATGACGGCGGTCGCCAGCCTTGCATGGAAAAAGGCGCGGCGCCTTGCGGACATCTCCGACTTCCTGACCGCCGCCACCTCCGAGATTGTGCGCGGCAAGGAGGTTCCCTTCCGCGCAAAAGTCAGCGCCATCAAAAATCATCCCGGCCAGATGGAGAGCGCCGCCTACATCTACAAGATTGTCAAGGATTCGCGCCGCGTCTACAAGTACGAGGAATTCCTTAAGGAGATGGGCGCGCTGAGCGGCAAAGGCTACGAAAAGCGCGACCGCAAGATTCAGGACCGCTATTCCATCCGCTGCGCCCCCCAAATTAACGGCGTCCTGCGCGACACGCTGCACGTGGCGCACGACTGGATAGAGCAGGAGCTGAATTCCGCCAATGACAACCCGCTCGTCGATATCGAGAGCGGCAGCCTCTTTAACACGGGGAACTTCTACGGCGGCCACATCTGCGCGGCATGCGATTACCTGCGCGTCGCGCTCGCGAACATCTCCGACCTTGCGGACAAGCAGGCGGAGCTTATCATCGACGGAAAATTCAACGGACTCACGGAGAACCTGATTCCCTATACGGACGACGACGACCCGCAGGCAGGACTCCGCTTTGGCTTTAAGGCTGCGCAGATTACAATCTCTGCCATCCGCGGGGAAGTGCAGAGCTATGCCGCCCCGGTGAGCATCACCTCAAGCCCCACGGAGGCGCTGAACCAGGACAAAGTTTCTATGGGAACGATTTCAGCCCGCAAGCTGGACGAGCAGATTGGCCTTATATACCAGCAGCTCGCCGTGCATCTGCTTGCCGTCTGCCAGGCGATGGATCTGGCCGGGCTGCGGGACTTCAGCCCCTTCTCCCGCACGGTGCATGAGCACGTGCGCCGCATCTCCGCATTCGTGCAGGATGACCGCGCCCTTGATTCTGAGGCGGCGCAGCTTGCCCTTTGGCTGCAGCAGACAGAGCTTTTCGCGTAGCCGGGGAACGGCCGCGCATTGCGGCTCCGGCGGGCAGCACCGTGCCGTTTGCCGCACTCGCATGCAGTTTGGCGCGGGGCGTCTGGGGACTCTACGCCCCGTAGATTTACTTCCCGTTTCGAATCGCGTATACTTGCGCTATGAACGCTGAAAAGACGGGAAATCTGATTCTGGAATTGAGGACGCGGCAGGGGCTGACGCAGAAAGAGCTTGCCGAAAGGCTGCACGTGAGCGACAAGACCGTCTGCAAGTGGGAGACGGGGCGCGGCTGCCCCGACATCACGGTTCTGAGCGGACTTTCCAATGCCCTTGGGGTTGACATTCCGAGCATACTTTCAGGCGAGCTGCCCCGTAAAAACTTTTGCGGCGGCAACCTGCGGAACCTGACCTTCTTCAGGTGCGAAAGCTGCGGGAATCTGATTGCCTCGACGAGCATGGTCGAGCTGAGCTGCTGCGGAAGACGGCTTGGGGGAATCTCGCTCCGCGGGAATGAGGCCCAGCTGCGCCCGCTGCGGGCTTCGCTTATCGAGGCGGACGACTCGTTCTATATCACGATGGAGCATGCCATGGAAAAGGCCGACTTCATCGCGGCTGCCTTTGCGGTCTATTATGACCGCATCATCACCATGCCGCTCTATCCGGAGCAGGAGCCGTCCTTTACGCTCAGCCAGCTTGCCGGCTGTTCCCTGTATGCGCTGGACAATCATCATGAGCTTTATATCATACGAATAAGAGAGGTTGGAACATGAATGTTCTGGTTCTGAACGGAAGCCCGAAAAAGAAGAGCGACACGATGGTTCTGACGGATGCATTTCTGCGCGGAATGCAGGCGGCGGCTGTTCCGGGCGCGGGGGCAGCAGCTGTGTCTCCCGTCCACGTGGAAATCGTCAACGTTATTGAAAAGCAGGTGAAGCCGTGCCGGGGCTGCTTTGGCTGCTGGAAAACAGGCACGGGAAACTGCGTCCTGCAGGATGACCAGAACGACATCCTTGCGGGCTACCGGAACGCGGACGTGGTTGTCTGGAGCTTTCCCCTGTACTGCTA
>DGUD01000014.1 GCA_002393865.1 Treponema sp. UBA4319
TCCCTGCACGGGCGGAATTCCCACGTCCATTACCTGTCCTTCTCTCGGAATTTCGGCAAGGAGGCGGGCATCTATGCGGGGCTGCAGCGTGCCTCTGGCGATTATGTTGCGCTGATGGACGTCGATCTGCAGGATCCGCCGGACATGCTGCCGGATATGCTGCGCGCCGTCCAGCAGGAAGGCTATGACTGCGCGGCCACCCGCCGTTCCACGCGCACCCATGAGCCTCCGCTGCGCTCCCTCTTCTCGCGTCTGTTCTACAAGGTCATCAATGCGCTTTCCGATGTCGTCATAGAGGACGGTGCGCGCGACTTCCGCGTGATGAGCCGCGCCTTTGTCAACGCCGTGCTCTCCATCGCGGAGAAAAACCGCTTCTCAAAGGGAATTTTTGCGTGGGTCGGCTTTAAGACAAAGTTCTTTGCCTACGAGAACCGCGAGCGCTCCGCCGGAAACACCAAGTGGAACTTCTGGGGACTGCTCGGCTACGCGTTCGACGGCATCATAGCCTTTTCCACAAAACCGCTCATGCTTGCCAGCGTGCTGGGCATGCTCTCCATTATTTTTGCCTTCCTGCTGATAGTCTTCCTCATAGTCCGCAAGCTCGTCTTCAACAATTCGGTGGAAGGCTGGGCATCAATGCTTTGCATCATCATATTCATCGGCGGCGTGCAGCTTCTGTGCACGGGCATCATCGGCCAGTACCTTGCCAAGAATTATATCGAGACCAAGCAGCGCCCCCTTTTCATCGTCCGCGAGGAAGGCTGACCCTCCGCTTTCCTTCTCTATTATATCGATATATAGAGGCTGTGCTCCTCCTGCGCGGCCAGCTTCCTCTTTCCTCAAACTTTTTCTTTTCAGCCTAAAGAAATGCGTGTATTTTCCGATAATTGAAGCAGAATACTATTTTCTGTGAGTGGGAAGGATATTGTATGGGTATGAATTTTATGAAAGCGTTTAGCGAGCGCCTGCGTCAGGTTGCTCCGGCGCGGGCGGAAGGGCATGGCAGGCAGGCTCCGGCAGCAGGCAGGCAGTCTGAAGGAGAGGAGCTCTCCGAGGGCGGACGCGAGCTGGTAAAGGTGCTGAAGTCACAGGACGAGCTGCTTGATACCATCCTGCGCGAGCAGGACAAGATGCATCGCGACGTAAAGCAGCGCAAGTGGGATTCCCTGCAGAAGTCGATGTCCCAGATGCGTACGCTCAGCGACAGCTTTGTCGCGCTTGACCGCCAGCGTGAGGCGCTTGCCGGTGACAACCGCGGCATTTACTTTGAGCCCGGCGTGGAGCCGGTCTTTGCGAGCGTGCGTAGCAAGCTTACCCGCAGCAAGATAGAGAACGATGCGCTCCGTTCGTATGTGAGCGCCACGAAGGATTTTATCAGCGGTATCATCGACGAGTGCTACGCGGGCGGCGGCATGTGCTACGGACAGAACGGCCGCATGGTCAGCTCCGAGGTGGGCAGCGTGCTCATCAATACGGAATTCTGAGAGAATTGTATAGGGAGCCTCTAAAGACTTCTGTTTTTCAGGGTTCCCTATAGTAAAGCTCTCCGGGAACTCCGGTTTCCGGAGCGGCAAGCTTAAAAAAAACGCCTTTTTGCAAGGCTTCGGCCTGAAAAAGTATACAGGACTGGCAAGAAAACAAGGCTTTTTGAGCAGGTCTGTTGTTTTGACGGGTGAGAGAACAGGAGGAACAGAGGATGGGAAGTTCATTTGCCGGAATAGAAATAGGCAAGCGCAGCCTCATGGCGCATTCTACGCAGATTGAGACTGCTGGTCACAACATCTCTAATGCGGGAACGGAAGGTTATAGCCGCCAGAGGGTGCAGGTCTCTACCTTTGAGCCGCTGTACCGCCCGGATTTGGAGCGTGCGCAGGTTGCCGGTCAGATAGGGCAGGGAACCACGGTGGAGAGCATCTCCCGTGTGCGGGACGAGCTGCTTGATACCCGCATTGTCGCCCAGATGCACGAGGAGTCCTACTGGGATACGCGCAGCAAATACTATTCCATGATTGAGCAGATTTATAATGAGCCTGACGAGATATCCGTCCGCAGCAACATGGATAAATTCTGGCAGGGATGGCAGGAGCTTTCCCTTGACCCCTCCAGCACGGCTGCCCGCGATGCCGTCGTGACCCGCGGCCAGAGTCTGACCAATTCCATCAAGCAGCAGGGCAAGAGCCTGACCGCAATCGCCGTGCAGATAAACGGCGACATCGACGCGACGGTGCAGCAGGTGAACAGCCTTTCCCGCCAGATTGCGGCCGTAAACGGAGAGATTGTGCGCAGCCAGGCCATGGGCGACAATCCCAACGATTTGATGGATCGCCGCGACCTGCTGGTGGAAAAGCTCGCGCAGCTTATCAATGTGACGGTTGACCGGAGCGATCCCGATGAATTCATGGTGCACACGGACGGTCAGGTTATCGTGCAGGGAAGCCTTGCCCGTCAGATTGAGGAAGTCGCCGACGTGAACAACCACGGCTATGTGAGCCTGCGCTGGCAGGACACGCAGATTGCGGCGGATTTTAAGGGCGGCTCCCTCGGCGCGCTCATGGAGCTGCGCGACAAGGATATCCGCTCCCAGATGCAGTCCCTGAACACCATGACGCTCAACTTTGCCGACATGGTGAACGACGTGCACCGCAATGCCATCGGCAAGAACAATACGACGGGGCTTGATTTCTTTACCGAACATCCTTTTGTGGAGAATACGAACGGCAACTATGACCGCGACGGTGACGGGGTGGAGGATGCCTCCTATATATTCCGTATCACCGGTACGAACGCGCTGCGCCCGCAGGAGCAGGTGGGGCTTGAGGGAACGATGACCTTTGACGGGCCTGACGGCAACGTGACCGTCAGCTATTATCCGTCAGACACCATCGAGGATATCGTGAACCGCATCAATGACAGCGACGGAGAGGTCAAGGCCTATCTTGACCGCAACAGCAAACTCGTGCTTAAGGCGACCGCCGCGGAATCCATGAGCAATCCGGACTTTGTCATCCGGCACGTGGAGGACTCCGGCATGTTCCTTGCGGGCTATGCGGGCGTGCTGCGCCAGAGCGGTTCTGCCGGAGCATACGACTATAACCGTGCGAACGCTGTCGCGGCTCTTGCCGACGCGCAGTTTGCCGTGACGCCGGTCATGAATCCTTCCGAGTATGTCACGGTGAACCCGCAGATTCAGCGCGACGTGCAGAATGTGGCGGCGTCACTCGTGAACAGCCAGGGGCTGGCAGATCCGGCGGACGGACGTGCCGCGGTTGAAATCGCCGCAATCCGCAATTCAAAGGTGATGGTCGGAACCCAGCGGACGCTCGACGATTATTTTGCCGACACCATCACGCAGGTCGGGCTCAAGGGCGAGCAGGCTGAGAACCAGCTGGTCAGCCAGAATGCCATTATGAACGACCTCCGCGATTTACGCGACAGCATCAGCGGCGTGAACATAGACGAGGAGCTTGCCGACATCATAAAGTTCCAGCACGGCTACGATGCGGCAGCAAAATTCATCAGCGTGCAGAGCGAGCTGCTTGATACGCTGATTAACCGTCTCGGTGTGTGACGCGCCGTAGGAATTGGGCTTGCCCGGAGAATTGAATTTTGCGGGCGGCTTTATTGAGCACTTGCAGAAAAGGAGTTTTGTATGAATAGAATCAGTTCACAGATGAACAGCGCGGATGTCCAGTACTACCTGCGCAAGCAGGAAGTGAAGCAGAACATATTGAACCGCCAGATTGGCAGCCAGAGCCGTATCGGTTCCCTGCGCGATGATCCGATTGCCGCAGGCCACCTGGTCCGTTACCAGTCTTATATTTCCCGCGTGAACCAGTTCGAGAAGAACGCGCAGACGCTCTCCGACCAGTTCAAAGTCCGCGAGGGCTACGTGAATCAGAACCTCCAGATTCTGCAGCGCGTCCGCGAGATTGCGGTGAGCGGTGCGAACGGCATCAATTCCCGCGATGACCTCAAGAATATGGCCGCCGAGGTAAACGAGCTGCTCAAGGAGCTCGTCCAGAATGCGAATGCCGTCGGTCCCGATGGCGACAGCCTCTTTGCCGGCACCCGGTCCAAGAGCCTTGCCTTCGACGTGAACATGGGGAATGTGCCTGGTGCCAACGAGCCGCTTATCGCAGAGGTGCGCTACAACGGCAACGTCACCAAGAACAGGGTCGAGGTTGACGAGAACCAGTTCCTTGATGTGGACAACAGCGGGAACAAGACCTTCTGGGCCGAGCCGCAGCGTCTGATGGGGCGGCGCGACCTGACGCAGTGGCAGGCGAAGGCCGACAATGTGGTGAATGTTGACGGCATCGACATAAAGGTGAATGCCGGAGACAATATTTATGCTGTCATCGCAAAGATAAACGACAGCGGCGCGGCGGTAAAGGCCAGCCTTGACCCGGTAAGCCGCGGCCTCAACCTTGAGACGACCGACGCGCACCAGATTTGGCTGCAGGACAGGGAAGGCTCCACGTTTGAGGAGCTTGGCTTCATCAAGGATAAGTCCCAGCTGCCGCCTTACAACCTGACGGGCAACGTGAGCGTCTCCGGCGGCTCCGTGTTCGATACGGTGATTGCGCTCCGCGATTCCATGCTCAAGGGCGATACCGATGCCATCGGTACCCGCGTGCTCGGCTCCATCGACCAGGGCATCTCCAATATGACGACGCGCCTTGCGAAAGCCGGCAGCGACTATGAGCGGGCACAGAACAACGTGATGCGCTCCCAGACGACGGCGCTGAACGTGACGCAGCTTGTCAGCCGCGAAGGTGACATCGACATCACCGACGCGCTCATCGACATAAAGACTCTGGAGAACATCAATCAGGCGACGCTGAGCACTGCCGGAAAGATGTATTCCAGCACGCTCCTGAACTACATCCGCTAAGCGGGTGGGGAAATGACATGCAGGTAAAGACAAAGACGATGGGCACTGTCGAGGTGTCTGACGAGCAGCTGATAAAGGTTCCTGCCGGCCTGTTTGCCTTTGAGGACTACAAGGATTATGCCCTCATTGACTGCAAGCTGGAGCCCTTCGTGTGGATGCAGTCCGTGCAGGAAAGCACTCTTGCGTTCCTGCTCGTAGACCCGTTCCTCATCTGCGAGGACTTTGAGGCCGACATAGACGACAAGGAGCTCGCGAAGATTGGCATACAGAATGCGTCCGACGTGCTGGTGATGGCTATCGTCACCGTGCCGCAGGATGGCAGCCCCGTTACGGCAAATCTCCGCGGCCCGCTCATCATCAACAAGAAGAACCACGAATGCATGCAGGTTGTCTTGGGTGACCCGAAATGGACGACGAAGCATAATATCATCGAGGCGCTGAAGCGGAAGGAGGGTGAGAAATGTTAATCCTTTCCCGCAAGGTGGATGAAAAAATCCGTATCGGTAACGATATCACGCTTACCATCATCGAGGTTCGCGGCGAATACGTCAAAATCGGTGTCGAGGCGCCCAAGCATGTAAAGGTATTCCGTCAGGAAGTGCTTGATGCCATCCAGTCGGAGAACAAGGCCGCTGCGGCGGCACAGGCCTCCGAGGACGCGCTGCGCAAGCTGCTTGGCTGAATCCCATACTGGAGGAGCCGCCAGGAACTGATGCTGTAGGTCTCGGTATCAAAGCTGCTTACGGCTCTCAGGAATCGGACGATGTTTTGGCTCCCTCAATAGAGCTGTCTTGAAACCCTTCTGTTTCCGGACAGCTCTTATTTTTTTGCGGCGGCCTCCGCTTTTTCGTGCGCAAGCTCCGCTTCGCTCTTCCGGATGTACAGCGGACCGTCATAATCCTGCAGCGGGGCTTGCTTTGCTGCTATCATCTGCTCTGCGATTGCAAAGAGGCTGTCCGCCGCATCGTTTTCCGGCGTAAAGCTGCGCAGCGAGAGGAGCGGCGCTGCTGTGGCTGCGCCCGCGCAGAAGTCTGCCGCACCCGGCCCGCACACGAGCAGGGGGGCTTCCGCGTCGATACGGCGCACGATGGCCTCCAGCGTCCCGTCCTCCGCTTCCCCAAGCGGGGCTCCGTGCATAAAGAACTGGAAGAAATACTCGTCTTCTTTTGCTTCTATGACACAGAGGACGCTTTCTGCCGCCGCCCTGTACGGCCAGGCGTATGCCTGCAAGGACGGAATGCCGTAGAGCGCCGTTCCATGGGAAAGATTCAGCGCCTTGAGCGAGCTGAGCCCGATTCTCAATCCCGTGAATGTCCCAGGACCCAGCGTCACTGCCGTATAGTCCAGCTCTGCCGGGCTCAGGCCGCTTTCCTTCATGACAAAATCTATGGCCGGCAGCAGTTTTTCCGACTGCCGTGCTCCCAAATCCAGCGTTATTTTTGCTTCGTCTGTGTCTTTTTTTGCCGCGACGCTTATTCTCGACACCGCGCAATCGACCGCAAGTGCATTCATGCTTCCAATGCTCCGTTGTTCCAGTTTTCGATGCTGATTTCCCGCCTGCCGTCCGCAAGCGGGGTGATGGAAAGCCGTATCGTCTTTTTGGGCAGCTCGGATGCTACCTTCTCGCTCCATTCTATGATGCAGACGCCCTTGCCGTACAGCATGTCGTCCACGCCAAGGTTCACGAAGTCCTCCGCGCCGTCAAGCCGGTATACATCCATGTGGTAGAGGGGCATCTTTGAGCCCTCGTATTCACTGACAAGGCAGAACGTCGGGCTTGTCACTACGTCATTGACTCCGAGTGCCTGTGCGATTCCTTTGGTGATAGTCGTTTTACCGGCTGCAAGTGTGCCTGTCATCGCGATGACGTCGCCGGGACGCAGCAGGGCTCCTATTTTCCTTCCGAGGGCGACGGTATCCTCGGAGCTGCTCGTGTGGAATACCATCCCAGCACCCCGCTTACGGCAGCTTGTTTTCGCTTTCCAGCTGAAGCACGAACGCCTTGAGCGCTTTCCGTACCGGGAGCAGGGGATAGTCCAGCGTGGAGGGGATGTCGGCAAGACCGACTGTCTTGCCGCCCAAGGGACTGTATTCAATCGAGAACGTGAACGGGAAGGATTCCTGCTTTGAAAGGTATTCTATGACTGCCGTTGCTTTGTAGCGATTGATATAGTATATATAGCCGTCGGCTTTTGAAATTGACTTAACCTCTAATACTTTCATGTTGCATCATCAACCCACAATTTCATAGTAAAACAAGCATTGCCATAAAATGCTCAGCTTATCTTATCAAAGCCGTAAACAAATGCAGAGATTGCATTCTTTACTGCTATTTCAATATCGGTAAATTTCACATGCAGGATGAACTGTTTTCCGTCAGGGGACTTCTTTGTCATGACGATATAGCACAGCGCGCTGCCGGAATGGCTGTCACCGACGGGGAATTCAAGGTACAGGTACTGTCCTTCCTTTATGGGGAGGCTGCAGGAGAACCTGCATCCGGTGGACGAGATGTTCTGGAGACGCCCGTCGTATTTCTTGGGCAGAACCTCAAATTCATCCAGCGTACCCGATTTTTTGCCTTTTTTTACTTCTTTTACGGCGGAGAACGTGCAGGGACCGTCGGTGCTCAGGCGCTTTGCGCTGCGGCGTTGTACGACGCTCAGCTGGTTCCCTCCGGTGGAAGACGCGATAAGCACGAATTTCCCCGGCTTTTCTTCCTCGTAGCGGAGCGCACGGGTCTGCAGCACATAGGTGGTTCCTACGCTTGACTTGAAGGTCATCAGGAATTTTGAGAGCGCGGCGGGTTTCTTGTCTCCCTGCGCAAATGCCCGCGGCACATCAAGCACCAGCTCCTGCGGCTCGTTGCGGTCAAGCTTCAGCGTCCAGGAATTCCGGTCCGTATCGAAATAGGTGAATTCCTGTCCTGCAGGCAGAGCCCGTGTCGTGCTGATGAACAGCTGGCTGTCGCGGGCCTTCTCCATCTTGTACATCAGCGTGAAGAGCATCTCTAGTTTTTCAGGAACCGGGTTTTTCTTTATCATCTCCATGTATTCCTGCCGGCAAAGCTCTACGATTGCATGCTCGTCCCGGATAAGGTATTCTATGTTCTTTGGCTTAAAATGCTGGCATATCAGCTTGAGCATCTTCCGCTCGTCCTGCGTAAGCTTCGCAAGGTCGGCGACATTGTTGATGTTCTTCTGCGATGTCGGGGCATCCTTTTTGGAGTCGAGCCAGTTTGACGTCGCCCGGCGCGCGCGTATCTGCCGCAAGACCAGCCCGACAAGAGCCAGCACAAGCACGACGGCAAGCACAACGAGTATTATCGTGTAGAGAATGGGATTCTGCCGTGCGTCAACAAGGCTTCCGTTTGTATTCCCCATAAGCAGCTCCTGTCAGTTGAATTTTGTAAGGACTTCCGAGATGCTTTTGAGCCGCGGCCCTATTTCGTATTCAGAAAGATCTCCTACCGTGACGGTGTCCTTTACTTCCATGGCGCTCTCAAAGTCGCTGAGTATGGGAGAGAACTCCTTGAAGAAGTCGTTCAGGTTCTTCCCGTCGATGATGAGCGCATTGTACAAATCGGGGAACAGCGCGCTCAGCGCCGCCGTGTGGCAGAAAGCATCGACTTCCGTCGCGAGCGAGGCGATGGTCTCCGAAGCCTCTTTGTCTTTTCCACTCTGCAGCTGCACCGGAACGTCGTTCAGCTGTTCTGTCAGCCTGTTGAATTCCGCCGCAATGGTTTTGAATGAATCTACGATATCACGTTTTGAGACAACATGCAAGTCGATTTCCGTGCTATCGCTGAGCGGTGTCGCCGCAGCCGCGTCGAACTGCTCCGCAGATATATCCTTGCCGTTGAGCCGTATGGCCACGGTTGTCGCGTCGTTTTTCGCCGCTTCGCTTTCAAATGATTTTAAGACGTCGCCGACACTCTTCTCATTCTCAAGCGTCACGTCTACTGGCTGTCCGTTTATCTTAAGCAGCATTATATCCCCCGTCAGTTCTTGTTGTTGCTTTGCTGGCGCGAAAAATTCTCTATGGAAGACTGCTGTTTTTCAAGGCTGTTCAGAGAACTTTCCATGCCGGCATATTTTGCCTTGAGCTCGCTTTCTTTTGCGTCAAGCTGGGACTCAAGCTTTGATATCTTTGTGTTGGAAGATTTTATCTGCTTGTCCAGCGTCGCTGTCTTTGTGGATATGATGCCCCCGGACTGTGTCCATGAGCTAATCTGCTTGTCCAGCCTGTAGCCGAGCCCGTTGTCTATGATGAGGTCGCCGTCGCTGTCATAGCCGAAGAGATTCTTTATGTCCTCCAGCTTTGTCTCCAGCATGGCGTCCAGCGTCTTCTCCTCCACCTCAAGGTAGCCGCGCATCTGGGAGGCGCTGTAGCCCCCTGTGCCGCTGCTTGCGTTCGTGGATATGCCGATTTGGTTCAGCATGGTGATTTCGGCCTCGTCCGCAAAGCGGTAGTTTGCGGAGACCGTCTGCTGCAGGGATGATTTTCCGTTGGTGAGCGAGAAGTCCCCCATAAAGAGCCCCAGCTTTTTCTCCTGTGCCTCCCGCTCGTCATCCGAAAGGTAATCCAGCTCGGAGATGACTTCCGGCTTGTTTGTCGTGAGCACATTTATCTCGGCGATCACCTGGTTGTATTTGCCGACGAATGTGATGAGCGCGTTCTTTGCGTTCTCTGTGTCCGGCATGACCTTGAGCGTTGCCGTCTTTTCCGTCTTGTTGTGCAGGTGCAGCGTCACGTTCGGGACGACATCATCCACGTCGTTGGAGGGGCGGGTAAGGGTGATGCCCTCGTATTTGAATACCGCGTCGTCGGCGGTGGATACGGCGTGTACCGGCTCAAATCCCTGCGTTTTTGAGGCGTCGTAAGTCTCCGGGACGGACATCGTTATCTGTTTGCCGGTGTTGTTGTTCCTGATGATAAGGCTCGTCGCACCGGGGTAGTCTTCCAGCGAGAGCGTCACCTTGCGCAGTCCGGTCTCCTCGTCAACAGGGAAGTCCTGTATGTCAACCTCGGTCTCGGTGCCGTCTTCGTTTCTGATGGCGATGAAGCGGGTATCGTCGTTGACCGGCTGGACTGGCTCGGCGGCTGCGTCGGCAGGCTTTGCGAGCAATGTGTCGCTCTGCTCGTTGGAGACGGTAAGCCCCCGGAAATCGACGCTGCCGGGAGACGGCAGGCTCGGCTCAAGCAGCTGGGCATTGACCGCGGCGGTGATATCCTCCGTGTCCTCTGTGGCAAAGGTGAATGTCACGCGCTGGGTGCCTTCCGTAATCCCCTGCGGCAGGGGGATGTCTGCGCCCCCGCGGGCAGGGATGGTGATTGTGCTGCCGTCAGATGTCACGCCGTCCACAGAAAGTTCCGGCATGTTTGCCTGCGGCTGGAGGTCGTTTGTCTCCGGCGCCATATAATCTGCTGTGTTCGAGCTCAGCGGGGAGGTCTCTGCCTTTGCCTCGCCGACCATGTCTATGCTTTTCGCGAGCTCCAGCGCCATGTCCTGCAGCACGAGGCGGTTCTCTGCCCCGGTCTTGAGGCTTTCGATGAGGACTGATTTTTTGTTTGAGCTGACGCCGATAAGGCTTGCTTTTATGAGCTTATTGCCGCGCTTGTTGACGGCTGTTATGAAGTCGGCGATTTTTCCGCCTTTCCAGTTTATCGTTATGGTCTGGGTGCCGACTCCAAAGGTATATTTTCCTTCTTCGACCCTGAAATTCTTTGAGATTGAGCCGCTCAGGAAGCGGTCTGCCGTCGCCGGCTTTATGACATCTATATTGAACGAGCCGTACTCCGCGCTCCGAGCCGCATCGGCGGTAATCGCGTTCTCGTCCGAGGATTCTGTGAGCTTGTTGTTGAAGGGGTTGTCAAAGGAATACAGCGTCTTGACGCTTTCCCTGAGGGAACTCATCTTCTGGCTTACATTACGCCATGCGCTTTGCTGCTCCTGATATTTCTCAAGCTGCTCCTGTTCGCGCACAAGCGGTTTGCGCTCCAGCTCCATGAGTGCCTTGATGGTCTCGTTCGTCCCATATTTGTTTGAGACACCGGGTATGCTAATTCCGTCGGCCATAGTCCCCTTTCGCATCCTGTTGAAAAAATGAGACTACGCTGTCTGGCGGACAGCGCAGCCTGTCAGATGACTTCGTCAAAAATCAGACCGATGGCATCCTTGAGACGAGCCTTTATGTTCTGCATGTCTTCGGACGGAATCTCCCTGATTACCTTGTTCGTGGACGGATCCACGACTTTGATAACCACTTGACCGAGCTCTTTGTTTACCGAAAACTGCAGCGAATGACTCATCACCATATCGGCCATCTTCTGAATTTCTTCAATATCGGCCTTTGTATCGGCGAGATTCTGAGCAAGTTTCTCCGCTACTTCGGCTGCGCTCTTGGGGAATTTGCTCCAGTTCATTGTCGCATCCCCGCTTGAGCTGACCTTTTTGAGCGGTTTCACCGTATTGACATCGTGATAACGACCTTCCGTGGTCATTCTCTGCCCAATCATACTGATTGTATTCATGGACGCTCCTCCTGAATCGAAAAGGAGGGAAGGGGGGCGCACCCCCTCCCTGACTTTTCTGCGTAATTTGTCAAAAGATGACATCCAGGGATCTCTTGGTCAAACTACGCACTTTTTTACTACCTGAGCAATGCCAGAACATTCTGTGACTGGCTGTTTGCCTGTGCAAGCATTGCAGTGCCAGACTGTGCCAGGATTGAGTTCTTTGTGTACTCAACCATCTGAGAAGCCATATCCGTATCGCGGATGCGTGACTCAGACGCCTGGGTGTTCTCTGCTGCGACACCAAGACCCTTTGAAGTCAGTTCAAGGCGGTTCTGGTATGCGCCGAGGTCAGCACGCTGCTTGTTCACGAGCTTCAGTGCTGCATCGATTGTGCCGATAGCAACGTTTGCGGAATCCGGTGTAGAGATGCTGATCTTGTCGTCAGTGCCCTGGATACCTCTCAGTCCGAGAGCCTGTGCGGTCATCGTCCCCACATACGCGGTCACACGCTGATCCATATTTGCTCCAACCTGGAACGTCATGACCTGGTTGGAAAGAGATTCACGGGCAAAGCGTCCAGTCAGCATGTTCATGCCGTTGAACTGAGCCTGTGAAGCAATGCGGTCTACTTCAGCAACAAGCTGGGAAACTTCCACCTGAATCTGCATACGGTCCTCGTCTGTGTAGATACCGTTTGCTGACTGGACGGAAAGCTCGCGGACACGCTGAAGGATGTCTGTAGTCTCCTGCAGGTAACCTTCGGTTGTCTGAATGAAAGAAATTCCATTCTGCGTGTTCCTGTTAGCCTGGTTCAAACCGCGAATCTGCGCGCGCATCTTCTCAGATACGGCCAGCCCGGAAGCATCATCACCTGCGCGGTTGATTCTTTCTCCTGAGCTAAGCTTTGCGATAGAATTCTGCAGCTCTGCGTTGTTCAGCCCCAATGTGCGGTTTGCAAACATTGAGCTCATGTTGTGATTAATTACCATACTATTGTCCTCCGTGTTCATATACCATAAAGCTTCATGCTTTACGTCTGTTTGTATAGGCATCTGCCAGTTTTGCGCCCCTGGCAGACGTTTAGACCTGTACAGCAGAAATTGTTGCTTGCATGCGCAATACACGCCAGCAACCGTCTATGCTGTTTGCAAACAACATGGAGAACCCTTTTCAAAGAACATATATCCCGTCTAACACAGGATAAGATGCTTTGTGCGAAAACGGTCGGATTTATAAGCAGAATAAGGAGTTAGATTTTAAATCTTCCCGCGCAACCAAGCAGAAGGGGAATTTTCATCCCCCTTCCTGCTTGATAGTATACTACATTATCTCAACAAAGACAAGACCGTCTGTGACTGGGAGTTGGCCTGAGCCAGCATAGCAGTGCCTGACTGTGTGAGAATCTGGTTCTTGGTGAACTGAACCATCTGTGAAGCCATATCGGTATCGCGGATGCGAGACTCTGAAGCCTGAGTGTTCTCGGCTGCAACGTCAAGACCCTTGACCGTGAATTCAAGGCGGTTCTGGTATGCACCAAGATCAGCACGCTGCTTGTTGATTCTCTTGAGAGCCTCATCAAGTGTGCCGATTGCGCGGTTGGCATCGTCCGGTGTAGCAAGTGTCAGGATCTCTTCAGTACCGACGTTGCGGACTCCGAGAGCTGCGGCTGTCATTGTGCCGATGAAAACCTGTGAGCGCTGATCCATGTTTGCGCCGATGTGGAGCCACATAGAAGCAGTCACGCTGTTCTCACCAGTCGGGCGTGCATAGCGTCCGGTCAGCATGTTCAGACCATTGAACTGTGCTGTAGATGCAATGCGGTCGACTTCAGCAATCAATGAGCTCACCTCAACCTGGATCATCTCGCGATCCTCGTCGGTGTAGATGCCGTTTGAGCTCTGTACTGCAAGCTCGCGGATGCGCTGGATGATATCGGTGGTCTCCTGCAGATAACCTTCGGTCGTCTGGATGAAGCTGATACCATCGGCTGCGTTCCGTGAAGCCCTGTTCAGACCGCGGATCTGAGAACGCATCTTCTCAGACACTGCAAGTCCTGAAGCGTCATCGCCTGCGCGGTTAATCTTCTCGCCTGAAGAAAGCTTTTCCATATCCTTCTGGAGAGAGACATTGGTGACTCCCAGAGAACGGTTGGCGAACATTGCTGACATGTTGTGGTTGATGACCATAATTTTTCCTCCGTGGAAAATTGTATATGCAGGCGGATTCCTTTCTGCCTGACTTGTAAAAGATTACATCTGCATTACAAGGCTACATCTGCAATCTTTTACAATGAACTCCCTGGCCGTTATCTTCTTCGAAGTTGAGCAACCATGGTCGTTCATAATAGTATATCGGACGTGGTACCGCCGGACTTTAGCAAAAAAAAATATTTTTTTTGCTAATTTTTTTCCGCCGGCGGCTGTTCCGGCGGCAGTATGCCCGCCGCTGCCTTTTGTTTTCTGCTATTTTGCTGTATTCCAAGGAAATAGTGCTTGCACGGCGGCAGCTGTGACTGCCTCAGCCGTCGCTCCCGGCCTGCTGCTCCACGATGCGCTGTATGATGCGCGCCGCCTTGCCTCGGTGTGAGATGGCGTTTTTCTGCGCGGCGCTCAGCTCCGCGGCCGTCCTGAGCCCGTCGGGCAGCAGGAAAAGCGGGTCGTAGCCGAATCCGCCGGAACCGCGGGCATCCTGTATGTCTGCGATGATGGAGCCTTCCATAGTCTCCTGCGCCACGAAAAGACGGTCGTTGCCGGCATAGAACACCATCGCGCAGGTGTAGTGGGAGCTCCGGGGGCCATATTTGAACAGCCCGCGGGCCTTGCCCCCCTCTATGTCCGCGCCTGCCGCCAGCGCCGCGTCCAGCTGCGCGATGAGCAGGCGGTTCTGCTCTTCCTGCGGGATTTTCTTTCCGTCCGGCAGCCCCTGCACATGCTCCTGCCCGGCGTAGCGGGCGGAATAGATACCGGGGGCTCCGCCCAGCGCATCCACGCAGATGCCGGAATCGTCCGCGATGACGGGGCAGTGCACCAGCTCCCAGAGCGCCTTTGCCTTTATGAGGCTGTTCTCGTAGAACGTGCTGCCGTTTTCCTCCGGGTCAAAGCTGATGCCTTCGTCTTTCGGGGTGACGATGCTGTGCATGGGGAAGATTTCCTGCATCTCCCGCTTCTTGTTCAGGTTTCCTGTCGCCAAGTATATTTTCATGCCCCCATGATAGCGTTTCTGAGCGCTTGTGTCCATGAGCCCGTTCCTGACCGCACCCGGCTTTTGATGCGGCCTTGCTTCCCCTCCTGATGCAGTGGTTTTGTCCGCGGCTTCGGCATGCTTCTTCTCGTGCTGAAGGCCGGCTCCCTAGTCCTCGCTCAGGGCGCCGCTCTCAAGGAGCGTGCTCCGCGCCTTCTGCAGGATGGAGGCGACTTTCCTGTCGTCTATGTTGAGTATCCGTGCTACCGCCCGGTTTGACGGGACTGCGCTGTACAGCGGCGTCTTGAGCTGCTCGTTCCGCGACTCCCAGAGCGCGGTCTGCTTTTCGTATTTCTGCGCGGTCTTGCGGGAAAGCGGGCTGCCGCTGTCGAGCTTGCTGCATTCCCGCCGGTATTTCCGGTGGAAGAAGAATGCCGTATCCCTGCTCCTTACGCAGCGCTCGTGCTTGATAATCTTGTGCCGCATGCCCTCGTTGATTTCTTCTACCATAGAGGCGAGCTTCTTTTCCGCGATGCCCGTCATTTTGCTTACCTTTTTGATGATGTCGTAGTCAAGGTAGTAGCTCGACTTGAGCGCAAGGATGAGGCAGGCAGCCTTCCTTAGCTTGTCGGCCTTTTCGTTGTAGCGGAATGTCTGCGTGCGGAGCGGGGCGGATTGCCGTGCCTCCTGGCTGTGGCGGTGCAGCCCGCTGTCAAAGGCCGCCTGGGGCTCGCAGCAGCTGGCGAATTCTTCCTGCCGGTAGCGGTATTCGCTCTCCTCGTAGGCCAGGCAGTGCTGCTGCGCCGCGCTTTCTTCCGTCGCTGCCGCGCGTGCGCTCCGTTTGCGCCAGATGCGCAGGGAGCGCTGTATGCTGGAATACAGGAAGCCGGAGAATGAGAAGCCGCTCTCCGTGCGGTACAGGACGAGCAGCCTCCTGAGCTTTGCATGCTCGTGCAGGAGAAAATCATGCAGCGCGTCAAGATCGAGCCTCCCCAGCCCGAAGCGCGCTTTATGTGTATAGAGAACTTTGAGAATTTCGTTCGTTCCCTCTTTGTCTGTCATAAGCCCTGCTGAGACCATCCTGGCGATGTGTTCCAGTTCTTCCATAAAAACCTCCGTTGCTCTCTTTCTGTAATGGAGCCGCCTCAAAAGTCTCTTGCTTCTGAGGCTGGCTCAGTGGTGCCGCCCCTTGGATGTGGAGGGGACGGCGTGCCGGGCCGCTTTGCCTGCGGCCCGCGGGAAGCGGCGTTCGCTCTTCCTTTAAGATGATATGCATAAAATATGCCAAGTTTTTAAAATAGCGAATTTTTTTTCTTTTCTGTAATAAAACCGCTTTTTTTTTATACTTTGTAGGGTTTGAGGCTTGTGAGAAAAAGACTTTTCTTTTTATAGTTTTAGGAATCTTGCAAAAATCTTTTATTTTCTTTTAAATTTCTTGTGATTCTTGTATAATACTTTCTGATTCTTTTGAAAATCTTTTATTCCTTGCGGAATGCTTGCCGAATCTTCTTTGTGTTCTTGCAATTCTTGCAGGGCTGCGCCCTGTCCTTGTCCGGGCGGGAAGGAGAGCGCAGGGGGAGACGCGCGGGCTGCCCGGCATACGGGGCGCGTATGCGCGGAACCCGGCGCGGGGACGGCATCAGAGAACCTTTGCGAATTCCTTGAGGATTGCGGGGATGAGCGTCTCGATTTTTCCTTCCGTGCTTGCGCCGGAGGCATTCTTGTGCCCACCGCCCCCGAACTGGGATGCGACCTTGCTGACGTCTATGTCGCCGATGGAGCGGAGGCCGAGCGTGCAGCTGTGCTCGTTCTCCTGCCGCACAAAAAGCACCGCCTCTATGCCTTCCGTCGCGAGCATGAGCGTATAGAGCGCGTCGCTGTCGCGCCCTTCCTGCCCGTACTTTTTGGTGTCTTCCTGCGTCTCGTATGTGACGGCGAGCCTGCCGTTGAAGTGACGCTCAGCCCGTCCGAGCATGATGCCGAGCAGCTTCCTGGTGTTCCATGCCTTGCCCCCGGTCATGTCCTGGTAGATGTCACGCGGGTTTGTGCCGGCCTCCACGAGCCGTGCCGCGCTGCGGAAAACCTCGGCGTCGCGCTCGTTCAGGTAGCGGAAGAAGCCGGTGTCTGTCGCCATGCCGAAGAACAGCGTCCGCGCCTTCTCTGCGTCCGGTTTGCCCACGAGCGCCTCGTAGAGCTGCTGCACGATGAGCGCCGCGGCGGGGGAGCTCGCGTCGATGATGGTGTTTGCGCCGCCCGCATCGGCCGTCTTATGGTGGTCGATGATGAATGTGTCGAAGCCTTTCAGGTCGCCTTCGATGTCTCCGAGGCGGGAGATTTCGGAGCAGTCCGCGATGATGAGCCCGCAGCGCTCCCGCTCTTTCTGCAGCATGAAAGGTGTCTCGGCCTTGAACAGGGGGGCAAAGCTCCGTATCTCCGTCCGCTTGAACGGCCCGGCGTTCAGCAGGAAGGCCGGCTTTCCGAAATGGCGGAGGATGTACGATATGCCGAGGCAGCTGGACACGCAGTCTCCGTCCGGCTCCTTGTGCCCGGCGATGAGGAATGTGTCGTGGCTGCCGATAAACGACGCGAATGCGTCCGTCTGCTCTTTTGTCAGAACCTGCATTGTCTGTTCCTTTGAGAAATAAGCCTGCTCCAAAAGTCGCTCGTTTTGGGGCAGGCGTGCAAGAACCGCTTTGATGCTTCGCCTGCAATACGGCATGTATTTTTCCAAGGCGGAAGGCACAGGCTTTCCGGGGGGAGGGCTGTCTCATCGCGGTGCTTGAGGTGAATTTTGAGGGGAACCAAGAGCAGCCGGGCTTTTGGGACTTCCTCAAATGTGAAAAAAAAAGGCATGGAATGAAGAATTCCTGCCTTTGTGGGGGTGTTCCCCCCGTTCTGCCCGTATCCTGCGGAGCCGGATGTGCAGTGCGGCGGCTACCGGCTGCCACGCTGCGTATATGACCGTCCCCTCGGTGCGGAAGCTTCTTTAGTACTCGATGTCAAGCGTGTCTATGTCGGCATTGACCTGCATGCCGTTCGGAGCCACTGCCCAGATGGGGTCGTTGCGGCTGTAGGACAGCGTGAGGATTGCCTTGTAGAATTCGCCGTTCTTGTAGAACACGGACATGTAGGAGGGGAGTCCCTTGTCCTTCTCGCGGAAGAAGAGCTTCCTGGACTGATCCTTGCCCTGCAGCGCCCATTTCTTGGGGATTGCGACCGTGCCGATGGCAGTCCCTTCCTTAGCATACTGCACGATGTAGGCGTCCTGCTGGTTGTAGACCCTGTAGATGACGACATTGCGGTAGGTGATGTCCGACACGTTGTCGCCATGATTCCATACAGGTGTTTTTGCCGCATCCTGCGCGAGCGCAGATGCCACAAAACCAGCTGCCAACATCAGTACAAGCAAAAGTTTTTTCATACAGTCCTTCCTTGGGTTCGGTTTATTTTATAAGGGCTAACAGTATAGCCTTTATTGTGTGCTTGCGGTTTTCGGCCTCGTCCCATACCTTGCTGGCGGCGCTTTCGAAGACATCCTCCGTTACCTCCTGACCCATGACGGCCGGAAGGCAGTGCAGGAATATGGTGGACGGCTTGCCGGTCTCAGCCATCAGATCCTTGTTTACCTGGAACGGCTTGAGCAGCTTGACGCGCTCGTCCTTGAGTGCCTCTTCGCCCATAGAAACCCATACATCAGTATAAAGGCAATCTGCG